>CAUJIM010000029.1 GCA_963205335.1 Pseudomonadota bacterium
GGTGAGCAGCCGCCGCTCGATGCCGAGCTTCTGCATCGCGCCGGTGAAGCCGAAGCCGTCCATCAGCACGCCGATGCTGCCCACGAGGCTGGCCTTGTCGACGAAGATCTCGTCGGCGGCCACCGCGATGTAGTAGGCGCCCGAGGCGCACATCTCCTCGACGACGGCGTAGACCTTCTTCTCGTGCAAGGCCTTCAGCCGGCGGATCTCGTCGTTGACGATGCCGCTCTGCACCGGGCTGCCGCCGGGCGAGTTGATGCGCAGCACGATGGCCTGCGCCGCCGGGTCCTCGAAGGCGGACTTGAGCGCCGACACCAGGTTCTCGGCGCTGGCCTCGGCGTCGATGCCGATCTCCCCGCGCACCTCGATGAGCGCGGTGTGCGCCTTGCTGCTGGCCGTGGTGTGCGCGCGCTGCGACACCAGCCCCCAGACGACGATGAAGGCCAGCAGCAGCCAGCCCAGCCGGAAGAAGATGCGCCAGCGCCGCTCGCGCCGACGCTCGACGAGCAGCTCGCCGGCCAGCCGCTCGAGGCTGCCTTCGAGCGCCGTCGACGCCGGCCCTGGGCGCGGCGCGGCCGTGGCCGGCGCCGCTGCTTGCACGGGGGAATCGCCCGCGGCCGCAAACGGCGACGGGCTCGAGTCGTCTTGGGGGGTCATGGGGCGCTCCCGGGCGCGGGCTGCTCCGGCGGCAGGGGCCGGATGTCGCGCGAAGGATACCAATAGACCTGCCCGCCGTCCTCGGCCACGCCGATCGCGGTGAGCGGCGCGCGCGCCGGGCCGCCCAGGCAGCGGCCGTCGCCCGGCGCGAAGGTGGCGCCGTGCATGGCGCACAGGATCACCTGCCGCTCGGCGTCGAAGAACTCGCCGGGCTGCCAATCCATCTCGGCGGGCACATGGGTGCAGCGGTTGAGGTAGGCGACGACCACGCCGTCGAAGCGGACCGCGAAGGCGCGCGCGGGCCGGCCGTACTGCAGCACGTCCCAGACCCAGGCGCGGCCGCGCTCGGCCAGCTCCGCCGAGGCGCACAGCGGCAGCCGCTGACCGTCGGCCTCGACCGACTCAGCCATGCGTCAGCAGCCAGTCCTGCAGCTCGCGCGTCGAGCGCGCGACGAAGAGCGGCGCGAAGGGCGCGAAGCTCGCCGGGTCGTGCGCGCCGAAGCTCACCGCGACCGCGGGCACGCGCGCGTTGGCGGCAAGCTGCAGGTCGTGCGTGGTGTCGCCGACCATCAGCGTGCGCTCGGGGTCGGCGCCGAATTCGCGCATCAGCTCCTGCAGCATGCGCGGGTCGGGCTTGGGCTGCGTCTCGTCGGCGGTGCGCGTGGCATCGAAGAGCCGGCCAAGCCCCGACTGCTGCAGCACCATGTCCAGGCCTTGCCGGCTCTTGCCGGTGGCCACCGCCAGCCAGTGGTGGCGCGCGCGCAGCGCCTGCAGCATCGGCAGCGTGCCGTCGAACATCACCAGCTCGTGCTGGCGCGCGAAGTAGTGGCGGCGGTAGCGCTGCCCGAGCTGCGGGTAGTGCTCGGCCGGCAGCCCGGGCGCGGCGTGGCGCAGCGCGTCCTCCAGGCCCAGGCCGATGACGTAGGCCGCGGCCTCGTCGCTGGGCACCACGGCGCCGACGTCGCGGCAGGCGTCCTGGATGCAGCGCACGATCAGCGCCGTCGAGTCGAACAGCGTGCCGTCCCAGTCGAAGGCGATGAGGTCGAAGCGGCGCGGTCGGTTCATGAGCTTTCCAGCGAGGCCAGCAGTGTCGCGCACGGCGCCGGCAGTTCGGCGCGCAGGGTGATGCGGCGTGCGTCGGCGGGGTGGTCGAAGGCGAGCTCCAGCGCGTGCAGGAACATGCGCGCAAAGCGCAGCGGCCCGCGCGCGAGTTCGCGGTTGCGCTCGAAGTCGCCGTACTTCGGGTCGCCGACGATGGCGTGGCCGCTGTGCGCGAGGTGCACGCGGATCTGGTGCGTGCGCCCGGTTTTCAGCCCCACCTCGAGCAGCGAGCAGGGCCCGACGCGGCGTGCCGCGCGCACGAGGGTGATCGAGCGCCGCGCCGCCTCGTGCGCCGGCGAGACGACGCGCACCAAGCGCTCGCCCGCGGCGTCCAGCGTCTTCAGCAGCGGCAGGTCGATCACCTTCTGCCGCGCCGGCCAGGCGCCCCAGACGAGCGCGGCGTAGGTCTTGCCGGTGTCGCGCGCGCGGAACTGTTCCTGCAGCGCGGTCAGCGCACTGCGCTTCTTGGCCAGCAGCAGCACGCCCGAGGTCTCCTTGTCCAGCCGGTGCACGAGTTCGAGGAAGCGCGCCTGCGGCCGCGCCGCTCGAAGCTGCTCGATGACGCCGGAACTCACGCCGCTGCCGCCGTGCACCGCCACGCCCGCGGGCTTGTCCACGGCGAGCAGCCAGTCGTCCTCGAACAGCACGGCAAACTCGCGCGCCGGCACCGCGGCCGCGGGCGCGCGCCCGGCCAGGCGCAGCGGCGGCACGCGGATCACGTCGCCGGCCTGCACGCGCGTGTCGGCGCTGGCGCGGCCCTTGTTCACGCGCACCTCGCCCGAGCGGATGACGCGGTAGACCAGCGTCTTGGGCGCGCCCTTGAGGTGGCGCAGCAGGAAGTTGTCCAGGCGCTGGCCGGCCGACTCCTCATCCACCGTCAGGCGGCCGGCGGCCGGGGCCGCGGGTGCCGCGGGTGCTGCAGCCGCGGCCGGCGACGCGCAGAAGCCCGTTGCGACCGCGCTTTTCGTGCGAACCGCGGCCGCGGCTTTGCCGTCTATAATTCGCCGTTCCACGTTCGTGCGGTAAGTGCTTGATTCATCGAAGTTTAGCGGGCACCGACGGATGACGTGGAGGGCCGCGGGCGCGCATGGAGACGACAGGCGCGCGCGGTCGAGCTGATGCAACGCCTGCGGCCCCGCGCAGGCCGGGCCCCGAAGCGGCCCGGCGGCACGAGGCCTCGGGCGGCAGAGAAGACTGCGATGACCGAGCCGCTCGCCATGCGCCCATCCGGGGCGGTCGGCGCTGCGGCAGACGAAAGCATTCACGGCGCCAGACACATCGGGACGACATCCCCGGTCGGCCTGGCGCCTCGAGCGACCGGCGACGCCCCCGGCCCATGCATCCGACACCGCTTCCCGAACAGCCCGACACCCTCCGGTACCCGCAGCACGACGCGGCCACCGGGGCTGCCGGGCCGCTCACGCCGCCCACCAGGCGGCGCCCGAAGCGCATGGCTGCAGCACGCCCAAGCGACACCGCCTCGCGCGCGCCAACGCTGCACGCCTGAGCGCCGGCCCCGTGCCGCGCCAGCACGCAGTCCAGGGCACTTCGCTCCCGGGATTCGCCGCCTTTCTCGTGCATCGAACGTGAGCAAGGGCGCGCCTGCGCAAGACGGGCGCGCCGCACCGGAGTGCACATGAAACGCATGCTGATCAACGCCACGCAGCCCGAGGAGCGGCGGCTGGCGATCGTCGACGGCCAGAAGCTGCTCGACTTCGAAACCGAGATCGAAGGGCGCGAGCAGCGCAAGGGCAACATCTACAAGGCCGTCATCACCCGCGTCGAGCCGAGCCTGGAAGCCTGCTTCGTCGACTACGGCGAGGACCGCCACGGCTTCCTGCCGTTCAAGGAGATCTCGCGCAACTACTTCCGCGAAGGCACCGACGTCAAGAACGCGAAGATCGCCGACGCCGTCAAGGAAGGCGACAACCTGCTGGTGCAGGTCGAGAAGGAGGAGCGCGGCAACAAGGGCGCCGCACTGACCACCTTCGTGAGCCTGGCCGGCCGCTACCTCGTGCTGATGCCCAACAACCCGCGCGGCGGCGGCGTCAGCCGGCGCATCGAGGGCGAGGAGCGCGAGGAGCTGAAGGACGCGATGGACCAGCTCGACTACCCCAAGGGGATGAGCCTGATCGCGCGCACCGCGGGCATCGGCCGCAGTGCCGCCGAGCTGCAGTGGGACCTCAACTACATGCTCAAGCTCTGGGACGCCATCGACGGCGCCGCCAAGGCGGGCAAGGGCGCCTTCCTGATCTACCAGGAGAGCTCGCTGGTCATCCGCGCCATCCGCGACTACTTCACCGCCGACATCGGCGAGATCCTGATCGACACCGACGACATCTTCGACCAGGCCAGGCAGTTCATGAACCACGTGATGCCGGAGACGGCATCACGCGTCAAGCGCTACCGCGACGACGCGCCGCTGTTCTCGCGCTTCCAGATCGAGCACCAGATCGAGTCCGCCTACGCGCGCACCGTCACGCTGCCCTCGGGCGGCGCCATCGTGATCGACCACACCGAGGCGCTGGTCAGCGTGGACGTGAACTCGGCGCGCGCCATCAAGGGCGGCGACATCGAGGAGACCGCCACCCGCACCAACCTGGAGGCCGCCGACGAGGTGGCCCGCCAGATGCGCCTGCGCGACCTGGGCGGCCTGATCGTGATCGACTTCATCGACATGGAGGAGAGCAAGAACCGCCGCGAGGTGGAGAACCGCCTGCGCGACGCGCTGCGCCAGGACCGCGCGCGCGTGCAGTTCGGCACCATCAGCAAGTTCGGCCTCATGGAGATGAGCCGCCAGCGCCTCAAGCCCGCCCTGTCCGAAGGCGCGCACATCCGCTGCCCGCTGTGCGACGGCACCGGCCACGTGCGCGACACGGAAGGCTTCTCGCTGCAGATGCTGCGCATGATCCAGGAAGAGTCCATGAAGGACAACACCGCCGCCGTGCACTGCCAGGTGCCGGTGGAGGTGGCCAGCTTCCTGCTCAACGAAAAGCGCGCCGAGGTCGCCAAGATCGAGCTGCGCCAGCGCATCTCCGTGGTGCTGATCCCGAACAAGTCGCTCGAGACCCCGCACTACAAGCTCGAGCGCCTGAAGCACGACGACCCGCGCCTGGACGACCTGGACGCCAGCTACAAGATGGCCGAGGTCGAGGAAGAGCCGACGCAGATCACGCGCCGATCGCAGGAGCCGACCAACAAGCAGACCCCGGTGATCAAGGGCGTGCTGCCCGACGCCCCCGCCCCCGTGGTGGTGCCCAAGCCCGCCGCCAGCCCCGCGCAGCCCAGGCCTGCCGCGGCGCGCCAGCCCGCGCCTGCGCCCGCCCCGGTGCCGATGCCGGCGCAGGAGCAGGGTTTTCTCACCTGGCTCAAGGGCGTCCTCGGCTTCGGTACGCCCGCCGCCGAGCCTGCGGCCGCGGCGCCCGTGGCGCAACCTGTGGCCGACACCGCGCCGCGCGAAGAGCGCGGCGGCAACCGGCGCGGGCGCCGGGGCGGCCAGCGCGGCGAACGCGAAGGCCGCGAGGGCCGCGAAGGCAATGGCCAGGAGCGTGCACGCCGTGAGCCACGCGAACCGCGTGAACCGCGCGAGGGCCGCGGCCAGCGCGAACGCAGCGAACGCCAGGCCGGTGCCGAGACCGAGCAGACCGCCGCCGCGAACGGCGAGGCCCCCGCGCGCAACGGCGGCAACGGACAGGAGCGCGGAGAACGCGCGCCGCGCAACGGTGAACGCGGCCGCCGCCGCGGGCCGCGCGAGCCCCGCGAAGGCGTGAACGGCGAGGCGACGGAACCGCTGGTGCCCGTCGCCACGGGCGACGCCCTGGCCGACGCTGCGCCCGGTGCCGCCGAGACGTCCAGCGGACCCGAGGGCGAGGGCAATGGCGAGCGCCGCGAGCGCCGTTCGCGCGACCGCTACGGCCGCGACCGTCGTCCCCGCACCCCGCGCCCCGAGCAGGACGACGCACCTGCACAAGAGCAGGTAGGCGGCACGGACGCCGAAGCCGCGGCCGCCCCGATGGACGAGGAGTCGGACAGCTTCGTGCCCGCGCGCCGCAGCTACTTCACGGCCGCCGATGCGGCCCCCGCCGCGCAGGCCGAGGCAGCTCCCCAAGAGCCGGTCGAACCCGCCGCCAGCCCCGAGGCCGCCCCCGTGCCGCCCGAGAGCCCGGCGCCCATCGCCGTGCCCGCGCCGGCGCCCGCCGTGAGCCAAGCCCGCGCAGAGCCGCCGCACGGCATGCCGCAGGCCGGGCCCTTCACGCTGCAGGTGCAGGCGCTGGCGGACGTCGCGCAGGCCTCGGGCCTCACCTGGGTGCATTCCGATGCCGACAAGGTCGCCGCGGTGCAGGCCGCGATCGCCGCCGAGCCGCGGCCGATCCACGTGCCGCGCGAACGCCCGCCCGCGGTGCAGGCCGACGAAGGCCCCCTGGTGCTGGTGGAAACCCGGCGCGACCTGCGCGAGATGCAGCTGCCGTTCGACCAGGACGCCCAAGGGTGAAAACTATCGATACGATAGCTGCCAGCGCGCCATGCACAAGGGGTTGAGGCCTTTTTGATGCATGCCCCAGAGGGCCTGCCGCTGAACCCGGCAGGCCCTTCGCGCTTTTGGCCCGGCGCCTGCCTCGGGCCACAATGGAGCCACGCCACCGATCGAACCCGCCATGCTGTTCCTGCTCTCCCCCGCCAAATCGCTCGACTACGACAGTCCCCTGCCCGAGGGCCTGCCGCACACCCTGCCGCAGTTTCCGGCGCAGACCAAGGCCTTGATCGCCATCCTGCGCCGGCAGTCACCGCAGCAAATCGCCTCGCTGATGGCGATCAGCGACCCGCTCGCCGCGCTCAACGCCGCACGCTACGCCGCATGGAGCGCGCGCCCTTCGGCCAGGAACGCGCGCCAGGCGGTGCTGGCGTTCGACGGCGACGTGTACGACGGACTGCAGGCCGCCACGCTCTCGCCCGACGACCTGGACTGGGCGCAGCGGCACCTGGCGATCCTGAGCGGCCTGTACGGCGTGCTGCGCCCGCTCGACTGGATGCAGCCCTACCGGCTGGAGATGGGCACGCGCCTGGCGACCGACCAGGGCAGCAACCTCTACCAGTTCTGGGGCACGCGCATCGCGGAGCACCTGAACCAGCGGCTGGCGCGCGACGACACGCCCGTGGTGGTCAACCTGGCGTCGCAGGAGTACTTCAAGTCGGTCGACCGCAAGCGGCTCGCCGCGCGCGTGGTCGAATGCGTTTTCGAAGACCGCAAGGACGGCCAGTACAAGATCATCAGCTTCTTCGCCAAGCGCGCGCGCGGGCTGATGGCGCGCTGGGCCATCCTGCGGCGCGCCACCGCGCCCGAGCAGCTCCGGGGCTTCGACCTGCAGGGCTATGCCTTCGCGCCCGGTGCCTCGACGCCCGACCGCCTCGTGTTCCGCCGCGACGGCGCCGAGGCAAGGGCATGAGCGCCCGCCCGGCCGCTCCGAAGGGGGCTCGCATCGCAGTGCGAAGCACGCAGGTTATCCAATGAGCGCGGCACAGGCCATCACCGACGACCTGCGCCGGTGGATCGTCACCCAGGCAGGCGCCGGCATCACCGCGCCCGCGCTGGTCGAGGCCATGCGCAAGTCGGGCTGGCACGAAGACGTGGCCATCGACGCCATCGAGCAGGTGCTGCGCACGCACCTGGACGACGTGGCCAAGCGCCAGGGCTGGCCCGGCGCGGTGCCCGTGCCCGAGCCGCCGATCGGCGAGTCGCCCCTGTACGTCGACGCCGGCGACCGGCAGGTCGAAGTCCTGATGGCGCTGGCCACGCCGCGCGTGGTGCTGTTCGGCGACCTGCTCGCGGTCGAGGAGTGCGAGGCGCTGATGGCCGCGGCGCGCCCGCGCCTGAAGCGCTCGCTCACCGTGGCGCAGCAGACGGGCGACGGCGAGATCAACCACGACCGCACGAGCGACGGCATGTTCTTCGAGCGCGGCGAGACCCCGCTGGTGCAGCGCATCGAAGAGCGCATCGCACGCCTGGTGCGCTGGCCGGTGCGCAACGGCGAGGGCCTGCAAGTCCTGCGCTACCCCCCGGGCACCGAATACAAGCCGCACTACGACTACTTCGACCCCGCGCAGCCCGGCACCGCCAACGTCCTGCAGCGCGGCGGCCAGCGCGTCGCCACGCTGGTGCTCTACCTGAACAACCCCGCCAAGGGCGGCGGCACGGTCTTCCCCGACGTGCACCTGGAAGTGGCGCCGCGCCAGGGCAACGCCGTCTTCTTCAGCTACGAACGGCCGCACCCGAGCACGCGCAGCCTGCACGGCGGCGCCCCCGTCGTCGAGGGGGAAAAGTGGATCGCCACCAAATGGCTGCGCGAGCGCGAGTTCAAATGAAAAACCCGATGCGACGGCCACCGCGATGAAAGACCTGCCGGACTCCCCGCTGGGCCAGCCGACGGTCTACGCGGACCACTACGACGCCTCGCTGCTGTACCCGATCGCGCGCGCGCAGGCGCGCGGCGCGCTCGGCATCGCCGGCGCGCTACCGTTCTTCGGCGCCGACCTCTGGACGGCGTACGAACTCTCCTGGCTCGATCCGCGCGGCAAGCCGCAGGTGGCGATCGCGCACCTGACGGTGCCGTGCGAAACGCCGCAGCTCATCGAGAGCAAGTCGCTCAAGCTCTACCTCAACAGCTTCGGCAACAGCACCTTCCCGAACGCCGAGGCGGTGCGCGAGCGCATCCGCGCCGACCTGAGCGAAGCCGCGTGGCGCGGCAGCGGGCAAGGCGGCACGGTCGGCATCCGCCTCGTGCCGCCGGAGCATTTCGCGCAAGAGCGCATGCAGGAGCTCGACGGCCTGCTGCTCGACCGCCTGCAGGTCGAGTGCACGCACTACCAGCCCGCGCCCGAACTGCTCGGCGCCGCCTTCGACGAGGCGCCGGTCGAGGAAACGCTGACCAGCCACCTGCTCAAGAGCAACTGCCCGGTCACCGGCCAGCCCGACTGGGGCAGCGTGCAGATCCGCTACAGCGGGCCGCAGATCGACCAGGCGGGGCTGCTGCGCTACCTGGTGAGTTTTCGCAACCACCAGGGCTTTCACGAGCAGTGCGTCGAGCGCATCTTCCTGGACATCAGCGCGCGCTGCCGCCCGATCCAGCTCACGGTGTTCGCGCGCTACACGCGCCGCGGAGGCCTGGACATCAACCCGCTGCGCACCAGCCACCCGATGCCGCTGCCGCCCGGCACGCGCACGGCGCGGCAGTAGCGCGCGCCGCGGGCCGCCCCGGTCAGGCCACGACGCGCGGCCCGCGCCGCGGCACGCGCGCCAGCTGCGCCAGCGCGCCCAGGCAGGCATGGGCCACCTCCTCGCCCTTCTTGACGAAGTGCGCGCGGAAGAACGCGCGGTGCTCCTCGTGCTCGTGGAAGTCGTGCGGCGTGAGCACGGCGGAGAGCACGGGCACGCCGGCGTCGAGCTGCACGCGCATCAGGGCGTCGATCACCGCGCCGGCCACGAACTCATGGCGGTAGATGCCGCCGTCGACCACCAGCGCGCAGGCGACGACGGCATCGTACCGGCCGCTGTGCGCCAACTCCTGCGCCAGCAGCGGGATCTCGAACGCACCCGGCACGTCGAAATGCACCACGCGGTCGGCGGGCACGCCGCGCGCGGCCCAGGTGGCCACGGCGGCATCGCGCGCCCGGTGGACGATGTCGGCATGCCAGAGCGCGCAGATCAGCGCAATGCGCGGCAACGCCTCGGCGGAGGAAGCAGGAGAGAAGGTTTCGGACATCTGATTCATGATGGACTCCAGGGATGGGACATGAACCAGGGCGCGCACGCGAAGCCGCGCTCCCGGCGCACCGATCGGGCACGCCGGGGGCATGGCATCTCGCGCTCTCTTTCATCCGGACTGTGACCGTCGGCCCTGGCATCGCACCAGATCTGCTGACCCCCGGCCGCCCTCCCGAAAGACGAGGCCGGGGCGCTCGCGGGCTCGCGCGGGTCGCCCCGCGCCTACCGCCGGTGGGGAATTGCACCCCGCCCTGAGAACGCTTACCGGCGCCGCAGGCAAGGCATGCGGCGCCGGCCAGCGCATTGTAGGAGGGGAGAGCCCTGCAGTGACGGCTGCCCTTCGACTCAGAACAGCGGCGCGCTCTCGCCCCAGCCCGGCGGCGGCAGCGACGCGGCGCAGGCGGCGGGCAGCAGGTTGCCCACGCGCACGCCCAGCAGGCGCAGCCGCCGGGTCAGCGGCACGCGCTTGAGGCACCGGCCCGCCACCTGCCGGATGACGGCCGCGTCCTGGGTGTGGCGCTCCACCGTCTGGTCGCGCGTGGCGATTTTGAAATCGTCGTAGCGCAGCTTGATGCCTATGGTCTTGCCCACGTAGCCCTTGCGCTGCAAGTCGCCCGCCACCTGCTGGCACAGCTCGGTGAAGATGCGCCCCAGCTCGGCCCGGTCGGCCACGGCGTGCAGGTCGCGCTCGAACGTGGTCTCGCGGCTCATGGAGACGGGCTCGCTCTCGGTCACGACGGGGCGGTCGTCGCGCCCCCAGGCGGCATCGTGCAGCCAGGCGCCGTAGGAGCGCCCAAAGTGCTCCACCAGCCACTCGCGCGGCCGCGCGGCCAGCTCGCCGATGGTGTGGATGCCATGGCTCTGCAGTTTCGCGTCCGCCTTGGGCCCCACGCCGTTGATCTTGCGGCAGGCCAGCGGCCAGATGCGCGCCTGCAGGTCCTCGGGCAGGAGCACCGCGACACCGTTGGGCTTGTTGAATTCGCTCGCCATCTTGGCGATCAGCTTGTTGGGCGCCACGCCCACCGAGCAGGTCAGGCCGGTGGCGTCGAAGATACTTTTCTGCAGCAGGCGCGCCAGCACGCCGCCGCCCTCGCGCTGCCCGCCGGGCACCTCGGTGAAGTCGATGTACACCTCGTCCACGCCCCGGTTCTCCATCACCGGCGCGATCGAGACGACGACCTGCTTGAAGCGCCGCGACCAGCGCCGGTACTCGGCGAAGTCCACCGGCAGCAGGATGGCCTGCGGGCACAGGCGCGCGGCCTTCATCATGCCCATGGCCGAGCCCACGCCGAAGGCGCGCGCCGGATAGGTGGCGGTGGTGATCACGCCCCGGCCCACGTAGCCCGCCAGGCGCGGGAAGGCCTCGATCGGCACCTGCGCCAGGCGCCCGGCCCAGTCCCTGCCGCGCGACTCGTTCTGCTGCGTCGGCGCGCCGCCGATCACCACCGGCAGCCCCTGGAGCTGCGGGTAGCGCAGCAGCTCCACCGACGCGTAGAACGCGTCCATGTCGAGGTGTGCGATGCGGCGGGGCAAGGAGGGCGATGTCATCGCATCGCGCGCTGCGTCAGGCTGTCGGGTACGTGCCTGGCACGAGGATGGAGCGGTCGACGTCCTGCAGCCGGGTATGGCCGCAGAACGCCATGCTGATGTCGAGCTCCTTGTGCAGGATGGCCAGCGCCTTGTCCACGCCCGCTTCGCCGAACGCACCCAGGCCATAGAGCATCGCGCGCCCCGAGAGCATGCCGCGCGCACCGAGCGCCCAGGCGCGCAGCACGTCCTGGCCGGTGCGGATGCCGCTGTCCATCCAGACCTCGAGCTTGTCGCCCACGGCGGCGACGATGGCCGGCAGCGCACGGATCGCGGAGGGCGCGCCATCGAGCTGGCGCCCGCCGTGGTTGCTGACGATGATCGCGTCGGCGCCGTGCTGCGCCGCGAGCACGGCATCCTCCACCTCCATGACGCCCTTGAGGATCAGCTTGCCGCCCCACTGCTCCTTGACCCAGTCCACGTCGGCCCACGACAGCGTCGGGTCGAACTGCTCGTTGGTCCAGGAGGCGAGCGAGGACATGTTCTCCACCCCCTTCACATGCCCGACGATGTTGCCGAAGCTGCGGCGTCTGGTGGCCGCCATCGCCATGCACCAGCGCGGCTTGGTCATCAGGTTGACGATGTTGGCGATCGTCGGCCTGGGCGGCGCGGAGAGGCCGTTCTTGATGTCCTTGTGGCGCTGGCCGATCACCTGCAGGTCGAGCGTGAGCATCAGCGCGCTGCAGCCCGCCGCCCTGGCGCGCTGGATCATGCGTTTCATCGATTCGCGGTCGCGCATCAGGTAGAGCTGGAACCAGAACGGCGCGCCGGTGTGCTCGGCGACGTCCTCCATCGAGCAGATGCTCATGGTCGAGAGCGTGAACGGCACGCCGAATTTCTTCGCCGCCTTGGCGGCGAGGATCTCGCCGTCGGCGTGCTGCATGCCGAGCATGCCGACCGGCGCGATCGCCAGCGGCATGGTCACCTTCTCTCCGACCATGGCGCCGGCGGTGCTGCGGTTTTCCATGTTCACCGCGACGCGCTGGCGAAACAGGATGGACTGCAGGTCGGCGCTGTTGGCACGGTAGGTGCTCTCGGTCCAGGAGCCGGTGTCGGCGTAGTCGTAGAACATGCGCGGCACGCGGCTTTCGGCCACCTGGCGCAGGTCTTCGATGCAGGTCATCTTGTCGAGAGACGGCATGGTGCGTGTTTTTGTTGTCGGTGGATCGGGGCTTCGATGTTATCCCCCGGCAGGCATGGCCGGTTCAGGCGCGCACCGCGACGACGACGCGCCCGCGCACCTTGCCATCGAGCATTTCGGGCGCGAGCCTGAGCACGTCGGCCAGGCCCACTTCCTGCGTCAGCGCGTCGAGTAGCGCGGGGTCCAGGTCGCGCGCCAGGCGCTGCCAGGCCTCGATGCGCTCGGCGCGCGGCGCCATCACGCTGTCGATCCCCGCCAGCGTCACGCCGCGCAGGATGAAGGGTGCCACCGTGGCCGGGAAATCCATGCCCGAGGCCAGGCCGCAGGCCGCCACCGTGCCGCGGTAGCGCATCGCGGCGCAGACGTTGGCCAGCGTGTGGCCGCCCACCACGTCCACCGCCCCGGCCCACTGCTCCCGGGCCAGCGGCTTGCCCGGCGCGCCGAGCGCGGCACGGTCGAGGATGTGGCGGGCGCCCAGGCCCTTCAGGTAATCGGCCTGGTCGGCGCGGCCCGTCACCGCGCTCACCTCGTAGCCCAGCTTGGCGAGCACCGCCACCGCCACGCTGCCGACGCCGCCCGCGGCGCCGGTCACCACCACCGGACCGCTGGACGGCGTGACGCCGTGGCGCTCCAGCGCCATCACGCACAGCATCGCGGTGTAGCCCGCCGTGCCTATGCCCATGGCCTGCCTGAGCGTGAAGGGCGGCTGCAGCGGCACCAGCCAGTCGCCCTGGACGCGCGCGAGCTGCGCCAGGCCGCCCCAGTGCTTCTCGCCCACGCCCCAGCCGTTCAGCACCACCGAATCACCCGGCTTGTAGTCCGGGTGAGAGGAGGTCTCGACCACGCCGGCGAAGTCGATCCCCGGCACCATCGGAAACTGGCGCACCACGGGCGACTTGCCGGTGATCGCCAGCGCGTCCTTGTAGTTGAGCGTGGAACAGGCCACGCGCACCGTCACGTCGCCGTCGGGCAATTGCTGCGGATCGATGCCGCGCACGCCGGCCGTGTACTGGCCGTCTTCCTTGTCGATCCAGATGCCTTGGAACATGGCTACACCGTCTCCTTCGATCGATCTCCCGGACGCGCCGGGGTGCGGGCAAGCTTACACCTGCACCGCCGCCTCCACCTCGGGGGCGGCCGGCATCCCTTCCCGGCGCGCCTGCACCGCGGCGGCCAGGGTGTCGAGGCAGGCGAGCGAGTCGTCCCAGCCCAGGCAGGCATCGGTGATGCTCTGGCCGTAGACCAGCGCTTCGGGGGCGTCCTTGCCCGGGGTGAACTTCTGCGCGCCGGGCACCAGCGCGCTCTCGATCATCACGCCGAAGATGCCGCGCGAACCGCCGCCCACCTGGGCCGCGATGTCGTCCACCACGTTCTTTTGCAGCTCATGCTGCTTGCGGCTGTTGGCGTGGCTGCAATCGACCATCAGCGAGGGCGTCAGGCCCGCGGCCTCCAGGTCCGCGCAGGCGGCGGCGACGCTGGCCGCTTCGTAGTTCGGCACCTTGCCGCCGCGCAGGATGACGTGGCAGTCCGGGTTGCCGCGGGTGTGCACGATGGCCACCTGGCCGTTCTTGTGCACCGACAGGAAGTGGTGGCCGCGGCCGGCGGCCTGGATCGCGTCGAGCGCGATGCGGATGTTGCCGTCGGTGCCGTTCTTGAAGCCGATCGCCGCCGAAATGCCCGACGCGAGCTCGCGGTGCACCTGGCTCTCGGTGGTGCGCGCGCCGATCGCGCCCCAGCTGATGAGGTCGGCCACGTACTGCGGCGAAATCGTGTCGAGGAACTCGCTGGCCGCGGGCACGCCCAGGCGGTTGATGTCGATGAGCAGCTGGCGCGCGATGCGCAGGCCCTCGTCGATGCGGTAGCTGCCGTCGAGGTAGGGGTCGTTGATCAGGCCCTTCCAGCCCACGGTGGTGCGCGGCTTCTCGAAGTACACGCGCATGACGATCTCGAGCCGGTCCCGGTACTGCTCGCGCACCGCCTGCAGCTTGTGCGCGTACTCGATCGCTGCGGCCGGGTTGTGGATCGAGCACGGGCCGACGATCACCAGCAGGCGGTCGTCCTCGCCCTTGATGATGCGGTGGATGCGCCGGCGGGTGTCGGCGATCAGCGTCTCGACCGCGGTGCCGCGGATCGGGAAGAAGCGGATCAGGTGTTCGGGCGGTGGCAGCACGGTGATGTCCTGGATGCGTTGGTCGTCGGTGGCGCTGGTGGTGGGCGCGCTGCCGTACTGCCAGGCGTCGGTCTTGCTGCTGGGGGGGGTCATGGAAGGTCCTTGTCAGGTGGTGGTCCGGGAAACGCCATGAAAAAACCGCCGGGCGTCTGACGCTGCGGCGGTTTGTTTCAGGAGGAGTGGGCTTTTACTGCATGCGCGCGTACCTCTCAACCGCCGTGGGCCGAGAACCAAAAGTAAAAATAGAACGCGTGATGCGAAGCCATGGGGCCAATGTAGCACTTTTTGCGGCGGTGCACCATGCGGCGTTGCATGGGCGCTACATCCGGATCACGCGGTGCCGCCCACGGTCAGCGCGTCGATGCGCAGCGTCGGCATGCCGACCCCGACCGGCACGCTCTGGCCTTCCTTGCCGCAGGTGCCCACGCCGCTGTCCAGGCGCAGGTCGTTGCCGATCATGCCCACCCGCCGGAGCGCCTCCGGGCCGCTGCCCACCAGCGTCGCGCCCTTGACCGGATACAGCGGCCTGCCGTTTTCCACCCACCAGGCCTGGCTGGCCGAGAAGACGAACTTGCCGCTGGTGATGTCCACCTGACCGCCGCCGAAGTTGGTGGCGTACAGGCCCTTGCGGATGCTGGCCACGACCTCCTGCGGATCGGACTGGCCCGCGAGCATGTAGGTGTTGGTCATGCGCGGCATCGGCACGTGGGCGTAGCTCTCGCGCCGCCCGTTGCCGGTGCGCGGCACGCCCATCAGGCGGGCGTTGAGCGCGTCCTGCATGTAGCCCTTGAGGATGCCGTCCTCGATCAGCACGTTGCGCTGCGTGGCGAAGCCCTCGTCGTCGATGTTGAGCGAGCCGCGCCGGTCCGCCAGCGTGCCGTCGTCGAGCACCGTCACGCCCCGGGCGGCGACGCGCTCGCCGATGCGGCCGCTGAAGGCGCTCGAGCCCTTGCGGTTGAAATCGCCCTCCAGCCCGTGGCCCACGGCCTCGTGCAGCAGCACGCCGGGCCAGCCCGGGCCCAGCACCACCGTCATCTCGCCCGCGGGCGCGGGGCGCGACTCCAGGTTGAGCAGCGCGGCGTCGACCGCCTCGTTCACGTACTGCGCCACCTGCCCGTCGCTGAAGTACGCCAGGCCGAAGCGCCCGCCGCCGCCGGCCGAGCCCATCTCGCGCCGCCCCTTGTGCTCGGCGATCACGCTGATCGACAGGCGCACCAGCGGGCGCACGTCGGCCGCCAGGGTGCCATCGGCGCGCGCCACCAGCACCACGTCGTATTCGCTGGCCAGCCCCGCCATGACCTGCACCACGCGCGGATCCCTGGCGCGCGCGGCGCGCTCGGCGCGTTCGAGCAGCTGCACCTTGTCGCGGCTGCCCAGGGTGGAGATGGGGTCCAGGTGAGGATAGAGCGCCCGGCTTCTTGCTATTTTCTTGAGAGCTACTTGCGCTTTCCTGGTCTGCCCTGCGGCCGAAATAGAGCGCACAGTACGGGCGGCATCGAGCAGCGACGCCTCGGAGATGTCGTCGGAGTAGGCGAACGCCGTCTTCTCGCCACTGACGGCACGCACGCCCACGCCCTGGTCTATGCTGAAGGAGCCGGTCTTGACGATACCCTCCTCCAGGCTCCAGCCCTCGCTGCGGGTGTACTGGAAGTACAGGTCGGCGTCGTCGACGCGGTGCGCGCGGATCTCGGCCAGCGCGCGCCCCAGGTGGCTTTCGTCGAGGCCGAAGGGCTCGAGCAGCAGCGCGCGGGCCGTCGCCAGGCGCTCGATGGTGGGTTCACGGGAAATCATGCCGGGCATTGTCCTACAGCGGCGCGGGCAGCGCCTCGGGCTCCTGGCGCTGCGCCTTGGCGATGGACAGCAGCACCCCCAGCGCCAGGCCCAGCGTCACCGCGGCGGTGCCGCCGTAGCTCACGAAGGGCAGCGGCACGCCGACCACCGGCAGCAGGCCGCTGACCATGCCCATGTTGACGAAGGCGTAGGCGAAGAAGATCACCGCCACGGCTGCCGCCACCAGGCGCGAGAACAGCGTCGGCGCCCGGGCCGCGATCGCCAGGCCGCGCCAGACCAGCAGCAGGAAGCAGGCGATCAGCACCAGGTTGCCGACGAGACCGAACTCCTCCGAAAACGCGGCGAAGATGAAGTCGGTGGTGCGCTCGGGAATGAATTCCAGGTGCGTCTGCGTGCCGGCCATGAAGCCCTTGCCCCAGAAGCCGCCCGAACCGATCGCGATCATTCCCTGGATGATGTGGAAGCCCTTGCCCAGCGGGTCGCGCGTGGGGTCGAGCAGGGTGCAGATGCGCTGCTGCTGGTAATCGTGCAGCAACGGCCAGCGGACCCCGTCGGCGCACAGTTGCGGCTCGAACCCCACGAGCAGCGCCACGGCCACCACGCCGGCCAGCACCGGCGGCAGCACCAGCTTCCACGGCAGACCGGCGAAGAAAATCACCGACAGCCCGGCCGCGAGCACCAGCAGCGCCGTGCCCAGGTCCGGCTGCTTCATGATCAGGCCGATGGGCAGGCCCAGCAGCACCAGGGCGACGGCGAAGTCCAGCGGCCGCAGCTGCCCCTCGCGGCGCTGGAACCACCAGGCCAGCATCAGCGGCATCGCGATCTTCATCAGCTCGCTCGGCTGCACCACCACGCCGAGGTTGATCCAGCGCTGCGCCCCCTTCTTGGTGATGCCGAAGAGCGCCACCGCGACCAGCAGCGCCACGCCCGCGGTGTACAGCGGCGGCGCCAGCGCCATGAGCCGCTGCGGCGGCACCTGCGCGACAACGAACATCAGGCCGACGGCCAGCAGCAGGTTGCGCCCGTGGTCGACGAAGCGGTGGCCGAAATCGTAGCCCGACGAATACATCGCGACGAGCCCGATGCCCATCAGCGCCGCAACCAGCAGCAGCAGCGGCACGTCGAAGCCGCGCAGCAGCGGCACGACGCGCTGCAGGATCGTGGGTCTGTCGAAGGTGGCGGGCGGCATGGGCGCGC
>CAUJIM010000030.1 GCA_963205335.1 Pseudomonadota bacterium
TTTGAGCCTGCGCGCCATGCACAGCAGCGGCGTGATGCCGATGCCGCCGGCCACGAGCACGGTGTGGGCCACGTCCTCCGCCAGCGCAAAGTTGTTGCGCGGCGCCGAGATGGTGATCGGCATGCCCACGCGCAGTTGCTCGTGCACGCAGCGCGAGCCGCCGCGGCTGTTGCGGTCCAGCAGTACTGCCACCACGTAGCGCCGCGTCTCCTCGCTGCTGTTGCACAGCGAGTAGTTGCGCACCAGGCCGTTGGGCAGGTGCAGGTCGATGTGCGCCCCGGGCGTGAAGGCCGGCAGGTCGCCCGCGTGCTGCGCGCGCAGCTCGACGCTGATGGTCTCCAGCGCCTCGAAGGTGAGCGCGTGCACGTAGGCTTGCAGGGTGTTGCTCATGAGAATGCTTTCCTCTCGATCCCCCCGATGAGGGGCGCGCAAACGGACCGCGGCGCCCGGTCCCGGGCGCCGCGCCCGATCATTCCGCCTGGATGCCCAGGTCCTTGATGATCTTGCCGAAGCGGTTGTAGTCGGTGGCCGTAGTCTGCGCCAGGTGCGCGGGATCGCCCCCTTCCGGCAGGGCGCCGAAGGTCGCCATCCGCTTGACCACGTCGGGCTCCTTGAGGATCTCGTTCATGTGCCTGTTGAGCAGCGCGACGATGTCCTGCGGCAGGCCCTTGGGCCCGTACAGGCCCTGCCAGGCGCTCACGTCCGAACCGTGGATGCCCTGCTCCTGCAGCGTGGGCACGTCCGGCGCCAGCGTGCTGCGCTTTTCCTGCGCCACGGCCAGCAGCGTCACCTTGCCACCGAGGTAGGGCTCGAGCGGGCCGTAGGTCAGGAAGGTGGTGGGCACATGGCCGCCGACCAGGTCGTTCACCGCCGGCGCGACGCCCTTGTAGGGCACCTGCGTCATCTTGGTGCCCGCGGCCTTGTTGAACATCTCGCCCAGCACGTGCATGGGCGAGCCGCTGCCGGGGCTGGCGTAGGCCACGCTCTCGCGCCGCGCCTGCGCCAGCAGGGTCTTGAAGTCCTTGATGCCGCTGGCCGGGTTGGACGCGAGGAACAGCGGCTGCGTACTGGTCTGGACGATGGGCGTGAAGCCGCCCAGGACGTCGTAGCTCGAGCCGCTGCCGGTCTTGAGCACGAACTGCGCCATGGCGAAGGTGTTGGGCGCCATCAGCAGCGTGTAGCCGTCGGGCGCGGCCTTGGCGACGTGGGCACTGCCGATGGTGCCGCTGGCGCCGGGCTTGTTGTCCACGATGACCGACTGGCCCAGGCGCTTGGTCAGCTTCTCGGCGAACATGCGGGCCATGACGTCGGTGTCGCCCCCGGCCGGGTAGGAAACGACGATGGTGACGGTCTTGGTGGGCCAGCCCTGGGCCAGCACCCCGGAGGAGAGCGATGCGGCGGCGAGTGCGGCAGCCGCCCCCATCCATTGACGACGAGTGAAATGCATGGAGAAACTCCTGAGGTTGAGAGGAAGGAAAGGGCCTGACGGCGCCGGCGCGCATGCGCCGGCACACCGTTTCGCGCCGGGATGTTGCCAGTTTTTACGCGCCCTCGACCTGCGCCTTGGCCATCTTGCGCATCTCGCGGCGCAGGCGCACGACGCCCTGGTCGTGGTCGTACAGGTGTTCGAGCTTGGGGTCGTTGGCGTTGGGCGCCAGTTCCTCGAGCAGCACGCGGTCCTGCTCCACCACGTGCCAGTGGCGGGCCTCGAGCCGGTCGCGGTAGAGGAAGCGCCAGGTATCGCGCGCCCAGCCCCTGGGGACCTTGCGCACGCGCCAGAAGTACACGCCGCACAGATTGGGCGCGATCGGCGTCGCCATGGCGATGATGATGAAGCCGCTGCCCGGCCCGCCGGTCTTCGGATACGGGATCTCCAGCTTGACCCACTGGCCGCCCGTATCGCCGAACTCCGACCAGTCGAAGTTCACGTCCTTCTGCCCCTTCTTGGCGAACACGAAACCTGCATCGGTGTCGTCCAGCTCGAACTTGGCGCTGATGTCGCCCTGGTACATGGCGTGCGACTGCTTGTGCAGGAAGGTGCCGTGCATCGGATCGACCACGTTGTCGAGCACGTAGCGGTAGTCGCACTTCCACTCCATGTAGCACAGGAAGCGCGAGTAGGTTTCGTCGTCGGTCAGCTCCACCGGCATCTTGAATTCCGGCGGGTTCGCGGTGTACTGGCTGCCGTTGTAGACGAAGATCGCGCCCTCGTGCTCCATGGTCGGGAAGTTGCGCGTGGCGCGCGAGCCTTCGAGCTTGCAGCCGGGGCTGCCGGGCACCGCCACCGCGACGCCGTCGCAGCGCACCTCGACGCCGTGGTAGGGACACTTGAGCATGTCGCCCAGGATCTGCCCCTGCGACAGGTGCGCGCCGCGGTGCGGGCAGCGGTCTTCCAGCGCATGCACCTTGCCGGAGCCGTCGCGCCAGAGGGCGATCTCGGTGCCCAGGCGCTTGAGCGAAATAGGCTTGGCCTTGACCCAGTTGGACGGGCACACGGCATACCAGCGGTCGCGCAAACCGTCGCGCAAGCGGATCTCTACGGGGTCATTCATATCGGTACTCATGGTCATCTCCTTCCATCCATCACGCTGTCAATCGCCATAGCGGGCCATCACGGCCTGGTAGCTCTGCTCGGTCCATTCCTTGCCCTCGGGGTCGGAAATGCCCTGGCGCTTGAGGTCCGCCACCAGGTCGGCCAGCGCGTAGTGGCCGGCGCCGAAGGCGCGCTCGATGGCGTCGCCAAGCAGCCCCTCGTAGACGGTGGACGGGTGGTGGCGCGCCTGGTGCGTCATCAGGTAGCGGTCGGGCGCCTCGCTGTACACGCCCGGCGCCTCCATGGGCATCAACCTGGCCCGTTCCTCGACCTCGAACACCTGCCGGAAATTGCCTTCTGCCATAACGGTCTCCTTTCAGACTGAATGAATCCATCGGCCGCGCCGGCGTGCGGCGACGCACGGTACGGGCCGATGGCGGGAAAAATGCATGCGCCGGCCTTCGATCCGGTTCATGCCGCCAGCGGCACCTGCCAGGCGTCGTAGCCATAGACCCAATCGGCGTTGCCACCCTCCTTGAGCCATTCGTTGCCGCGCGAGCCGCGCTGCACGCGGGCGGTGCGCTCCTTGCGCGTGTTTTCATAGCGCTGCAGGGCCTGCGGCACATCGGCGGCGGCCACGCCGGCCAGTGCCCGGGACAGCACCACCGCGTCTTCCAGCGCCATGCACGCGCCCTGCGCCATGAAGGGCACCATGGGGTGGCAGGCGTCGCCCAGCAGCGTGACAGCTCCCCTGGACCAGCGGGCCATGGGCTCGCGCACGTACAGCGCGGACTTGGTGACCTCGGTGCAGGCGTCGAGCAGCGCGCGCGCCTCGGGGTGGAAATCCTGGTAGATCTCGCGCAGCTCGTGCACGTCGCCGGGCAGGGTCCAGGACTCCTCGCGCCAGCCGTCCTGCGCGGTGGTGGCGAAGATGAACTGCTCGCGCCCGCGGTTGAGCGGGAAGGTCACGATCTGGATCGTCGGCTCGGGGCCCCACCACTTGGTGAAGGCGTCGATGTGGGGGAGATTCGCCACCTTGTCGCGCCCGACCGTCGCGCGAAACGACACCAGGCCGGTGAACTCGGGCTTGTCCTCGCCGAACAGCGCGGCGCGCACCACGGAGTGGATGCCGTCGGCGCCGACGACCAGGTCGAACTCCTGCTCCGAACCGTCGGCAAAGCGGATGAACGCGCCCTGCGCCCGCTCGCCCGCCGTGCGCACGCGCTTCTCCAGCCGCAGCACGCCTTCGGGGAGGCGCCTGGTCAGCGCCTCCAGCAGGTCCGCGCGGTGGATGGTGACCTGCGGCGCGTCGTAGTTGCGCACCGCGGCCTCGGCCATCTCCAGGCGCGAGGTTTCCTCGCCGGTGTCCCAGGT
>CAUJIM010000031.1 GCA_963205335.1 Pseudomonadota bacterium
TGGGCGTGAACAGCTATCAATATAGACGCATCCGGCGCGCCGGCCGGGCGCGCCACGGCGGCCGTGGCGGCCGTGGCGGGCACGGCAGGCACGGCGGGCACGGCAGGCACGGATGGCGAGGCCAGGCGGGCGGGGCGCATCATGGGCGCCCGGCGTTCGCGGTGGCGCTGGCGGCTGCGGCCGGCGCGGCGGCCGGCCGGGTGGCCGTGCCCTCGCGCAGCACGCCGGCGCTGCCGCGCAGCACGGTGGCGCCGTCGTCGATGCCCCGCACCGCCACCCAGGGCTCGCCGTCCACGCTGCCGCGCACACCCAGGCCCACCGGCCGGTGGGCGATGCGCTCGCCCGCCACCACCTGCACGTAAGGCGCCGGCTTGTCGGTGCGCACGGCGTTCAGCGGCACGGCCAGCGCCTGCTGCTCGCCGGTGGCCAGCTGGCCCTGGGCGAACAGGCCTTGGCGCAGGCCGGGCTGCGGCGCCACGCTCAGATACACCAGCACGCTGCGGCTGCCCGGCTGGGCGCTGGGGTTGATGCGCGCCACGCGCGCGCTCACCGGCTCGGCCACGCCCTCGATGTCCAGGCGGGCGCTCTGGCCCACGCGCACCGCCACCGAATCGGCCGGGCTCAGGGCGGCTTCCAGCTCCAGCTGGGCCGGATCGACGATCTCGACGATGCGCGCGTCGGGCGCCACGCGCTCGCCCGGCTGCGCCAGCCGCTGCGCGATCTGGCCGTCGATGGGCGCGCGCAGCACGGTGTCGGCCAGCGACTTGCGCACCACCTCGACCCCCGCCTGCGCGGCGCGGTGGTTGGCGCGGGCCGACTCCAGGCTGGCCAGCGAATTGTCCAGCGCGGTGCGCGAGATGAAGCCCTGGTTCACCAGGGCGGCGTTGTTGTCGTACTGGCGCTGGGCGATGTCCACCTGGGCGCGCGCGGCGTCGGCCTGCTGCTGGGTCTGGCGCAGGCGCTCGCTGTACTCGGTCGGCTCGATGCGGGCCAGCACCTGGCCGGCGCGCACGCGGTCGCCTTCGCGCACCGTCAGCCCTTGCAGCTCGCCCGGCACGCGCGCCTTGACCAGGGCCGAGCGCACCGCCTTGAGCGTGCCGGTGATGGGGATGTCCGTGCCCAGCGCCACCTGGCGTGCGTGCGCCAGGTCGGTCGCGGCCAGTTCGATCACCGGCGCGCTGGCCGCGGCCGCAGCCGGCGCCGGGGCCTTGGCCTGCCGGGCCTGGTAGCCGCGCCAGCCCAGCAGCACGGCGGCCAGCACGGCCAGCAGCAACAAGGCCCGGACGAGCCCACGGGAGAAGGACGGATTCATGGTGTTGCGGTGTCGGGGCGCAAGCCGTGCAGCAGCAGGTCGGCGTGCTGCGCCAGCAGGGCCTGGGGATCGGAGGTTGGCGCCGGCATGCAGTCGGTCGGCCACTGGCGCCACAGCACCAGCTGCAGCAGGGGGGCGATGATGAGCGGCACCGTCTGCGCCACATCGACGCGGCGGAATTCGCCACTGGCGATGCCGCGCTCCAGCACGCGGCGCAGCAGCTCATGGCTGGGCAGCACCACCTGCTCCTGGTAGTCGCGCGCCAGTTCGGGAAAGTGGGCCACCTCGACCACGATCAGCTTGCACAGCCCGGCGGCGGGCGTGTTGCCGTAATGGGTCCACCAGCGGCGCAGGAATTCGCGCAGCAGATCGGCGCTGGAGCCGGTGTAGCTGGCCAGATCGGCCAGCGCCTGGTCCAGGTGGCGGCCGACGTTTTCGCGCACCACGGCCTTGAACAGCGCCTGCTTGCTGGGAAAGTACAGAAACAGCGTGCCCTTGGAGACGCCGGCGCGGGTGGCGACTTCTTCCACCCGGGTGGCGGCAAAGCCCTTTTCGACGAACAGCGCCAGCGCGGCGTCCAGCAGCTCGCCCGGCCGCGCCTGCTTGCGGCGCGTGCGCCGGGACGGCGGGCACGGGAGGTCCTGGAGGGTGTTCATTTAATGACTGGGGGGTCAGTATTTTGGCGCAGGCGCCTGAACGGCGTCAAGATCGAGCGGGCGGGGCCGCGCCGTTGTCCGCTGGCGCGGCGGCGCGCGCAGGCGCTCAGGCGCACAGCGGCGGCTCGGCCATGGCCTCGATCTGCTCGCGCAGCAGCGCCGTCTGGCCGCGCCAGTAGTCGGGCGTGCCGAAGCCGGCAAAGGCTGCGGCAAAGGCCGGGTCGTGCGCGCGCTGCGCCAGCCAGGCGCTGTAGTGGATCAGTCGCAGCGTGCGCAGCGGCTCGATCAGCGCCAGCTCGCGCCGGTCGAACGCGCGCACCTGCTCGTAGCCGTCCAGCAGCGCGCCCAGCTGGCGCTGGCGCTCGGCGCGCTCGCCGGCCAGCAGCATCCACAGGTCCTGCACCGCCGGGCCACTGCGGCAGTCGTCCAGATCGACGAAGTGCGGGCCGCCGCCGGGCTGCTCGGTCGGCGTCCACAGGATGTTGCCGACATGGCAGTCGGCGTGCAGACGCAGCGTGGCGATCGGCCGGGTTGGATGGTCAAAATGGGTTTCAGAGCTTGCCCAATCTGCGCCAGCAGCTATGTGATCGATAGCATCCTGGCTGACTTCGGCCCATGCGCGCTCGGCCTCCGGCGGCAGCGCAGCGTGCGCCAGCAGCCATTCACGCGGCTCCACGCCGTGGCTGCGCAGGTCGAGCGCGGGGCGGTGCACAAACGCCTGGCGCGCCCCCACCAGGTGCAGCCGGGCCAGAAAGCGGCCCATCCATGCCAGCGTGTCGGCGTCGCCCAGCTCGGGCGCGCGGCCGCCGCGCCGTGGCGTCAGGCTGAACCAGAAGTCGCCGTGCCGGTGCAGCGTGCGCCCGTCGATCACCAGGGGCGCCACCACCGGCACCTCGGCCGCGGCCAGCTCCCGCGCGAAGGCGTGCTCTTCCTCGATCTGCGCCTGCGTCCAGCGCCCGGGGCGGTAGAACTTGAGCACCACCGCCGGGTGCGCCTCGGCCAGCGGCGTGCCCGGCTCCAGATGCGCCAGGTAGACGCGGTTCTCGTACGAGTTGAGCGTCATCAGTCGCCCATCGCCCATCAGCCCCAGGGCGGCCAGCGCGTCCAGCACGAAGTCGGGGGTGAGGGTGGCGAAGGGGTGGGCGTGGTCGGTCATGCCCAGCATTGTCGGCGGCACAATCGGCGCCATGACGACGCCGCGCCAGTACTGGTTGATGAAATCCGAACCCGACGAGTGCTCGATCGACGACGCGCTGGCGGCGCCTGGCCAGACCGTGCCGTGGACCGGGGTGCGCAACCACCAGGCGCGCAACTTCATGCGCGACGCCATGCGGGTGGGCGACGGCGTGCTGTTCTACCACTCCAGCTGTGCCGAGCCGGGCATCGCCGGCATTGCGCGCGTGGCCTCCGCCGCCCATGCCGACCCGACCCAGTTCGACCCCGGCTCCGCGTACTTCGACCCCACCGCCCGGCCCGACAGCCCGCGCTGGCTGCTGGTGGACGTGCAGGCGCTGCGCAAGACGCGCCTGCTGGGCCTGGCCGAGCTGCGCGGCGTGCCGGCGCTGGCCGACATGCTGGTGCTGCGGCGCGGCAACCGGCTGTCGATCACACCGGTGACGCCGGGTCAGTGGCAGGCGATCGAGCGCCTGCTGGCCGCCGCGCCGGCGTGACCGGCAATGCCTCAGTTCCTGGCGGCGCCGGGGGCGGCGGCCGTCAACCTGGCTTCGCGCATCAAGGTGCGGTGAAAGCGGTTGCTGCGATCGAGCCAGCTGCTGAAGCTCGGCCCGGCCATGGTGGTCTGCTTGTAGGCGCCCTGCTTCATCAGAGCGTTCCATTCGGGCAGTGCGCGCACCTTGTCGAGCAGCTGCGCGTAGTACGCCACCTGCTCGGGCGTGGCACCCGGCGCCATGAAGATGCCGCGCATCATCAGGTATTCCACCGGGATGCCGAACGACATGCAGGTGGGCAGGTCGCTCCAGCTCTGGTTGTCGGCCACCTTGTCGGGATAGGCCAGTTTGCTGCCGTCGAACACGCACAGCGGCCGCAGCTTGCCTTCGCGCCACAGCTTTTCGGCCTCGATCGGGTTGTTGACCGTCAGGTCCACCTCACCGGCGGCCAGTGCCCGTGCCACGTCGCCGCCGCCCTTGAACGGCACGTACTGGATGCGCGCGCTGGCCGCGGTTTCCAGCAGCACGCTGATCAGCTGGTCTTCCTGCTTGGTGCCGGTGCCGCCGAGCCTGAGGCTGCCGGCCGGGCTGGCGCGCAGCGCATCCAGCACGTCCTTGGGCGACTTGTACGGCGAGCCCTTGGCTACCCACAGCACGAACTCGTCGAGCGCCAGCATCTGCACCGGGGTGATGTCCGACCAGGCAAACGGCGTGCCGGTGGCCAGCGGCGCGGTGAACAGGTTGGACAGCGTGATGATGAGCTTGTGCGGGTTGCCCTGCGCCGCTTTGACGTCCATCAGGCCCTCGACCCCCGAATTGCCCGTCTTGTTGACCACGTTCAGCGGCTGCTTCATCAGGCCATGCTTGCTCACCATCTGCTGGATGAAGCGGGCCATCTGGTCGGCACCGCCGCCGGTGCCGGCGGGCACCACCAGCTCCACCGGTGCCGTCGGTTCCCAGGCCGCCTGCGCCGGTGGCGCCAGGCCGGCCAGCAGGCCAGCGCAGAGGGCGGGTACAAGCCGAGCGGCGCGCCAGCGCCGCGGGGTGGGGGGGGTGTGGCATGGCGTTCATGGTCTGCGGGTATCGATGCGTTCGGCGAGTGATGAGGTGCTGCCGGTGCGGCCTGATTCTGAGCGGACTGGGCCGGTCCTGAAACGCCGTTGCCGGAAATATTTAGACATTATTGATTACTAAATCACGAAGCGCCGGGCTTGGGCGTCGGGCGCCGCCGGCGGGGTCGCCGGTCTGCCGCCAGGGCGCGTCGCATGGGTGCGGGCTGGCGCTGGCCGGCGGCGGAGCACAATGCACGCCGGGGCCGGGTGCGGGCGGTGGTTGCTCGTGGGCGACACGGGGCCTGGTGCGGCCCGATCGAAGGAGTGGATGGATGTCTGACAGTCAAACCCTGGTGCTGGCCGGCGGCTGCTTCTGGTGCACCGAGGCGGTGTTCAAGCAGGTGCGCGGCGTGCTCGACGTCGAAAGCGGCTACAGCAATGGCCAGGCCACGGCGCCCAGCTACGAGCAGGTGTGCACCGGCGCCACCGGTTGCGCCGAGGTGGTCAAGCTGGTGTACGACCCGGGGCAGATCGGCACGCGCCAGATCCTGGAGATCTTCTTTCTGGTGCACGACCCGACCCAGCTCAACCGCCAGGGCCACGATGTGGGCACCCAGTACCGCAGCGGCGTGTACTTCACCACCGCCGAGCAGGCCGACGTGGCGCACGCGCTGATTCGCGAGATGAGCCAGGACGGGCTGTACGACGGCGCCATCGTGACCGAGGTGGCGCCACTGGCCCACTACTTCCCGGCCGAGGACTACCATCAAGATTTTTTCGAGCGCAACCCGACCCAGGGCTACTGCGTGGCCACGGCGGCGCCCAAGGTGGCCAAGTTTCGCCAGACTTTCCGCGAGCTGGTGAAGGCCTGAGGCCCGTCCGGCAAGCATCCGATGGGCAACCCATTGGCCTGCGCCGCTTGCTGAATCTGCGCGAGCAGCTATGAATTCGATAGTTTTCTGCCCAACGGTGATGCCGGCCGACCCGGCCGCGCGCCAGGCTGGTCGGTGTGCTGCCGCCCAGCCCGAGGCGTGCTCGTGCGGGTGCGGCCGATGAGCGCGCGCGCCGTCGACGCGGTGAGCGCGCTGCTGGCCGCCGCGCTGCTGGCCGCGCTGCTGGGCCTGTCGGTCTGGCTGTGGCAGGGCGGGCAGCGCGCGCTGCTGCTGGCACCGGCCATCGGCGAGCTGGCCGACTGTCTGGAACTGGCGCCGGCGCAGACGCCGCTGGAGCCCGCCTGCAGCGGCGAGCGCGGCTCGGCCGCGCAGCGCATCGAGGCCACGCTCGGCCCGCTGGGCCCGCGCCGCAGTGCCGACGGGCACTTCGAGCTCGGCTACACCCTGGTGGTGCCGCTGCTCAACCTGTTCGAGCCGCAGGGCGCCGGCTGGGCCATCGACCAGCAGGCGGTGCAGCGCATCGTCCGCACCGTGCGCGACGTGCAGCGGCCGGTGGTGCTGTACCTGTTTTCCACCCATTTTTCCGAGCAGGCGCCGATCGAGCCGGTGCTGGCGCAGGACCCGGCCAACCTGGCGCACACGCCGCAGGGCCCGCTGCCGGTGGACCAGTTCATGGGCTGGCCGCTGTACCCCTGGAGCATCGCCCGCACCGACAACGCCATCACCCAGCGGCGCGAGCAGGCCATCGGCGCGCTGGTGCAGGGCGTGTGCGCGCTGCCGGCGGCGGCGCGCCAGCGCATCGTCGGCCTGAACCTGCTGGGCGAGGTGCACCACCTGTACCCCGACTTCGAGGCCGGCATGGGCCACGACCGGCCCTACGTGCTGACCGACTACGCCGACGCCTCGCGCCGCGGCTTTCGCGCCTTTCTGCGCCAGCGCTTCGGCCACGTGGCGGCGCTCAACGCCTACCTGGGGTCGGACTTCGCCAGCTTCGACGCCGTCGATCCGCCTTCGCGCGACATCCGCCGCGAGCCGCTGCAGCACTTCTGGCAGCACCTGGACGATGCCGCCGCCGGCACGCTGGCCATCAGCGGCTGGGCGCACGACGCCGCGCTGCCGGCCGGCGCCACGCCCTGGGTGCGCGTGTACCTGGACGGTCTGCCGGTGGCGCGCGTGCCGGCGCATTTCGTGCGCCAGGACGTCGGCCAGGCGCTGCCACAGCTGGGCACCGACCGTGTCGGCTGGCGGCATGACCTGCGCTTTGCCGAACTCGCCCCCGGCCTGCACCGGCTGGACATCGCGCTGGAAGGCCAGGGCGGCGCGCTGCGCCGGCTGGGCACGCGCCGGCTCGCCGTGATGGACCGCGCCCAGCGCACGCCGGCGCCGGTGCCGCTGCGTCAGGCGCTGCCGCCCATGGCCGAGCCGGGCGCCGCGCTGCGCTTTCACATCGACACGCCGGCGGATGGGCGTGCCGTGTTCTACAACCCGCTGGTGCCGTTGTGGCACGCCTTCCGCGGCCAGCAGGTGGTGGACTACCTGGCGCATTTCGATCGCCTGCTGGCCGGCACCTGCCTGGCCGACGTGCCGCGCCGCACGCAGCAGATCTACCCGGCCGAAAAAGCCGGCTGGGACGGCTCGCGCTTTGCGTCCGAGGCCTCGCTGCGGCCGTTCGGTCAGGTGCGCCTGGGCATCAACCTGTATGGCGAGGCCAGCTACGACGATTCCTTCTTCGACTGGCTGGCGCGTTCGCGCCAGAGCGGCTACAGCGTGACCGAGTTCCACCCGCTGCGCGGCATGGACGGCGCCGAGCTGCGCCGCGTGCTGGAGCAGCACCGCGCGCACGGCGCCGAAACCTTCTCCTTCTTCCTGCACCCGCCGCCGCCCGGCGGCACCCGCTCGCAACCGCTGGCCAACCCCTTTGCGTTGGACCCCCAGAACCCGCGCCACGGCTCCGACACCCTGTACCGCGCGCTGCAGCAGGTGATGCAGGCCCCAGGCACAGGACGTTAAACAAATCGGCCGCCAGCGCTTGACAGATCATCGCGAACAGCTATTAAAAACGGAGTATCCGCCGCATCCAAAGGGGCGGCGCAGCACACCCCAATAAGGGCCGCGGAGCAGGTCAAGCCAGGCCGCCGTGGCCGGGGTCCCCTCGGCCACCAGCGGCGCCCGCCCCTCAGGGGGGAGTCACTTCGTGCCGAAGATGCGATCTCCCGCATCCCCCAGTCCCGGCAGGATGTAGCCGTGATCGTTGAGCTCGCGGTCGATGGCGGCAGTGAAGATCGGCACGTCCGGGTGGCTGGCGTGCAGGGTGCGGATGCCCTCGGGCGCGGCCAGCAGGCACAGGAACTTGATCGAGCGCGGCGCCAGCGCCTTGAGGCGGTCGATCGCCGCCACCGCCGAATGGCCGGTGGCCAGCATCGGGTCGACCACGATCACGTCGCGCTCGTTCATGCCGGTGGGCATCTTGAAGTAGTACTCCACCGCCTGCAGCGTGGCCGGGTCGCGGTACAGGCCGACGTGGCCGACGCGGGCGTTGGGCACCACGCGCAGCAGGCCGTCCAGCATGCCGTTGCCGGCGCGCAGGATGGAGGCGAACACCAGTTTCTTGCCGTCGATGATGGGGCTCATCATCTTCTCCAGCGGGGTCTCGATCTCGACCAGCTGGGTCGGCGTGTCGCGCGTGACCTCGTAGGCCATCAGCATCGCCAGCTCACCCAGCAGGGTGCGGAAGGTGGTGCTGCTGGCATCCTTGTTGCGCATCAGGGTCAGCTTGTGCTGCACCAGCGGGTGGGTGACGTGGTGGACTTCGGCGGGCATCGTCAATCGCTATTGAAAAGGTAGCTGCTGGCGCAGGATGGTAAAGCGTTGGGGGCGGTTCAGGTGCTCAACGCCGGCGGCCGCCCAGCAGGCTGCCCAGGGCGCCGCGCAGCAGTTCGCGGCCCATGCGGCGCATCTCGCCCTTGACCACGTTCTGCACCAGGCCGTCGTACTGGCCACCGCGCGGGCCGGTGCGGCCGAACAGGGTTTCCTTGACCACGGTGCCGACCTCGCCCAGCAGGCCGCCGCCGTCGGCCGGGGCGGCCGGCTCACCTGGCTTGCCCGGCGCGGCGGGCGCAGCCTGGCCGCCGCGCGCGGCCAGCCTTTCATAGGCCGATTCGCGGTCCACCGCCTGCTCGTAGGTGCCGGCCACCAGCGAGGACTTGACCAGGGCCGCGCGCTCGGCCTCGGTGATGGGGCCGATGCGGCTGCCCGGCGGGATGACGAACACGCGCTCGGTCACGCCGGGGCGGCCCTTGGCATCCAGCAGGCTGACCAGCGCCTCGCCGGTGCCCAGCTCGGTGATGGCGGTTTCGATGTCGAGCTTGGGGTTGGCGCGCATGGTGGTGGCGGTGGCCTTGACCGCCTTCTGGTCGCGCGGGGTGAAGGCGCGCAGCGCGTGCTGCACGCGGTTGCCGAGTTGCGCCAGCACCGTGTCGGGCACGTCCAGCGGGTTCTGCGTCACGAAGTAAACGCCCACGCCCTTGGAGCGCACCAGGCGCACGACGAGCTCGATGCGCTCGACCAGCACCTTGGGCGCGTCGGCGAACAGCAGGTGCGCCTCGTCGAAGAAGAACACCAGCTTGGGCTTTTCGGGGTCGCCGATCTCGGGCAGGCGCTCGAACAGGTCCGACAGCAGCCACAGCAGGAAGCTGGCGTACAGGCGCGGCGCGCTCATCAGCTTGTCGGCCGCGAGGATGTTGATCACGCCCTGGCCGCCCACGGTCTGCATGAAGTCCTCGATGTCGAGCATGGGCTCGCCGAAGAACTTGTCGCCGCCCTGGGTCTCGATCTGCATCAGGCCGCGCTGGATCGCGCCCACGCTCGCGGCGCTGATGTTGCCGTACTGCGTCGTGAAGTCCTTGGCGTTGTCGCCCACGTGCTGCAGCATGGCGCGCAGGTCTTTCAGGTCGAGCAGCAGCAGGCCGTGGTCGTCGGCGATCTTGAAGACCAGGTTGAGCACGCCCGCCTGCGTCTCGTTCAGGTCGAGCATGCGCGCGAGCAGCAGCGGCCCCATGTCCGAGATGGTGGCGCGCACCGCGTGGCCCTGCTTGCCGAACACGTCCCAGAGCGTGGTGGGGCAGGCGAAGGGCTCGGGCAGGGGCAGGCCGCGGTCCTTGAGCACGCCCGCCAGCTTGTCGCCGACCTGGCCTTTCTGGCTGATGCCGGTAAGGTCGCCCTTGACGTCGGCCATGAAGACCGGCACGCCGATGCGCGAGAACTGCTCGGCGAGCGTCTGCAGGGTGACGGTCTTGCCGGTGCCGGTGGCGCCGGTGATCAGGCCGTGGCGGTTGGCCAGACCCGGCAGAAGCTGGCATTGGGTGGCGCCGTGCTGGGCTATCAGGAGTGGGTCGGCCATGGCAGCGTCAAAAGTAGAATCGAAGACTACAGATTAAACCAAAGGACAGCGTCGTGGCAGGACACAGCAAATGGGCCAACATCCAGCACCGCAAGGGGCGCCAGGATGAAAAGCGCCAGCGCATCTGGACCCGCGTGGTGCGCGAGATCATGGTGGCGGCGCGCACCGGCGGCGGCGACCCGACGGCCAACCCGCGCCTGCGCCTGGCGATCGACAAGGCCAAGGCGGCCAACATGCCGGCCGACACCATCAAGCGCAACATCGACAAGGCCACGGGCAACCTGGAAGGCGTGAACTACGAGGAAATCCGCTACGAAGGCTATGGCATCGCCGGCGCGGCCATCATCGTGGACACCATGACCGACAACCGCGTGCGCACCGTGGCCGACGTGCGCCACGTCTTCAGCAAGTACGGCGGCAACCTGGGCACCGAGGGTTCGGTCGCCTTCCAGTTCAAGAACGTGGGGCAGTTCGTCTTCGCCCCCGGCACGAGCGAGGACCAGGTGATGGAGGTGGCGCTGGAGGCGGGCGCCGAGGACGTGCTGACCGACGACGAGGGCGCGATCGAGGTGCTGACCGCGCCGGCGGATTTCGAGGCCGTGAAGCAGGCGCTGGAAGAAGCGGGACTCAAGCCCGAGGTGGCCGAGGTCACGATGCGCCCGGAAAATACCGTCGAGCTCTCGGGCGAAGATGCCGAGCGCATGCAAAAGCTCCTCGACATGATCGAAGACCTGGACGACGTGCAGGACGTCTATCACAACGCGGCCCTATGAAAATCCTCGTGATCGGCGGCGGCGGGCGTGAGCACGCGCTGGCCTGGAAGCTGGTGCAGTCGCCCAAGGCGAGCACGGTCTACGTGGCGCCCGGCAACGGCGGCACCGCGCTCTCGCCCCGGCTGGAAAACCTGCCCATCACCGATGTGCAGCAGCTGGCCGACTGGGCACAGGACCACAAGGTCGGCCTCACGGTGGTCGGACCCGAGGCGCCGCTGGCGGCGGGCGTGGTCGATGCCTTTCGCGCCAGGGGCCTGCGCATCTTCGGCCCGACGCGGGCCGCGGCGCAGCTGGAAAGCTCCAAGGCCTTTTCCAAGGCCTTCATGCGCCGCCACGGCATCCCCACGGCCGATTACGACACCTTCACCGAAGCCGCCCCGGCCCACGCCTTCCTGGAGCGCCTGGGTGCGCCCGTCGTCGTCAAGGCCGACGGCCTGGCCGCCGGCAAGGGCGTGGTGGTGGCCGCGAGCCTGGCCGAGGCGCATGCCGCGGTCGATGCCATGCTGGACGGCGACCAGCCCGGCGCGCGCGTCGTGATCGAGCAGTTCCTCGCAGGGGAGGAGGCCAGCTTCATCGTGCTGTGCGACGGCAGGCACGTCGCGGCGCTCGCCACCAGCCAGGACCACAAGCGCCTGAAGGACGGCGACGCGGGGCCGAACACCGGCGGCATGGGGGCCTACTCGCCGGCGCCGGTCGTCACCGCCGACGTGCACGCGCGGGCCATGCGCGAGGTCATCCTGCCCGCGGTGCGCGGCATGGAAAAGGACGGCGAGCCCTACACCGGCTTCCTCTACGCCGGGCTGATGATCGACGCCCAGGGCCACCTCAAGGTGCTCGAGTTCAACTGCCGCCTGGGCGACCCCGAGACCCAGCCCATCCTGATGCGCCTCAAGAGCGACCTGGTCGACCTGATCAACGCCGCAGTCGACGGCAGGCTCGACGGCGTGGAACTGCAGTGGGACCGGCGCACCGCGCTGGGCGTGGTGATGGCCGCGGCGGGCTACCCCGAGAGCCCGCGCAAGGGCGACGCGATCACCGGCATCGCGCCCGAGCAGGAAGACGCCATGGTCTTTCATGCGGGCACGCAACTGGACGGCGGCACACTGCGGGTGGCCGGCGGACGCGTGCTGTGCGTCACCGCGCTGGCCGACAGCGTGCGCCAGGCGCAGCAGCGCGCGTACGAAGTGGTGCATGCGATCCGCTTCGACGGCGCGCAATACCGCAAGGACATCGGACACAGGGCGATCAAATGAACGGCTTGACTTCCGCGGGCGCGGTGGCGCAGGTGCGCGAGTACCTCGTCGGCCTGCAATCGCGCATCATCCAGGCGCTGGAAAACGTCGAAGGCGAGGGCGGCGCCCGCGCCGTCACCGACCCCTGGGAGAAGGCCCCCGGCGAGCTGCTGCAGGGCCGCGGCATCACCCGCATCATCGAGGGCGGCGTGGTGTTCGAGCGCGCCGGCTGCGGCTTCTCCGACGTCAGCGGCCCGCGCCTGCCGCCCTCGGCCACGCAGCACCGCCCCGAGCTGGCCGGCGCGCCGTTCGAGGCCATGGGCGTCTCGCTCGTGTTCCACCCGCGCAACCCCTACGTGCCCACGGTGCACATGAACGTGCGCATGATCGCCGCCGGGCAGCCCGGCCAGGAGCCGGTGTGCTGGTTCGGCGGCGGCATGGACCTGACGCCGTACTACGGCTTCGACGAAGACGCGGTGCACTTCCACCGCGCCTGCCGCGACGCGCTGCAGCCGTTCGGCGAGCAGCTGTACCCGCGCTTCAAGACCTGGTGCGACCAATACTTCTGCAACCGGCACCGCAACGAGCAGCGCGGCATCGGCGGCATCTTCTTCGACGATTTCGCCGAACTCGGGTTCGAGCGGAGCCTGGCCATGCTGCAGGGCGTGGGCGACGCCTTCCTGGGCGCCTACCTGCCCATCGTCGAGCGGCGCAGGAACATGCCCTGGGGCGAGCGCGAGCGCGCCTTCCAGCTTTACCGGCGCGGGCGCTACGTGGAATTCAACCTGGTCTGGGACCGCGGCACGCACTTCGGCCTGCAGTCGGGCGGGCGCACCGAATCCATCCTGCTGTCCATGCCGCCGCAGGCCGCCTGGAGCTACCAGCGCCAGCACGCCGCAGGCTCGCCCGAGGAGCGCCTGACCAGCCACTTCCTGCAGCGGCGCGACTGGCTCTGACTATTTTGATAGCTGCTAGCGCTTGTGGTACAAGCGTTACAGCCCGATTTGACCTGTAAACCGCAAACCTGCACACTGCGGCCCATCCCCCGCCACCCAACCGACAAGGAACCGATGACCACAGCCTCCACCATGGACGCAGCCGCCAAGAAGGAACTGACCAAACTGCAACGCGCCATCGTCGATGGACTGGAAGACGTCAAGGCCGGGGACATCCGCGTGTTCGACACCGAGCACCTGTCGCCGCTGTTCGAGCGCGTCATCGTCGCCACCGGCAACTCCAACCGCCAGACCAAGGCGCTGGCCGCGAGCGTGCGCGACAAGGTGCGCGAGGCCGGTTTCGCCAAGCCGCGCAGCGAGGGCGAGGACAACGGCGAGTGGATCGTCGTCGACTGCGGCGCGGCCGTCTGCCACATCATGCAGCCCGCCATCCGCCAGTACTACCGGCTGGAGGAAATCTGGGGCGAGAAACCCGTGCGCATGAAGCTCGGCGCCGCCAAGCCGCGCAGCCTCACCGCGCCGCCCGACGACGGCCCGGCCCCTGCGCGCAAGACGGCGGCCCGGAAGACCGCGGCCCCGAAGAAGGCGCCTGCCAGGAAGGCGGCCCCCGCCAAGGCCCCCGCCGCGAAGCAGCCGGCCGCCAGGAAGCCCCCTGCTGTCAAGAAGACTCCCGCGAAGAAGGCGGCGCCGGTCAAGACCATCCTGGTGAACCCGCCCGCGACGAAGAAGGCCGCCCTCAAGCGGGCCGCCGCCAAGAAGGCGCCCGCCAGGAAGACCACGGGCCGGAAGGCGTGACGCCTGCCCGATGCGCCTCGCCATCATCGCCGTCGGCCAGCGCATTCCCGCCTGGGCGCAGACCGCGTACGACGACTACGCCAAGCGCTTCCCGCCCGAGCTGAAGGTCGAGCTCAAGGCCGTCAAGACCGAGCCGCGCGGCTCGAAAACCTTGCAGACCCTGCAGGCTGCCGAGCGCGAGCGCATCGAAGCCGCACTGCCGCGCGGCGCGCATCGCGTGGCGCTCGACGAGCACGGCACGCGCCTGACCACGCAGGCCCTCGCCACGCGGCTCAAGGAATGGCAACTCGCGGGCGACGACGTCGCTCTCCTCATCGGCGGCCCCGACGGGCTCGACCCGGCGCTGCTGCAATCGGCGCACGAGCGCATCCGCCTCTCAGACCTGACCCTGCCGCACGCGCTGGTGCGGGTGCTCCTGATCGAGCAGCTCTACCGGGCGTGGTCGGTGAATGCGGGGCATCCCTACCATCGGGAGTGAGGTGCACCTGCCCCAGCGCCAGTGGTGTTACGCGTCATGTGGCGAGTGGATCGGGGGGCAAGCGGTGATGGAATAGCGAGATGCTGCTGCGATGAACAGCGCCTCACCCTGAGGCCTGGGCCATGGTTGCAGCGCTGTAGACCAGGGTGTATTTCGCTTCGTCGGGAATTTCGGGCATCGTGGCGTTCCAGGCCGAGAATTTTTCGCGCAGGCGTTTGAATTGCAATGGCTTGCGGGCGGCAAGGTTTGCGCGTTCGCGCGGATCCATTTCCAGGTTGAACAAAAACTCATGGCCGTCCTGGCGGAGGTATTTCCAGGGCCCATCGATGGCCGCTGCCTGGCCGCGATATTTCATGCGCCAGAACATGGGCCGCTTACGGAGTTTCTTCGGGTCCCGCAGCGTCGCCAGCATGCTCAGGCCGTCGAGTGGATAACCGGGATCGGCGGCGACCCCTGTCGCATCCAGGATCGTCGGTGCCCAGTCCATGGTCATCATGGGTTGTGCCGTCACGCCGCCTGCCTGCACGAATGCCGGCCAGCGTACCAGCAAGGGCACGCGAAGCCCCCCTTCCAGCAAATCCATTTTCTTGCCGACGAACGGCCAAGTATCCGAGTAACGCTCACCGCCGTTATCGCTGGTGAATACCACCAAGGTGTCCCGCTCGATGCCTTTGGCCTTCAATGTCGCCAGTATGCGTCCTATGCCCTCGTCCATGTGGTGGATCATGCGCTGGTATACCGGCAGGCCGCCGCCGTCCAGGTGACTTATCCGGCCCCCGATTCTTTGGGATTCCTTTGCATCGTCACGTGTCTCCCAAGGCCAATGGGGCGCGGTGTAATGCACGCTCAGGAAGAAGCGTTGCCTTGCAGCGTGTCGTTCAATGAAGTCGCAGGCCTTTTCGCTGATGACGTCGGTCAAATAGCCCTGTTGGCTGGTGTCTGGTGTATCACCGTTGTATAGATCGCGTCCCCCGTCGTACGATTTATAGGAAAAATAATCCACGGCACCCCCCAGTGGACCAAAGAATTCGTCGTAGCCGCTTCGCAGGGGTCCGAAATGTGGCGGATATCCCAGGTGCCATTTCCCCATGAGTCCCGTACGCCACCCTGCGCCACGCAATAGGGAAGCCAGTGTGGGATGTTCCGGTGGCAAACCGAGTACTCGCGGATCGAGTTCCGGACGGCGTGTCAATGGTTCCTCCGCGGCGCCGCGCAAGCGGTACTGCCATCGACCCGTGATCAAGGCGAAGCGCGTGGGTGAGCAGACTGGCGAGTTGGCGTAGCCGTGTGTGAAACGCAATCCTTCTCCGGCCATTCGGTCCAGTACGGGTGTGACTGGACCGAACGCTGCGTTACGCCCCCCATAGCAGCCCAGATCGGCCCAGCCCAGATCGTCGGCCAGGATGAAAACAATATTTGGCGGCGGATAGACGCGCGTCTTTGAGGGCATGGAAGTCTCTCGATAAAAGTGAGCTGCGAGCGGCTGAAGAAAAGGCAACGATCAGCTGGTCCAGGTGTGTCCCGCGCTCCAGATGTGAACGGCGGGAACAGGATGCGAGCGAGCGTCGCTTGCCGTGCGCTGAAGGGCATGGCGGAAGGCTTCGCACACTGCACCACAAGCGTTTCACCAGTTGAACTGAGCTGCACCTGCACTTGTTTCACAAGGGAAAACCCGGATTGTGCTGTGAACAAAAAATCATCACATTGGCCATATTAAGTGAATTTTCACTCAATTGCAACTGCTGAACCACAGGTGCAAGGTGCTTTTTCAGTCGGCTGACGGGCGCGCGCTGGACGTTCACGTGTGTGGCTGGATCCTTGCCGTGCCGAGTGTCAGCTTTTCATCGAGATCCAGTGTTCTCTAGTATTTTTAATTTTTAAAAAGGAATTGAAATGGCATCTTCGCACGAAATTCGGGAAGTAAATCAAGGTCGCCGGAAAATTGGGTTATTGATTGCCGGCGGATTATTTTCGAGTATGGTTCTGGGCCAGGAATCATACCCAAGCAAGCCGTTGAAGATCATTGTCCCTTGGGGTCCGGGAACACCACCTGACGTTGCTGCCCGTATAGTGGCCAATAAATTGCCTGAATTCATCAGGCAACCTGTGGTCGTGGAGAATCGTCCTGGAGCATCTGGTACCTTGGGCCTGATGGAACTGAAGAGGGCACCGGCCGATGGGTATACACTGGTCGCGCTGAATCAGGCCACGGTTACCGTCGAGTCGTTGTACCCGCAGACCAGACTGAGTATCACAAAAGACTTCTTGGGCGTAGGATAACTGGAGTGGGGGCACAACATCCTGGTAGTCAGCCCATCCCTGGGGTTGAATAATCTGCAGGATCTCGTGGGGTATATAAAGAGTCATCCGGATGCCAGTTTTGCGTCGGCCGGAGTAGGTACGCCCGCACATTTGAGTGGGCTGTCTCTTCTGAAACAAATAGGTGCGTCGGCAGCACATATTCCCTATAACCAGTTCAGCATGGCCATCAGTGACGTTTCCACTGGTCGCGTGACGTTCATGGTGCTTGCCGCACCAGCTGCCGTACCGCAGATCCAAGGCGGGAAGTTGAAGGCTCTGGCAGTGACCAGTCCGACACGGAATCAAAATCTGCCTGACGTACCGACGGTGGTGGAGGCAGGGATGCCTGGAATGCAGTCACGTACCTGGACGGGCCTGGTCGTGCGTAGTGATACACCTGAAGCGATAGCGAACCGCCTGAGTGATGCGATCGCCAGCACGATGAAACTGGCTGATGTTCGTGAGAATGTCGTAAAACAACAGGCAGAGGTACCGGGTGGATCGGTTGATCTATTCCGCGAGTTGATCGCCAAAGACGCCGAGGTAGGTCGGATGTTTGTGAAAAACAACGGAATCAAGCTTGATTGATTTCTGCGTCCCGGACGCGCTCGAAAAATTTCCTGGTGGAAGAAATCAATGTCATTTGTTCTTCCTTGCTCATGTTGGATTGGTATTGACGGAACAGGGTTTCGATGATCGGCGCTGCCTTGTTGAACAGGTCTTGTCCTTTGCTTGTCAGGTGGAGCGTGAAGCATCGCCGGTCTTCAATGCATGGTCTGCGGCTCACCCAGCCTTGGGATTCAAATCGAACCAGCATTTTACTGACCGTGGGGCGTTCCAGAACTGCCAATTCAACTAATTCATTGATTGTCAAGCCGGCATGTGCAGACAAAAAGGCCAAAAGGCGGAATTCGCGCTGGTGGATGCCGAGTGGGCTTAACGCGAGTGTCGCATTCCGGGTATGTTGGCGCTCTGCTCGCGCCATCCATGCTATGGGCCATTGGTCAGGATAGAAATTGCTTTTTGTCTGCATAGAAATCATGTGGAAATGCCGGTCTCCTGGAGGCTCGTGTCAAGATTCCGTGCAAGCCTCGCCATCCTGCCAGTCTAGCTCGCAGGGGTGCGTGCGGACAGCGTCCCGGTGGTCACGGTCACCGCGCGCTCATGCGTGATTTCTCTGGGCTTTGTGCAGGGTGCCAACGTTGGGCCAAATGTGCAATTTCTCCCACGGCGCGCCGTTGACGGGTGACGATGCAGACCGGCAGAAGCTGCGAGCTGTGATGGAGGGGTGACTGACCGGAAGCAGGGCCGTGGCATCTGAGCGTCATGGCCTGGGGCAGGCCCGGCTGGGCTCCTGTATCAACCGGCGCTCACAACTTTTCCGTCTCCCCCGCCTTCGGCTGCCACACCATCAGCCGCTTCTCGATCGCGCCGACCATCTCGTCGAGCGCCAGCGCGAACGCGGTGAGCACCAGGATGCCGGCCATCACGGTGTTGATGTCGAAGCTGCCCTCGGCCTGCAGGATGAGGTAGCCCACGCCCTGGCTGGAACCGAGGTATTCGCCGACGACGGCGCCGACGAAGGCCAGGCCGACGCTGGTGTGCAGCGAGCTGAAGACCCAGCTCGTGGCGCTGGGCAGGTAGACGTGGCGCAGCAGCTGGCGCTGGCTCGCGCCCAGCATGCGGGCGCTGGAAAGCACCACGGGGCTCACTTCCTTCACGCCCTGGTAGACGTTGAAGAAGACGATGAAGAACACCAGCGTCACGCCCAGCGCCACCTTGGAACCCATCCCCAGGCCGAACCAGACCGCGAAGATGGGCGCAAGGATGATGCGCGGCATGGCGTTGAGCGCCTTGATGTAGGGGTCGAGGATGGCCGAGGCCATGGGCGAGAGCGCGAGCCACAGGCCGCCCGCCAGGCCGCCGACGGCGCCGATGGCGAAGGCCATCACCGTCTCGGCCAGCGTGACCCACAGGTGCTGGTAGATGTCGGCGTTGGTGAAGAACCAGTCGCGGATCACGCCGAAAATCTTGACGGGTTCGCCGAAGAAGAAGGCGGCCTGCTTGTCGTTGTCGAACATGAAGGGCGGCACCAGCCCCGGCATGGTCATCACGTGCCAGAAGACGAAGAGCAGCACCAGCAGGCCGAGCTGCCACAGGCGCAGGGTGGCGGGGCGCGGTTTGATCAGGTTCCACATGGCTGCGCTTTCATGCCTTGTTCAGTTGCTGTGCGTAGCCCTTGAGCACTTCCTCGCGCAATTCGCTCCAGATGGCGGCGTGCAGCTCCAGGAAGCGCGGCTGGGTCTTGACCTCGGCCACGTCGCGCGGGCGCGGCAGGTCGATGGCGAATTCGCCCATGGGGTGCGAGGCGGGGCCCGCGCTCATCACCACCACGCGGTCGCTCATGGCGATGGCTTCGTCTAGGTCGTGCGTGATGAAGAGCACGGCCTTTTTCCTGGCGTGCCAGAGGCCGAGGACTTCGTTTTCCATCAGCTGGCGCGTCTGGATGTCGAGCGCGGAGAAGGGCTCGTCCATCAGGATGATGTCGGGGTCGAGCACCAGCGTCTGCGCCAGGCTGGCGCGCTTGCGCATGCCGCCGCTCATCTGGTGCGGGTAGCGGTCGCCGAACTCCGCCAGGCCGACGCGGGCCAGCCATTCCTGGGCCTGGGCGCGCGCCTCGCGCTCGCCGATGCCGCGAAACTGCAGCCCGGCCATCACGTTTTGCAGGCCGGTGCGCCAGGGCATCAGGCTTTCGGCCTGGAACATGTAGCCGGCGCGCCGGTTGATGCCGGTGAGCGCCTCGCCGAAGATGCGCACGCAGCCTTCGCTTGGCTCGAGCAGCCCGGCCGCGACGTTGAGCAGCGTACTCTTGCCGCAGCCCGTGGGGCCGACGACGCTGACGAACTCGCCCGCGCCGACGGTGAGGTGAACACCCTGTACGGCGGTGTAGCGCTGCCCGGGCTGGTCCTTGCTGACGAAGGTACAGGCGACGCCCTGCAGGGCGATGGCGGGCGTGTCCACGCGGCTTCAGCCCTTGGGGTATTTGGCGTTGGCCTTCTTGGCGAACTCGTTGGTGTAGATGGCGTTCAGGTCCACCTTGGCCGCGGCGATCTTGGGGTCGATGCTGGCCATGGCGCGGAATGCCGTCTGCGGGCCCTTGGCGGGGAACAGGCCGTCGTGCGAGAGCGCCTGCTGCGCCGCGAGGAAGCCGTCGATGTAGACCGCGCGGTCGCCCAGCAGGTAGCTTTCGGGCACTACCTTGATCACGTCGCTGCCGCCGGCCCGCTGGATCCACTTGTCGGCGCGCACGATGGCGTTGGCCAGCGCCTGCGCGGTGTGGGGGTTCTTGTCTAGGAAGGGCTGCGGCGCGTACAGGCAGGCGGCGGGCATGGGGCCGCCGAAGACCTTCTCGGCTTCGTCGAGCCGGCGCGTGTCGGAGATGATCTTCAGGTCGCCCGAGCGCGCCAGCAGCGTGATCACCGGGTCGAGGTTGGAGATGGCGTCGATCTGCCCGGCACGCATCGCGGCCACCGCGCCGTTGCCCGCGCCGACGCCGACGAAGCTCACGTCGCTGGGCTTGAGCCCGGCCTTGCCGAGCACGAAGTTGGCGACGATGTTGGTCGAACTGCCCGGCGCGGTCACGCCGATCTTCTTGCCCTTGAGGTCGGCCACGCTCCTGTAGTTGGGCAGGGTCTTGGGGTTGATGCCGAGCACGATCTGCGGCGCCGCGCCCTGCAGCACGAAGGCGCGCATGGGCTGGCCCTTGAGCTGCATGCTGATAGTGTGCTCGAACGCGCCCGAGACCACGTCGGCGCTGCCGCCCACCACGGCCTGCAGCGCGCGCGAGCCGCCGGCGAAATCGACGATGGTGACGTCCAGCCCCTCGTCCTTGAAGTAGCCCAGCTGCTCGGCGATGGTGAGCGGCAGGTAGTAGAAGAGGTTCTTGCCGCCGACCGAGATGGTGACCTTGGTCTTTTCCAGGCCCTGGGCCCGGCCGAAGGTGGGCAGGGCGGCGGCAGCCAGGCCCGCGGCGATGAGATGGCGTCGTTGCATCGTTGTGTCTCCTGAGGGTTTGAGAGCCGGAAAATCATAGCGCGTGCCGGATCGGCCACGGGCGCGTGCGGGACAATCCGCGCCATGCCCGATTTCATCTACCTCGCTTCCCAGAGCCCGCGCCGGCGCCAGTTGCTCGAGCAGCTCGGCGTGCGCCATGAACTGCTGCTGGCCAACGCACCGGGCGACGTGGCGGAGGATGCCGAGGCGATCGAGCAGGTGGCGGCGGGCGAGAGCCCGGGCGCCTACGTGCAGCGCGTCACCGGTCTCAAGCTCGATGCGGCCGTGGCGCGGCGCGAGCGCCGCGGCCTGCCGCCGGCGCCGATCCTGTGCAGCGACACCACGGTGGCGCTGGGGCGCACGATCTACGGCAAGCCCGAGGGCGCGCAGGACGCGGCGCGCATGCTGGCCGAGCTGGCGGGGCGCGAGCACCGCGTGCTCACCGCCGTGGCACTGCAGGCGGATGCGCGGCGGCGCCTGTGCGCGCTCAGCGTCTCGCGGGTGCGCTTCGCGCCCATGGACGCGGCGCAGATCGACGCCTACGTGGCCAGCGGCGAGCCGCTGGGCAAGGCCGGCGCCTACGCCATCCAGGGCCGCGCGGCGGCGTTCGTCGCGCGCATCGGCGGCAGCTACAGCGGCATCATGGGCCTGCCGCTTTTCGAGACGGCGGGTTTGCTGCGCCTGGCCGGCGTCTGGTAGGCGCGGGCGGTAGACTCAGGACACCGGCGCCTTTGCCGCCGCCCACGCCTTCGATGCCGCAACCCATCACGCACCTTCCCATGGCCGCTGCTTCCACCTCTTCTTCCTCGAACGGCTCCGCCGCCCCCGAGCCGCAACCGGTGGTCGAGCCGCAGGGCATGGCGGCGCATTTCGTCGTGCTCGGCATCGTGCCGGGCGAGGCGGCCGAGGCCAGGGTGCGCGCCTTCCTCGGCGGCGCCGCCGGGCTGGCGCGCAGCGTCGCGCGGCGCGATCCCGAGGAGCGCCTGAGCATGGTGGTGGGCATCGGTTCGCAGGCCTGGGACCGGCTGTTCGGCCAGCCCCGGCCCGCCGGCCTGCACGTGTTCAGGGAGCTGCGCGGCGAGCGGCACCATGCGCCGTCGACCCCCGGCGACATCCTGCTGCACGTCCGCGCGATGACCGAGCGCATGTGCGTCGAGCTGACCATGCAGGCCATGCGGGCGCTGGAGGGCGCGGTGCAGCCGCTGGACGAGGTGCACGGCTTCCGCTACTTCGACGCGCGCGCCATGATCGGCTTCGTCGATGGCGTGGAGAACCCCGACGGCCGCGAGGCCCGGGAGGCCACGCTGGTCGGCGACGAGGACCCCGGCTTTGCCGGCGGCAGCTACGTCGTCGTGCAGAAGTACCTGCACGACATGGCGGCTTGGAACGCCCTGTCCACCGAGGAGCAGGAGCGCGCGATCGGCCGCACCAAGCACGACAACATCGAGCTGGCGGACGACGTCAAGCCCGCCAATTCGCACGTGGCGCTCAACGTGGTGCAGGACGACGAGGGCAACGAGCTCGCCATCGTGCGCGGCAACCTGCCGTTCGCCACGCCGTCGCGCGGCGAGTACGGCACCTATTTCATCGGCTACGCGCGCGACCCGGCGGTGACCGAGCTGATGCTGACCAATATGTTCATCGGCCGCCCGCCCGGCAACACCGACCGGCTGCTGGACTTCAGCACCGCCGTCACCGGCTCGCTGTTCTTCGTGCCCGCGCAGGCCATGCTCGAAGCCCTGGGCGACGGCAACCCGCTGGCGGGCGATGCCGCGCCCGTGGCGCCCGTGGCGCCGGCGGACCGGCTGGCCGCCGGCTCGCTGCGGGGCCAGCCCCAGTCGCCGCCGCCGCGCGCGCCGGCCGAGGGCGAGCCGGGCCCCATGTCCTGATCCGTTCCCGCACGCGATCCGCCCCGATTCCCCCTTTTCCCGCCAGGAGCCTTCCATGAACAACCTGCACCGCGAACTCGCCCCTGTTTCCGACGCCGCCTGGGCGCAGATCGAGGAGGAGGTGGCGCGCACCTTCCGCCGCAACCTCGCCGGCCGCCGCGTGGTGGACGTGGAGCTGGCCGAGTCGGGCCGGGAGTGCTCGGCCATCGGCACCGGCCACCTGAAGGCGCTGAAGGCGCCGCAGGACGGCGTGATCGCGCGCCAGCGCATCGTCATGCCGCTGGTGGAGCTGCGCGTGCCCTTCGAACTTTCGCGCGAGGCGATCGACGACGTCGAGCGCGGCGCCGACGACTCCGACTGGCAGCCCGCCAAGGACGCGGCCGAGCAGCTGGCCTATGCCGAGGACCGCGCCATTTTCCTGGGCTACGCCGCGGCCGGCATCCAGGGCATCCGCGAGGGCACCTCCAACCCGGTGCTGGCCCTGCCCGCCAGGGCCATGGAATACCCCGACGCCATCGCCGCCGCGCTCAAGCAGCTCAAGCTGGCGGGCGTGGACGGGCCCTATGCGGCGGTGCTGGGCGCCGAGGCCTACACCGCGCTGCAGGAGGCGAACGACAAGGGCTACCCGGTGCTCAACCACATCCAGCGCCTGGTCGGCAGCGAGAACATCATCTGGGCGCCGGCCATCGAGGGCGCCTACGTGCTGTCCACGCGCGGCGGCGACTTCGAGCTGAACCTGGGCAGCGACCTGTCCATCGGCTACCTCGGCCACACCGACGCCAGGGTGCGGCTGTACCTGGAGGAAACGCTCACCTTCCGCCTGCTCACCGCCGAGGCGGTGGTGGCGGTGCTGCCGAAGAAGTGAAACGCTCTTCACCAAGCCCGCACCCGCATCCGGCAGGCGCCCGACAATGCAGCGAGACATCCTGATCAACTGGTCGCCGCAGGACACGCGCGTCGCGGTGGTGGAAAACGGCGCGGTGCAGGAGCTGCACATGGAGCGCACGCTCGAGCGCGGGCTGGTGGGCAACATCTACCTGGGCAAGGTCTCGCGCGTGCTGCCGGGCATGCAGTCGGCGTTCATCGACATCGGGCTGGAGCGCGCCGCCTTCCTGCACGTGGCCGACGTCTGGCAGCGCCATGAGAACGGCGAACTGCCGCCGCGCAAGAGCGAGCCGCAGCTGCCGATCGAGAAGCAGGTGTTCGAAGGCCAGTCGCTGATGGTGCAGGTCATCAAGGACCCGATAGGCACCAAGGGCGCGCGGCTGTCCACGCAGGTCAGCGTGGCCGGGCGCCTGCTGGTGTTCCTGCCGCAGGACGATCACGTGGGCGTGTCGCAGAAGATCCCCTTCGACGAGCGCAACGCCTTGCGCACGCGCCTCACGGCGCTGGTGGGCGACAAGGCCAGCGGCGGGGGCGGTGGCTTCATCCTGCGCACCAACGGCGAGGACGCGAGCGATGCCGAGCTGGCCGAGGACATCGCCTACCTGCGCAAGACCTGGGCCGGCATCAGGGAGGCGGCGCAGCGCCTGCCGGCGGCCTCGCTGCTGCACCAGGACCTGAACCTGCTGCAGCGCGTGCTGCGCGACCTGGTGGACGAGCAGACCGCCACCGTGCGCATCGATTCGCGCGAGCAGTTCGCGCTGCTGCAGGCGTTCGGCGCCGAGTACATGCCCAAGGCGGCGGCCAAGCTGCAGCTGTACCGGGGCGAGCGGCCGATCTTCGACCTGTTCGGCATCGACGAGGAGATCGCCCGCGCGCTCGGGCGGCGGGTGGAGCTGAAGTCCGGCGGCTACCTGATCGTGGACCAGACCGAGGCGCTCACGACGATCGACGTGAATACCGGCGGCTACGTCGGCGCGCGCAACTTCGACGAGACCATCTTCAAGACCAACCTGGAGGCGGCGGGCGCGATCGCGCGCCAGCTGCGGCTGCGCAACCTGGGCGGCATCGTGGTGGTGGATTTCATCGACATGCTGCGGGCCGACCACCAGGAAGCGGTGCTGGCCGAGTTCGGGAAGCAGCTCGCGCGCGACCGGGTCAAGACCGTGGTCGGCGGGTTTTCTCCGCTGGGCTTGGTGGAGATGACGCGCAAGCGCACGCGCGAATCGCTGGCGCACATGCTGTGCGAGCCGTGCCCCACCTGCCACGGCGTGGGCGAGGTGAAGACCGCGCGCACCGTCTGCTACGACATCCTGCGCGAGGTGCTGCGCGAGGCGCGCCAGTTCAACCCCAAGGAATTCCGCGTGATCGCCGCGCCCAAGGTGGTGGAAATGTTCCTCGACGAGGAAAGCCAGCACCTGGCGGGGTTGTCGGACTTCATCGGCAAGCCGATCTCGCTGCAGGCCGAGAGCGCCATGGGACCGGACCAGTACGACATCGTCTTGATGTGAATGGCGTCTGCTTTGTGCCCGTGCATGGCCGTGCCGTTTGACTTGGCTGCGAGCATGGGGCCTGGGCACCTTCAGCCAAGGTTCGGGCCGTCGAATGAGCGCCCTTGCGCCTTCGGCCCCGCTACTGGATCGACAGCGTCAACGTGTAAGGGGCCGACGTAGCCGATCTCATCGTCTGGTACACGCTGAACTCATAGGTCCGCTTCTCGCTCGTGAACTCGTACTGCTCGCGGTTGTCCACCAATTCTTTGATGGTGAAGGCCACCTGCTGCCGCGGCGAGCGCACGGAGATCCGCACGCGTTGGCCCTTGCGGGTGCCGAAGCGGAAACACTCGATGTTCTCGGCCGAGCCGCTCGGGTCCGCTGGCACGGTGCCTTGCAGCGTGGCAGAGCTTGCGCCGGGCTTGAACTGGATGGCGCGGCACGGCGAGGCCGCTTCCGCGATGCTGCTCTGCAGCCCGAACGACATTGCGCACGTGGCGAGGAGGGCGGAAAGGAGAAATCGCATGTCCGGGTTCTTGCAGGAAATATTTGTTGCATGGTAAGGGGTTCGGATGTTGGCCCGTATCCCGGCCCCGTCCTGGTCGCAGCAAAGCACCTGGCCAGTTGCTGCAGCCTGAGCGCGGTTGATCGGCGGCAACCGCTGCAAAGCTGTCTTTCGCAGGTACGCCATTGCTCGCGTTTTTACAATAAAAAACGGCTCTAGCGCTTACCAGTCAAGCGCCAGAAGCTCCTGTTTTCATAGTTTCCGCAGCCGGGCAAGCGCCTCGCGCAGCGTCTCGTCCTGCTTGGCGAAGCAAAAGCGCACCACGCGCTGGTCGAACCCGTCGGCGTAGAAGGCCGAGAGCGGGATGGCCGCGACGCCGATCTCGCGCGTGAGCCACTGGCAGAAGTCGGCGTCGGAGAGGTCGCTCACGGCGGAGATGTCCACGCACTGGAAGAAGCTGCCCGAGGAGGGCAGGAGCTTGAGGCGCGAGCCCGCGAGCCCTTCGCGGAACAGGTCGCGCTTGGCCTGGTAGAAGCGGCCCAGGCCTTCGTAGCTCGCGGGGCTGGCCATGTACGCGGCGATGCCGTGCTGCATCGGCGTGTTGACGCTGAAGACGTTGAACTGGTGCACCTTCCGGAATTCGGCGGTGAGCGCGGCGGGGGCGCAGACCGAGCCGATCTTCCAGCCGGTGACGTGCAGCGTCTTGCCGAAGCTCGACACCACGAAGGCGCGTTCGGCGAGAAGCGGAAAGCGCGCGGCGCTCTGGTGCTGCTCGCCATCGTAGACCATGTGCTCGTAGACCTCGTCGGAGAGCAGCAGCACGTTGGTGGGGGCGAGCAGCGCCTCGAGCGCGCGCATGTCGGCCTCGCTCCAGACGCTGGCGCTGGGGTTGTGCGGCGAGTTGATGATGAGGAGGCGCGTGCGCGGCGTGATCGCGGCGGCGATGCCCGCGATGTCCGGCCGGAAGCTGTGCGGGGTCAGGGGCACGTGCACCGCCACGCCGCCGGCCAGGGCGATGTTGGGCAGGTAGCTGTCGTAGCACGGGTCGAGCACGATGACCTCGTCGCCCGGGTGCACGCAGGCCAGGATGGCGGTGAGGATGGCCTGCGTCGCGCCCGCGGTGATCGTCACCTCGGCGTCCACGTCGTAGCGGCGGCCGTAGAGCTGCCCGGTCTTGGCCGAGACGACCTCGCGCAGGCTGCGCACCCCGGCCATGGGCGGGTACTGGTTGTGGCCGGCCCGCATGGCCTGGTTCACGGCCTCGACGAGGGCCGGGTCGCAGCCGAAATCGGGGAAGCCCTGGCCGAGGTTGACCGCGCCATGCTCCACGGCGAGCGCGGACATGACGGTGAAGATGGTGGTGCCGACCTGCGGCAGGCGGCTGGGGAAGGCGGGCGTGGACATGGGCGAGGATTTTTACAGGCCGTAGTCTTCGGCGTGGCCCGACATCGCGCGCACGATCAGCTCGCGGTTGAGCCGGTCGCTCACGAGTTCGGCCAGGCGGTACACGAAATGGCGCAGGTATGCGCCGCGCTTGAAGGCGATGCGCGCGACGCTGTGGCCGAACAGGTGCCCCGCGGGGCGGGTGAGCAGGTCGGGCGGCAGGTCTTCGCGCACGGCCATCTCGGCGACGATGCCCAGGCCCATGCCGAGGCGCACGTAGGTCTTGATCACGTCCGAATCCATCGCTTCGAGCACGATGCGCGGCTGCAGCTTGCGCAGCCCGAAGGCGTGGTCGATGCGGCTGCGGCCGGTGAACGAGGGGTGGTAGGTGATGAGCGGCTCGTGCGACAGGTCTTCGATGTCGACGCGCTCCTTGCGCGCCAGCGGATGGTTCGCGGGCAGCACCAGCACGTGCTGCCACTCGTAGCAGGGCAGGGTGACGAGTTCCGGGTAGTCCGCGAGCGACTCGGTGGCCATGCCGATCTCGGCCACCTCCTCGAGCACCATGCGCGCCACCTCCTGCGGCGTGGCCTGGTGCAGGCTCACGTTGACCTTGGGGTACTGCTCGCGCAGCCGCGCCACCGCCGGCGGCAGCACGTAGCGCGCTTGCGTGTGCGTGGTGGCGATCGAGAGCGTGCCGCTGTCCTGCGCGCTGAACTGCTCGCCGATGCGCTTGAGGTTGCCCACCTCGCGCATGATCAGCTCGATGCTCTTGAGCACGTGCTGGCCCGGCTCGGTGATGCGCTTCAGGCGCTTGCCGTGGCGCGCGAAGATGTCCACGCCCAGTTCGTCCTCCAGCTCCAGGATGGCCTTGGAGACCCCCGGCTGCGAGGTATGCAGTGCCTTCGCCGCCTCCGTCAGGTTGAGCTGGCGCCGCACAGCCTCCTGGACGAAACGGAATTGGTGCAGGTTCATAACCAAATATGAATAAAAATGGCCGTCATTATGCAGCGGAGTGCACAAAAAATCAGCGGATCAGCGCCGCAGCACCAGCCAGCCGAACGCCACCAGCGACAGCAGCGAGTAGATCAGGCCGGGCGCTGCCGCGGTGATCCAGGGAGACCAGTTCTGCAGGTTCCCGGCGAAGCCGAAGAGGTTGTTCAGCAGGAAGAAGCTGATCCCGGCCATCACGCCGCCGAACACGTAGCCGGCGATGCCGCCGGAGCGGAAGTGCAGGTACGCGAACGGCAGCGACAGCACCACCATCACCAGGCAGCTCAGGGGATAGAACACCTTGCGCCAGAGTTCGATCTCGTAGCGCTGCGCCGACTGGCCGTTGGCCTGCAGGTGGTGCACGTAGCGGAACAGGTCGACGGTGGGCATTTTCTCGGGGTTGAGCAGCGCGGCGGCGACCATGTCGAGCGTGACCTGGGTCGGCCAGCGCCAGCGCGCCTCGGCCAGGCGCTCGACGTGCGCCTGGTCGGTGTCGATGCGCGTGAACACGTTGCGCTGCACCTGCGCGAGTGTCCAGCCCGGGGCGCCGCCGCCGTCGTCGACGCGGCCCTCGGCGGCGCGGGTGGTCGATGCCAGGCGGCCGCTGGCGTCGAACTCGAAGATGCGCACGCCGCGCATCTGCCCGTCCGGCTCGAGCGTGCGCACGTTGATGGCGAACGACTGCCCGCCCTGCTGTTCCTTGAGCCAGGCGCCGGTGATCCCGAGGCTGGCCGGGCCCAGCTGGCGCGCCTTGACGATCTGCGCCGCGCGCTCGCTCGCCGGAGCGATGTAGTCGCCGAACGCGAAGGTGGCTGCGGTGAACATCGCGCCGAGCGTCAGCACGGTGCCCAGCGCCTGCCAGGGCCCGAGGCCGCTCGTGCGCATGATGGTGAATTCCGAGTTCTGCGCCAGCCGCGCCATGACGAAGATCGTGCCGATCAGCACCGTGATCGGCAGCAGCTCGTAGACGTGCTGCGGCTGGCGCAGCGCGACGAACAGCAGCGCGCTGGAGAGCGGATAGGCCTTGCCCGCGGCGCCCACGGTGCGCAGCTCGTCCACCATGTCGAAAAAGAAGAACAGCGCGAGGAACGCCAGCGTGGCGAAGGCCACGCTCAGCGCCACTTCGCGGTAGAGGTAGCGGCGCAGCGTCTTCATGGCGCCGCCCGCCGGCGCCAGAGGGCGCGCGGCGACCAGTGGTTGTGGCGCGCCAGCAGCAGCAGCAGCCCGAGCCCCAGCGTGCCGCCATGCAGCCCCAGCACCAGCGTGGGCAGCGCGAGCCGCCCGGCCGCCACCCAGCTCTGGCCCACGTTCATCAGGTTGTAGTACGCCATGAAGGCGAACAGCGCGAACATCAGGCTGGCGCTGCGCGCCGCGCGCGGCTGCACCACGGCCACGGCCAGCCCCAGCACCACCAGGTTGAGCACCGCCAGCGCCAGGCCCAGGCGCCAGCCCAGCTCGGCGCGCTGCACCGGCGTCGGGTCGGCCAGCAGCGCCAGCGTGCCCTGGGTCTTGGCCGAGGCGGCGTCGCGCGAGGCGCTGGACGCGGTGCCGACCTGCGTGCCGTATTCGACGAACTCGCTCACCCGCAGCCCGGGCTTGGCGAGCAGCGTCTCGACCCGCTGCCCCTGGTTGAGCAGGGCCACGCGCTGCCCGTCCTGCACCGTGAGCCGCGCGCTCTGGGCCGATGTCACGGTCTCGCGGTCCGGCGCGGTGGTGGCGATGAACACCTTGCTCGCCACGTTGGCTTCGGGCGTGTCCTTGTCGATGAAGAAGACGCGCGCGCCGTTGGCCGTCTCCTGGAATTCGCCCGGGGCGATGCGGTCCACGTCGCTGCGCTGCTCGTAGCGCGCCTTGAGCTCGTCGATCTGCTGGTTGGCCCAGGGCCAGACCGCGAGCGAAAGCGCCGTCACGGCCAGCACCACCGGCCAGGCGAAGCGCAGCAGCGGCGCGAGCAGCGCCATCAGGCCGCGCCCGGCGCCGAACCAGATCACCATCTCGCTGTCGCGGTACATGCGCGAGAGCGTGCTGACCACCGCGACGAACAGGCTCAGGCTCAGGATCGTCGAGAGCTGCCCGAGCACCGTGTAGCCCATGACCAGCACCACGTCGGACGGGTCGACGCCGCCGCGCGCGGCCTGCCCCAGCGTGCGCACCAGCATGATCGTCATGACCACGGTGACCAGCACCACCAGGGTGGCGCCGAAGCTGCGCGCCAGCTCCTTGCGGATGGATGAATCGAATAACATCGAAGAGGCAGGTGCCCGATCGTCCGGTGCCTGCCCGTAAGGGTTGGAACAAGCATGGATTTTGAACTGAAAACGCTCTCGCCCGCGGCGGCCGGAGCGCAGCGCTGCGATTTGCTGGTGCTGCTGGTGGCCGATGGTTTCGCGGCGGGGCACGACGCGCTGACCACGCTGGCCGCGGTGGCGCTCAAGCAGGGCGACCTGCACACCCGCGCCGGGGCCTCGCTGCAGTGCTATGGCGCGCCGGGGGTGGCCACGCGCCGGCTGCTGCTGCTGGGCGTCGGCGACGGGGGCGCGGCGGCGGTGCGCAAGGCGGTGCTGACGCTGGCGCCGCTGCTCAAGGCGGCGGCGACCAAGCGGCTGGTGCTGGTGACGGCGCAGGCGCTGCAGCCGCAGGCCGTGGGCGCGGCGGTGCGCGCGCTGTCGGAGGCGAGCTACGTCTACACCACGACCAAGAACAAGCCCGAGCCCCGGCTGCTGGCGCGCGCCGTGCTCGGCGTGCCCGACGCGGCGGCGGTGCACGATGCCTTCGCCACCGCGGCGGCCGTGGTCGCGGGCGTGGAGTTCGCGCGCGAGTGGGCCAACCGCCCGGCCAACCATGCCACGCCCACGCGGCTGGGCGAGGCCGCGCGCGCCCTGGCGCGCGAGCGCGGCCTCGCCTGCAGGCTGCATGGCCCGGCCCAGGTGGCCAAGCTGGGCATGGGCGCCTTCATGGCGGTGGCGCAGGGTTCGAGCGAGCCGCTGCGTTTCATCGAACTGCACTACCAGGGCGCGCCCAAGGGGCAGGCACCGGTCGTGCTGGTGGGCAAGGGCATCACCTTCGATGCCGGCGGCATCTCGCTCAAGCCGCCCGCCGGCATGGACGAGATGAAGTTCGACATGGGCGGGGCGGCGAGTGTGCTGGGTACGTTCCGGGCGCTGGCGCAGCTGCGGCCGCGGGTCAACGTCGTCGGGCTGATCCCGAGCTGCGAGAACCTGCCCGACGGCAAGGCGGTCAAGCCCGGCGACGTGGTCACGAGCATGAGTGGGCAGACGATAGAGATCCTCAACACCGATGCCGAGGGGCGGCTGGCGCTGTGCGACGCGCTGGCCTACGCCGCGCGCTTCAAGCCGCAGGCGGTGGTGGACCTGGCCACGCTCACCGGCGCCTGCGTGGTGGCGCTGGGGCACGTGCGCAGCGGCCTGTTCGCCAGCGACGAGGCGCTGGCGGCGCGGCTGCAGGCCGCGGGCGACGAGGCGCTCGACCCGTGCTGGCGCATGCCGCTGGACGATGAATACGCCGAAGGGCTCAAGAGCGCCTTCGCCGACGTGGCCAACGTGGCCGGGCGCCCGGCCGGCGCGGTGACGGCGGCGAAATTCCTGCAGCGCTTCGTCGGCGCCTTCCCCTGGGCCCACCTGGACATCGCCGGCACCGCCTGGAAGACCGGGTCGGCCAAGGGCGCCACCGGCAGGCCCGTGGCGCTGCTGGTGCACTACCTGCTCGGCGTGGCCGAGGCGCAGCGGGACGCGCCGCAGCCGGGCCGGCGCGCGCCACGCGCCGCATGACGGCGCGCCAGACGTGGCGGAGCGCGGCATGACCACGGTGGCCTTTCATTTCAACGCGCCCGACAAGCTGGCCCATGCCTGCCGGCTGGTCGCCGACGCCCTGCGCCGGGACGGGCCGCGCATCGTCGTCTGCGGGGCGCCGGAGGTGCTCGCGCGCGTGGACCAGATGCTCTGGGGCGCCTCGGCCACCGCGTTCCCGGCCCATTGCTTCGCCGATGCCCCGGAGGTGGTGCTGCGGGCATCGCCGGTCGTGCTCGCGGCCGATCCGCGCCAGGCGCCGGCGCGCGATCTGCTGCTGCAGCTGGGGGATGCGGTGCCCGAGGAGGTCGCGGCGTTCCACAGCGTGGTCGAGGTGGTGGATGCGGCGGACGCGGCCGACCGCGCGCGCGCGCGCGAGCGCTGGCGCCACTATGCGCAGGCCGGCCACGCCATCGAGCGGCTGGACCTGGCCGCGCCCGAGAAATGAGGCCCGAGATGAGCACTCCGAGGATGCCCCCACGCTTCGTTCCCACGCTGACCGACGTGGTGCCGGCTCCGCCCGACCTGCCGCCGCTGCCGCCCCCTGCGCCGCTGCCGCTGCCCGAGGCGCCGCCTGCGCTCCAGCTGCTGCCCATCGTGCTGGCGGACGAGGCGGCGCCCGCCGGTGGCGCGCCGGATGCCGTCACGCTGGCTTTCCCGGACGGCGAGGAGCCGCTGGTCCAGCGCCTGCGGGAGCTGATCGAGCAGCGCCTGCAGCAGGCGCTGCAGGCCGCCTTGCAGGACCTGGAGCCGCTGATGCACGAGGCGCTGGCCCAGGTGCTGGCGGACGAGGCCGGCCGGCCGCGGGCGGCGCCGGGCGAGGACGATCGCGCCGGGCGGTGACGCTGACCGGGCCGGTCGGAACAGGGGTTTGCACGGCGGCTGTGCCGTTTGCCGCTATATCTTTTGGTGATATTCAAATATATGCATCGATTGATATATGTGCTTAGAATGAACCGGTCAGGGATGCGGACGCACCACCGTTGGCTCGGCTCCAGTGGTATGCGGCCTGCGCGGCACCAGACATCGATTGCCTGATACCCACAGACCGGTTCTTCACTGCCAGACCGCAGACTGCTGCGCCGTGGCCGCTTTCCTGGTGTCCATCACAACCCACAGGAGAGAGCAATGTCGGATCGGAGAAGCTTTTTGAAGAGCGGCGGGCTGGCGCTGGCCGCGGGGGCCGCCGGCGTGGCGGCGGGCGCGAGCGGCAGCGCCGCGGCGGCGCCGGCGGTGGTCGCGGGCCGCGTGGCCGACCTGCCCAAGGCCAGGGGGCCGCGCCTGGTGGTGCTCGGCGGCGGCACCTCGGGGCTGACCATCGCCAAGTACGCCAAGAAGGAATTCCCGCAGTTCGACGTGGTGCTGGTCGAAAAGCGCGACATGTACTCCTCGTGCTTCACCAGCAACCTCTGGTACGCCGGGCTGATCACGCTGGAGAACCTGGCCAACCACAGCTTCCTCGACGCCGCGGTGAACAACAAGTACACCTACTTCAACGCCACGGCCACGGGGCTGGACCGCGCCGGCAAGACCCTGGCCACGAGCGAGGGCGACATCAAGTACGACTACCTGGTGATCGCCCCCGGCATCTCGTACGACTTCGCCAAGATCGGCGTCGACGACATCGATGCGCAGACGGCGCTGCGCCAGACCTACCCCGGCGGCTTCATCTCGCCGACCGAGCACGTCACGCTGCACCGCAAGATCCGCGAGTTCGAGGGCGGGGTGTTCATCCAGACCGTGCCCAGCGGCAACTACCGCTGCCTGCCCGCGCCCTACGAGCGCGCCTGCCTGATCGCGTCGCTGATCAAGAAGAACAAGATCAAGGGCAAGGTCGTCCTGCTGGACGCCAACCCCGAGGTGACGATCAAGGCCGAGGGCTTCCATGCCGCCTTCGACCAGCTCTACAAGGGCATCCTCGAGTACAAGCCGGGCGTGGCGGTCAAGGGCGTGGACGTGGCCAAGCGCACGATCGAGACCGATTTCGACAGCTACCAGTTCGACGACGCGGCGATCTACCCGAACGTGCGCGCCTCCACGCTGATCGAGCAGTTCGGGCTGGTGGCGCCGGCCACCAAGTCCAACCAGAAGGAGGCCGACATCGACACGCGCTTCTACAACGTGGTGGGCGACCCGCACGTGTACGTCACCGGCGACTCGCGCCCGCACCCCTATTCCAAGAGCGCCAACACCTCCAACACCGAGGCGCACTACATCGCCAAGGTGCTGGCCGCGCGCGCGCAGGGCAAGGAGATTTCCTGGACCACGCCCGAGACCATCTGCTACTCCGTCGTCAACGCCTTCCCGATGGAGGCGATCTCGGTCAAGGCGCACTACGTCTACGACGCGGGCAAGGACGCGATCACCGGCTTCTCGCCCGACACCCAGGTGTTCAACAACCGCGACGCCGCCAAGGGCCAGGCCACGCTGGAATGGGCCAAGGGGCTGTACCGCGACATGTTCAACGCCTGACGCGGCGCCCCTCCTGCCGCAGGCCGCCCGAGGGCGGCCTTGCGCTGCCATGCATCGATACGACAAGGAGACATGGATGGATCGCCGATGCTTCACCCAATGGTGTTCGGGCGCGCTGCTGGCGCAGGGCCTGGCGGCCTGGGCCGGGCCGATCGAGGACTACGCCCGCACCGCGCTGGTGCACCCCGACGGCGCGCCGCTCAGGGCGTCCGAGGTGGGCACCAGCGAGGCGATGGTCTTCGCCTACCCGCTCAAGGGCATTCCCTGCTACCTGATCAACCTGGGCGAGAGAAAACCCGCGGTGCGGACCCTCGCTTCGCCGGACGACGGCGAGTACGCCAACCCCGAGGGCGTGGGCCCCGGCGGCAGCCTGGTGGCGTTCGTCGCGATCTGCACGCACCAGCTCAGCTACCCCACGCCGCAGGCGAGCTACCTGCGCTATGCCGCCGCCGGCAGCGAACTGGCGGGCGCGCCGGGGCGCATCGTCTGCTGCGCGCACGGCAGCGTGTACGACCCGGCGCAGGGCGGCATGCGCGTGTCCGGCCCGTCGGAGCATCCCCTCATGCCGGTGCGGCTGGACTGGGACCGGGCGAGCGACGGGCTCTTCGCCACGGGGGCCGTGGGGCGCCAGTTCTTCGAGCGCTTCTTCAAGACCTTCAAGGGCGAGCTGATCGAGCACCATGGCCCGGGCGTGTACCGCCAGGAGGTGGAGGGCGGCGCGGTGACGGTGCCGCTGAGCCGCTACTCGCGCACCGTGCCCGCCTGCTGACGCCGCTCAGTCGCCGCGGCGGGTGTAGCGGCGGTAGCCGCCGCGCGCGATGAAGGCCAGGCCCAGCACCAGCGCGAACCAGCCGACCAGGCGCATCTGCAGCATCAGCTCGCGCACGTCGGCGGAGCGCGCCACGTAGGGTCCGAGCAGGATCACCGCGCCGATCAGCGCGCAGATCACGCCCTTGGTCAGGATCTCGGCGTCGGCCTTGTCTTTGGGCGGGGTGGGCATGGCGCCATTATCCTTGGCGCTTTCATGAAAGGGCGGCACCGCATGGCCATTCAATGGTTCCCCGGCCACATGCACCTCACGCGCCAGGCGATCGCCGAGCGGGTGAAAAGCATCGACGTGATCATCGAGCTGCTCGATGCGCGCCTGCCGGGCTCCAGCAGCAACCCGCTGCTCACCGAGCTCACCGGCCACCGGCCGACGCTCAAGGTGCTCAACAAGCAGGACCTGGCCGATCCCGCGCGCACGGCGGCGTGGCTGGCCTGGTACGGCGCGCGGCCCGACACCCGGGCGCTGGCGCTCGACGCCTCGGACCGCGCGCCGGCGCGCCGGCTGATCGACGCCTGCCGCCAGCTCGCGCCGCTGCGCAAGGGGCTCTCGCGCCCGATGCGCGTGCTCATCGTCGGCGTGCCCAACGTCGGCAAGTCCACGCTCATCAACACCCTGAGCCGCAAGAGCCAGGCCAAGACGGGCGACGAGGCCGGTGTGACCAGGCAGGAGCAGCGCATCGTGCTGGCCGACGACTTCTACCTGTGGGACACCCCCGGCATGCTCTGGCCGCGCATCATCGTGCCCGAAAGCGGCATGCGGCTGGCCGCCAGCGGCGCCGTGGGGCGCAACGCCTACGACGAGGAAGAAGTGGCGCTCGACCTGCTGGGCTACCTGAAAAAAAACTATCCGGATCTGTTGGCAGCGCGCTACCGGCTTGCGCTGGCAGCTCCTGAAATAATTGCAGCACACGAGGACGAGCTGCTCGAGGCCGTCGCGCGCCAGCGCGGCGCGGTCATGGCGGGCGGCCGGCTCAACCTGCAGAAGGCGGCCGAGATCGTGCTCACCGACTTCCGCGGCGCCGCGATCGGCCGGGTGACGCTGGAGACCCCCGGGGAATATGCCGCCTGGCTGGCGCTGGGGCAGGCCCGCGACGCCGAGCGCAGTGCGCGCAAGCTCGCGCGCCAGCGCGATCGGGCGGCCAAGAGCGGCTCACGGCCGCTGTAGCGGCGGGCCGGGCAGGGCCCTGAACGCCGCCGCCGAGAGCGCGAGCCACGCCGCGATGCAGAGCATCACCGCCGCGTAGGGGTCGGCCCCGGCGCCCTTGGCGATCGAGGCCACCACGCCGGTGGCCCACTGCATCACCGCCACGCCCATGAACATCGCCATGGTGAAGGCGGCCATCGCGCGGCCGGTGATCTCGGCCGGGTAGGCGCTGCGCACGTCGGCGTACTGCAGCACGATGAAGCCCGAGGCCAGGCCGATCGCCAGCATCAGGGCCACGTCGAGCCAGGCGCGCCAGCCGAAGGCGAGCAGGACGAAGAGCGCCGCCATCAGCAGCGTCCAGCCGACCAGCCAGCGCCGGCGCGTGGCCGCCCCGGGGTCCAGGCGGCCGAACACCACCGGGCCGAAGAGCGCCACGAGCGAAAGAACCACCGCCACGTTGCCGCCCTGCACCAGCGAGTAGCCGTGGCGCTCGATCAGCATCGGCCCCAGCCACAGCCCGCGCAGCGTGATCATCGCCGCGTAGGTGGTGCTGCCGAGCACGACGATGCCCCAGGTGTGCGGCAGCGCGAACAGCGCGGCGAAGCGTTTCAGCGCCTGGCCCACCGACTCCCCGCCCCCGTCCCGCGCCGGCCGGATGAATGGCCCCGGCTCGAACACCGCGCGCCAGATCCACAGCCAGGCCAGCAGCGCCAGCAGCGCCAGCAGCCAGAAGCCGCTGCGCCAGGACCAGTGCTCCACCACCCAGGCCAGCGGCGTGCCGGTGAACAGCATGCCCAGCGACCCCACGGCCAGCGCCTGGCCCGACAGGGCGGCGAAGCGCTGCGGCGGGAAGTGGCGCGCGATGAACACCGTGCAGACCAGAAAGGCGGGCGCGCACCCCAGCCCGATCAGCACCTGCGCCAGCGTGAGCGGCAGGTAGCCGGGGGCCAGCGCGGACACCACCGCGCCGAGGATGGCCAGCGGGAACGCCGCGAGGATGGTGCGGCGCACGCCGTAGAGGTCGATGCCTATCCCCATGAACAGCTGCATCGCGCCGAAGGCGAAGTGGAACGCCCCCGAGAACACCCCGAGCTGCCCGGGCGTGAGGCCGAAGTCCTCCTGCAGCGGCGGCGCCATGATGGCGCCCACGGTGCGGAACGCCTGGCTCAGGTTGAACGCGCCGAGCAGCGCCAGCAGCATCCACAGCGCGGCGCGGGGGGAGAGGAGGGCGGGGGCGGGCGTGGCGGGCGGCGCCGGTGTCGCGGCAGGCATGGGGCGTAAGGCTACAACGGTTTGCCCGGCCCGCCGTGTCGCACGCGCGCTACATCGCCTTGAACCGCGATGCGTACAGGCGGCTGACCGCGATGCGCTCGGGGCGGCCGCGCAGTTGCAGGTGCAGGCGCCCCGCCTCGTCGCGCTCGGCGCTGGCGATGGCCGCGGCGCGCACCAGCGTGCCGCGGTGTACCTGCCAGAACTGCTCCGGGTCGAGTTGCGCGGCCAGTTCCTTGAGCGGCGTGCGGATCAGGTATTCGTGCGTTTCGGTGAGGACGCGCACGTATTTGTCCGCCGCCTCGAAGTACAGCACCTCGGCCACCGGCACCAGGTGCACCGTCGCGCCGCTGCCCGCCTGCAAGACCGTCAGCGGCGGGCGCGCGGCGGCTGCGCCGGCGAGGCCGGGCAGCGCGAGCAGGCGGCGCAGCCGGTCCAGGGCCGCTTCGTCCACGATGGCCGCCTGCGCCCGCGCGGCAAGGGTTTGCTGCAGTTTCTGCACGGTCTTCTGCAGGCGCGCGCCGTGCACCGGCTTGAGCAGGTAGTCCATCGCCTGCGCCTCGAAGGCCTGCACCGCGTACTGGTCGTAGGCGGTGGTGAAGACCAGCAGCGGCAGGGGCTGCTCGCCGGGCCAGGCGTCCATCAGTTCGGCCGCGGCCTCCAGCCCGCTCTGGCAGGGCAGGCGGATGTCGAAGAACAGCACGTTGGGGCGCAGCGCCAGCGCCTCGCGCGTGGCCGAGAGGCCATCGCCCACGGTGGCGGCGATCGCCAGTTCGGGCCAGGCGCGGGCCAGTTCGCGGCGCAGCGCATCGGCCAGCAGCGGCTCGTCCTCGGCGATCAGTGCGCGCGGATGGGGTAGAGTCATTGCAAGGGAAATGTGATGTTTGCGCAGGTGTGGCCTGCGCTGTCAGCTATCAATTCAAAGGTGGCCGCGGCGCCGTAGAGCGTGTGCAGGCGCTCGCGCACCTGCGCCAGGCCGAAGGCGCGGCCCGGCGCCGTGCCGGCCTGGGGCGGGGGCGCGGCGAGCGGCGCGCCGCTGTTGCGCACCTGCAGCGCCAGCAGCGTGCCGTGCGGCGCGGCCTGCGTGCGCGCGCTCACCTGCACGCTGCCGCCCGCCAACTGCGGCTCCAGCCCGTGGCGGATGGCGTTTTCCACCAGCGGCTGCAGCAGCAGGGGCGGCACCTTCGCGCCGCGCAGCGCGTCGGGCAGGTCGAGCCGGTAGCTCAGGCGCGGGCCCACGCGCACCGCGATCAGTTCGAGGTAGTCGCGCAGGCGCTCGAACTCGTCGGCCAGCGGGTGCAGCGTGGCGCGCGATCCCGTGAGCGTGGCGCGCAGGTAGTCGCCCAGCCGGTCCAGCATCCGCTGCGCGGCGGCGGGATCCACGCCGATCAGCGCGCGCAGGTTGGCCAGGGTGTTGAATAGCATGTGCGGCTCGAGCTGGCTTTGCAGCAGCATTAGGCGTGCCTGGGCGGCATCGCGCTCGGCGGCGGCGATGTGGGCCTCCAGCGCCGCTGCGCGGCCACGCATGTGGAAGTAGAGGCTGGCGACGCCGCCTGCCGCGATGGTGATGATCAGGCCGATCCGATCGTCGCGGGTGGAGCGGTAGCCGCCGGTGCCCATCAGCCAGGTCCCCAGCGGGTCGCCCACCAGGAAGCCGGCCCCGATGCCGATGACGGTCAGCACGATGCCGCGCCAGCCGCGCGGCCAGCCGTGACTGCCTTCGCTGTTGGGGTGGCAGTGTCTGGAGGGAACGAGGTAGCGTCCGAACTCGATCACGCCCCAGGTAATCAGCCCGATAGCCAGCGCATGGACCACCTGTGTCAAGTAGCTGTTGCGAGGCCAGATGCTGGTGGTCAGCACGGCGATCACGCAGCAGAAGGCCACCACTTGCAGCAAATGGCGTGCGGTGCCGAGCCAGTCGATCCTCATGGTGGCAGCGCGCCGAGCTGGGTTTGAAAGAAGGTCACGATGGCGTCGTGAACTGCGGACAGGGCGCGAGCGCGGTCGAAGCCGGGCGGATCGTCCAGCAGGCGCGCCGCGCGCGGCGGCAGGCCCACGGGCGGCGGCGACAGGGTCGAGCCGTGCCCGCCCTGGGGCATGTCCGCCAGCAGCGTGCAGCCAGGCTGGCCGGTGGCCAGCCGTGATGGCGCGCAGGCGGCCCGCACCGCGTCGATGTGAAAGCGCGGTGCCAGCCAGCCGTCGCGGCCGGCGCGAACCAGTCCCAGCGGCACGCGCGGCGGTGCCAGCGACGCCATGTCGATGGGTGACGCCATGGGCACGGCCGCCACCACGGCGGCCACGCGCGGGTCGTGGGCAGTGCGCCAGGCGGTGTCGCCAGCCCATTTGTGCTGGATGATTCCGCGCGCGATGGCGAGCTTGGCGCCGTCCAGCAGGCCACCTGTCAGTTCGGTCGCAAGGCCCACGCAGGCCGGGAAATCCTCCGCCAAGTGCGCGTCGCAATGGCGGGCTTGCATGGCGGGCGACCAGCGTGCGCCTGCCAGCGTGAGCGCCGCGATGCCGCCGGCCGACATGCCGTAGACCCCGACGCGCCGCGGATCCAGCCGCAGTGGCGCCAGCCGGCCGCCGGGCGCTGAAAGCGCGGCCACGGCGTCGATGGCCTGCGATAGTTCCTGCGGCCGGCGTGCCCACGACACCGGGCCCACGTCGCGCATGTCTTGCCAGTTGTCGCCGGCATGCATCGGCACCGCGACGGTGAAGCCGGCGCGCACGAGTGCCTGCGCCAGATCGAATTCGGTTTCCATGCCGCCACCCGAGCCGTGCGAGAGCACCACCAGTCTGCTGTTGCCGCCCGCCGCAGGGGCATTGGGCGCAGCATGCAGGGTGTAGGGGCCGCGTGCGATGGTCGCATCAGGTGCGTTGGTGGGGTAGACCAGCGTGATCGCGGGAGTGCCTTCGAGCGCCAGCAGGCCTGTGCCGGCGTGGGCGATCGAGGCGACCAGGCCCAGCAGCGCGGCCAACCCGCACATGGCCAGTCGCCGCGCGGTGCCGGGGCGATGGGATGCCGTGGATGTCGAGTTCATGTTGACTATGAAATCGGTAGCTACTGGTGATTACCCATCAAGCGCTGGAGCCTTTTTTCATTATGGAATCTTGCCGTCACACCGCCTCGCGCTCCAGCGCGCGCTGGTACGCCGGCCGGGCGTGGATGCGCGCCAGCCAGCCGGTCAGGCGCGGGTGCTCGGCGGCGTTCAGTCCGGCGCGCTGCTGCGCCGCCTCCAGGGGGTAGCTAAGCTGCACGTCGGCGGCGCTGAAGGCGTCGCCGGCGAACCAGTCGCGCTGCGCCAACTCGTCCTCCAGGTAGCCCAGGTGCAGCCGCAGCTGCGGTCCGACGAAGCCGGCCATGACCTTGCCCGCGATGCCTTTGGCGATGGGCCTGGCGAAGAAGGGCATCGGCGCGGCGGCGACCCGGTCGAACACCAGCTTGAGCAGCAGCGGCGGCATGGCCGAGCCCTCGGCGTAGTGCAGCCAGTAGCGGTAGCGCGCGAAATCCGCCGTGCCGGGCGGCGGCGCCAGCCGGCCGGCGCCGAAGCGCTCGACCAGCGTCTCGACGATGGCGCCCGATTCGGCCAGTACCTGGCCGTCGACCTCCACCACCGGCGACTTGCCCAGTGGATGGATGGCCTTGAGCGCGGGCGGCGCCAGCAGGGTGTCGGGGTCGCGCTGGTAGCGCACGATCTCGTAGGGCTGCCCGAGCTCTTCCAGCAGCCACAGGATGCGCAGCGAGCGCGAGGCGTTCAGGTGGTGGACGGTGATCATGGCGTCAATTCCGATGCAGGTGACCGAGCTTATCGCGCTCGGCCTGCAGCAGGCGCTCGTGCAGGCCGCTGCCGCCCAGCCAGACGGCCAGCCCGTGGATCGCCAGCCCCAGCCCCCAGCCGGCCAGCGGGTACAGGTGCCACGCCCGGCCGCCGTGCCAGGCGATCAGCGCCAGGCCGGCGTTGACGCAGACGTAGACCAGCGCGTGGGTCAGCCAGCCTATCTTGGCGCCGGCGCGGCGGCGCGCCAGGCGCTCGAGGCGGGCATCGTCGGAGAAGTCTGATTGCGGCATGGGAGGGCTCCTTTCAGGCCTGGTGCAGGGACAGGGACGGGGTGCCGCGCGCCAGCCGCAGCACGCGCAGCGTGCGCGCCGTGAAGAAGCCCGACAGCAGGCCGTACAGCGCGGTCACGGCGAAGGCGAAGCCCGCGTCGCGCGCCAGCGGCGGCTCCATCGCCAGTTGCACGCCGATGCCGTACTTCATCAGGAACACGAGCAGGATCAGCCCCATCGGCGCCCAGCTGCCGGGCAGGTGAAAGCTCCGTGCCGCATGGTTCCAGCGCGTGCCGGCGGGCGGTGCCAGGCGGCCGCCGATGGCCAGCACGGCGGCGCAGCAGACGGTCCACAGTGCCAGCAAAGCGGCCAGCTGCCCGCTGGCGTCGAAGGCGGAGACCACGCCCCACAGCGCCAACCCCACCATGGCGACGGGCATGAGGATGAGGCGGGCGGCGGGCACGTCGCGGTCGCGCGTGGCCGAAAAGCCGAGCCAGAGCAGCGCGGCCAGCAGCGCGCCGACCCAGGCGGGCGTCTGGCGCACGATGTCGACGATGGCTTCGGGGTGCCGGGAGAGCAGTTGGGTGAGCAGCATGGGAAGGTTCCGCCAGGGGATCGAAGTGGTGCGATGGCGCGATCTTGTGCGCCGGGCCCCGCATGCGCCAGCGCCTTGCGACGAAATGCGCCTGCGCGGCGCCAGATGCGCCGGGAGGGCGCCGACCGTGGCCCGATAATCGGCGCCTGCCCTGTCCCGCGGGGCCGGCGTCAATTACACGAAAAACCGATGAAAACCCTTATGGGGCATGCGCGAGCAGCTACGAAAAAGCGTAGCTCCGAGAAAGAAAGAACGTGGATTCCATCCTGCTGCTGAAGGCCGCCATCCTGGGGGTGGTGGAAGGCCTGACCGAGTTCCTGCCGATTTCCAGCACCGGCCACCTGATCCTGGCCGGCAGCCTGCTCGGCTTCACGGACGACAAGGCCAAGGTGTTCGAGATCGCGATCCAGACCGGCGCCATCTTCGCCGTCATGCTGGTGTACTGGCAGCGCATCCGCGACACGCTGGTGCAGCTGCCCAGCCAGCGGCAGGCGCAGCGCTTCGCGGCCAACGTGCTGATCGGCTTCTTCCCGGCCGTGGTGCTTGGGCTGGCCTTCGGCAAGGCGATCCAGGCGCACCTGTTCACGCCGCAGGTGGTGGCCAGCACCTTCATCATCGGCGCCTTCGTCATCCTGTGGGCCGAGCGGCGCCCGCAGGCCGAGGCGCGGATCCGGTCGGTCGACGAGATGGGGCCGTGGGACGCGCTCAAGGTCGGGCTGGCGCAGTGCCTGGCGCTGGTGCCGGGCACCAGCCGCAGCGGCGCCACCATCATCGGCGGCATGCTGCTGGGCCTGTCGCGCAAGGCGGCGACGGACTACTCGTTCTTCCTGGCCATGCCCACGCTGATCGGCGCCGGCGTCTACAGCCTGTACAAGGAGCGCGCGCTGCTCTCGGCGGGCGACGTGCCGCTGTTCGCCGTCGGGCTGGTGTTTTCCTTCATCAGCGCCTGGCTGTGCGTGCGCTGGCTGCTGCGCTACATCAGCGCGCACAGCTTCGTGCCGTTCGCCTGGTACCGCATCGCCTTCGGGTTGGTCGTGTGGCTCACGGCCACGCTCGGCTGGGTGCGCTGGACGGCCTGACCCGCCCGCCCGCCGCGCGCCATCAGGCCTCGTCGTAGGCCAGCAGCAGCACCTCGGCGGCCTGCGCGCGCACCGGCAGCAGCGCCTGGTAGGCGTCGGAGTTGAACCAGCGGTCGATCGCCGCCGCGTCGGGGAAGCGGATCACCACGATGTCCGAGTGCGGCAGGCTGCCCGAATACGTCGCCGCCCGGGCGCCGCGGAACACCAGCTCCGCGCCCCAGGGCGCGAGCGTGGCCGGTACCTTGCTGCGGTACTCGGCCCACTTTTCGGCGTTCTTGACGGTGACGTGGCCCACGAGGTAGGCGGATGGCATGGGAGGCTCCTCTTGCGAACAGGAAAAGGCCGGCCGCGCGGCGCTCAGGCGCAGAACGCGAGCTCGAACGACGCGTCGCGCTGGCTGGCGACGAGCCTGCCGCCGTCGTGCTGCAGCAGGCGCACCGAGACGATCAGGCGGTTGGCGCTGATCTCCGGGATCAGCTCCAGCGCCGGGTCGATGCGCAGGCGCAGCAGCTGGAAGCTGCGGCCCGGCGGCAGGCCCTGCTGGTACTGCCCGCGCTCGGCCGCCACCATCTGGGTGCTGCCGGAGTCGCGCAGCAGGTGCAGCAGCAGGTAGAGCGACTCGGCCAGCGGCGCCAGCGTGCCGGCCCATGCCTGCAGGTCGTGCCGACGCCTGTCGGCCGGGTGGTGCTGCCAGGCGTGGTAGGCGGGCAGGTCGAAGCTGCAGGTGCCGCCCGGGATGCCGGCGCGGCTGCGCACGCTCATCAGCCAGTCGTTTTCCGTCAGCGCCTGGCCGGCCTTGCCGCTCTGCGCGTTGAGCGAGGAAAAGCAGTGTTCGAGCTGCCCCAGCACCGCGTTCAGCGCCGCTTCCGAGATCGAGGGGTTGCCGCGGTAGCCGTCGAACAGCGATTTCTGCTTTTCGAGGTCCCGGAGCAGGTCCGACTTGAGGTCGGCGCGCGCGGCCACGTCCATCACCTCGAACAGCGTGAGCAGCGCGTAGTGGTGGTCCAGCGAGTGGTTGCGGGGTACCAGTTCTCCGAGTCGGCGCAGCAATTGCTCGAGTCGCAGATAGGTTCTCAGGTGTTCGTTGAAGGGGTATTCGTACAGGATCACGCTGCGGGCTTTCCAAGGCAGTCCGGTGCGCCGCGCCGGGCGCTGCGCATCATAGTCCGAACCGGCAGGCGATCTGGTGTGCTTTTGTGTGGAGCGCGTCCAGCGTCAGTCCGTCGTTGTAGACGACGATGTCGGCGATGGCGCGGCGCTGCAGGCGGCTGGCCTGCGTCGCCATGATGGCGCGGATGGCGTCGTCGGCGAGGGCGCTGCGCTGGCGCACGCGCTCGATCTGCGTCGCTTCGGGGCAGTCCACCACCAGCACCGCGTCGAGCTGCGCGGCCCATCGGGACGATTCGGCGAGCAGGGGGATGTCGTGGACGATCAGCTTTTTCCCGTCCCGCGCGGCACGTGCCGCCTGCTCGCCGATCGCCCGGCCGACGATGGGGTGGACGATCTGCTCCAGGCGCTGGCGCGCGCCCGGGTCGGCGAAGGCCAGCGCGCGCATGCGCGCGCGGTCCAGCGCCCCGTGCGCGTCGATCGCCCCGGGGCCGAAGGCCGAGCGGATGGGTTCGATCGCGGCGCCGCCCGGGCCGGTGGCCGCGCGGGAGATCGCGTCCGCGTCGATCAGCGCCGCGCCGCAGGCGGCGAGCATGCCGGCGAAGGTGCTCTTGCCGCTGCCGATGCCGCCCGTCACGCCCAGGCGCACGCCGCGCAGCGCTGCCATGGCTACGCGGGCAGGCCCAGCATGCCGAGGATGGCATGCATGACCTGCTGCGGGCCCCAGAGCATCGCCACCAGGCCGCCGCCGGCGAGGAAGGGGCCGAACGGCACGTACCTGCCCTCCCTCAGGCCGCCCCGCAGCTTGAGCAGCAGGCCGACGATGGCCCCGACCACGGAGGCCAGCAGGATGATGGGTACCAGCGCCTGCCAGCCGAACCAGGCGCCGAGCGCGGCGAACAGCTTGAAGTCGCCGTAGCCCATGCCCTCCTTGCCGGTGGCGAGCTTGAAGCCCCAGTACACGCACCAGAGCGACAGGTAGCCTGCGGCCGCGCCCAGCACCGCGTCGGCCAGGGGCAGGGGGGTCCAGCGCAGCGCGGCGGCGAGCAGGCCCGCCCAGAGCAGCGCCAGCGTGATGTCGTCGGGCAGCAGCGTCGTGTCCCAGTCGATCAGCGCCGCGGCCAGCAGCGCGGCCGCGAAGCCGCACCACAGCACTGCCGCGAGGCTCGCGCCCCACTGGTGGGCGCAGGCGAAGAACAGCAGGCCGCAGGCGAGTTCGACCAGCGGGTAGCGCAGGCTGATGCGGCTGCCGCACCCGGCGCAGCGCCCGCGCAGCAGCAGGTAGCTCAGGACGGGGATGTTCTCGTGCCAGCGGATGGCGCGCTGGCAGGCCGGGCAGTGCGAGCGCGGGGTCCAGAGGTTGTAGCGCGGTGCGGCGGGTGCGGAGGGGGCGTCCTGCGGCGGCAGCGCGCCGTGCTCGCGCGCGTGCGCGGCGCACTCCTCGTCCCACTGGCGCTGCATCATGCGGGGCAGGCGGTGGATCACCACGTTCAGGAAGCTGCCGATCAGCAGCCCGAGGACGCCGAAGGCCACGGCGTCCCAGAAGGGGGAGCCCGTCATGCCTCAGACGACCTGGCCGAGCTTGAAGATGGGCAGGTACATGGAGACCACGATGCCGCCGATGATGGTGCCGAGGAACACGATGATGATGGGCTCCATCAGGCTCGACAGGCCCTTGACCATCTCGTCGACCTCCTCTTCGTAGAAGTCCGCCGCCTTGCCCAGCATGTGGTCGATCGAGCCGGACTCCTCGCCGATGGCGCACATCTGCAGCACCATCGTGGGGAAGACGTTGGCGTTGGTCATCGCCGCCGTGAGGCTGGTGCCGGTGGCCACCTCCTGCTGGATCTTGTCGGTGGCCATCGCGTAGACGGCGTTGCCCGCCGCGCCGCCGACCGAGTCGAGCGCCTCCACCAGCGGGACGCCCGCGGCGAACATGGTCGAGAGCGTGCGCGTCCAGCGCGCGACGGCCGACTTGTTGATCAGGTCGCCGAACACCGGGATCTTGAGCATCAGCCGATCCATCACGACCTGCATCTTCTCGCTGCGCCTCCAGGCCTGCATGAAGAAGTAGAAGCCGCCGCCGATCACGCCGAAGATCAGCCACCAGTACTTGACGAAGAACTCGCTCATGGCCATCACCACCAGCGTCGGCCCGGGCAGGTCCGCCCCGAAGGAGGTGAAGACCTCCTTGAACGCCGGTATCACGAAGATCATGATCACCGTGACGACGACGAAGGCGACGATGATCACCGAGATCGGGTACATCAGCGCCGACTTGATCTTGCCCTTGATCGCCTCGGTCTTCTCCATGTAGGTGGCCAGGCGGTCGAGCAGCGCTTCGAGGATACCGGCCGCCTCGCCGGCCTCCACCAGGTTGCAGTAGAGGCTGTCGAAGTACATCGGGTACTTGCGGAATGCCGCGTTCAGCGAGGTGCCGGTCTCCACGTCGGCGCGGATGTTGCCCAGCAGCTTGGTGACGCTGGTGTTGGCGTTGCCGCGCCCGACGATGTCGAAGGCCTGCAGCAGCGGCACGCCGGCCTTCATCATCGTGGCCATCTGGCGGGTGAAGAGGGCGATGTCCTTGGGCCGGATCTTCTTGCCCGAGCCGGTGCGGCGCTTCTTGATCTTGGTGGGCAGCACGCCCTGGCGGCGCAGGGTGGCCTGTACCTGGTTCTCGCCGCCGGCGCGCACCTCGCCGCGCACGATCTTGCCGTTGCGGTCCTTGCCTTCCCACTCAAAGACGAAGTCCTTGATTCCCCTGGATGCGGCAGTAGCCATGGATTGGTCCCCCGGTGGTTTATTCGTTCGTGACGGCAAGGACCTCTTCGAGCGAGGTGACGCCGAGTTTGGCCTTGTGCAGGCCCGCCTTGCGCAGCGAGCGCACGCCGTCCTTGCGTGCCTGTTCGGCGATCTCCAGCGCACTGCCGTCGCGCAGGATGATTCTCTGTATCTCTTCCGTGATCGGCATGACTTCGTAGATGCCGACGCGGCCCTTGTAGCCGTTGTTGCAGGCCTGGCAGCCGACCGGCCGGTAGGTGACCCAGCTGCCGTCGATCTCTTCCTCGGTGTAGCCGGCCTGCAGCAGGTTCTTGTGCGGGATGTCGGCCGGCTGCTTGCACTGCGGGCACAGCCTGCGCGCCAGGCGCTGCGCGGTGATCAGGATCACGCTGGAGGCGATGTTGAACGGCGCGATGCCCATGTTGCGCATGCGCGTGAGCGTCGTCGGGGCGTCGTTGGTGTGCAGCGTGGAGAGCACCAGGTGTCCGGTCTGCGCAGCCTTGATGGCGATGTCGGCGGTTTCCAGGTCGCGGATTTCGCCGACCATGATCACGTCCGGGTCCTGGCGCAGGAAGGCCCTGAGCGCGACGGCGAAGGTCAGTCCCGCCCGTTCGTTGACGTTGACCTGGTTGACCCCCGGCATGTTGATTTCCGACGGGTCTTCGGCCGTGGAGATGTTGACGCCCGGCTTGTTGAGCAGGTTCAGGCAGGTGTAGAGCGACACGGTCTTGCCCGAACCCGTCGGACCGGTGACCAGGATCATGCCGTAGGGGCGCCCGATCGCGGTCAGCAGCCGCTCCTTCTCTTCCGGCTCGTAGCCGAGCGCTTCGATGCCCATGCGCGCGCTGCTCGGGTCCAGGATGCGGATCACGATCTTTTCGCCGAACAGGGTGGGCAGGGTGCTGACGCGGAAGTCGATCACCCGGTCGGGGCCGATCTTGAGCTTCATGCGCCCGTCCTGCGGCACGCGCTTCTCGGAGATGTCCAGGCGCGAGATCACCTTGATGCGCGAGGCCAGCTTGTCCTTGATCGCGATCGGGGGCGTGGTGATCTCCTGCAGCTCGCCGTCGATGCGGAAGCGCACGCGGTAGTTGTGCTCGTACGGCTCGAAGTGCAGGTCGGACGCCCGCATGCTGATGGCGTCGAGCAGCATCTTGTGCAGGAACTTGACGACGGGCGCGTCCTCGACCTCGGCGGCGACGTCCGCGCTGTCCCCCTCGTCCTCGATCGGCGTGTCCTCGAACTCGAAGTCACCCCTGGTGATGTTCTCCAGGCTCTCGGCGATGGTCTTGGTGGTGGCCTCCACCAGCTTCGACAGCTTGTCGTACTCGGCGACGATCCAGTCCACGCCCAGCTGGGTCGTGAACTTGATCTTTTCGGCGGCTTCCTGGTTCGTCGGGTCGGCGGTGGCGACGATCAGCCGGTTGTTGCGCCGCGCCAGCGCCGCCACCTTGTAGATCTGGCAGAGCTTGGGGTCGAGCAGGTCGGTGGGCAGGTGGGTCGCGTCGAGGGCTTCCACGTCGACCAGGGGGGCGCCGAAGGTCGCCGACAGCGTGTGCGCGAGCTCCGGCGTGGAGATGGTCTTGGCGCCCAGCAGCTCGGAGATGAAGCTGTTGCGGCTGGCCTGCGACTTGCGGTAGATGTCCTCGGCCGATTGCTGGGACAGCTTGCCCGCGGACATCAGCGCCCGTGCCAGGCTGGGCAGGGCGAGATGTACGGTTTCTTTGGGTGCGAGACCAGCTGCGGCCATGTAAGCGCTGCAATCTATTGCATGTGGAAAAAGGCATCCTATCATCGCCCAAGCCATGCGGGCTGTATAGGGATCGCAGGGCTGGAAATGAGGCACGCTTGCCGGGGTATTCGCCGCTTTGGGCGGCGGGGCCGGCCCCGGGACAGGCAAAAAAAACCGCCACGGCCGGACCGGCGGTGGCGGCTTGCGGCGCGGCGCGCGCCTACTTCAGCTTGGTTTCCTTGTATTCGACGTGCTTGCGCGCCTTGGGGTCGAACTTCATGATCGACATCTTCTCGGGCATCGTCTTCTTGTTCTTGGTGGTGGTGTAGAAGTGCCCGGTGCCGGCACTCGATTCCAGCTTGATTTTTTCGCGTCCGCCTTTGGCAGCCATGGTAGTGCTCCTTCAGTGAATCAGGCCTGGCCGCGTGCGCGCATGTCCGCGAGCACGGCGTCGATGCCGTTTTTGTCGATCAGGCGCAGCGCGGCGCTCGAGACGCGCAGGCGCACCCAGCGGTTCTCGCTCTCGACCCAGAAGCGCTTGTATTGCAGGTTGGGCAGGAAGCGGCGCTTGGTCTTGACGTTGGAGTGGGAGACCTTGTGTCCCACCTGGGGCTTTTTGCCCGTGATTTCGCATACGCGTGCCATGAGGACACTCCGTTTCATACGGTGGACCAACCAGAGGATCCTGCAGGAGCAGGGCGGTTGCTCGCACCTCACCTCGCCAGAAGGTTCGGGTGGCGGTGGCCCGTTTGCGCGAGGCAGCGCGCCCCAAAGAGTGGCGCCGGCATCGTGCAAAGCCAGAGATTATAACGGAACCCGGCCATCCGGCCGGCGGATCAGCCCTCGTGCTGCTCCAGGAAGCGCTGGGCGTCGAGCGCCGCCATGCAGCCGGTGCCGGCACTGGTGATGGCCTGGCGGTAGACGTGGTCCTGTACGTCGCCGGCGGCGAACACGCCGGGCACGCTGGTCTGCGTGGCGAAGCCCTTGTGGCCGCCCTGGGTGATGATGTAGCCGTTCTCCATGGCGAGCTGGCCCTGGAAGATGTCGGTGTTGGGCGCGTGGCCGATGGCGATGAAACAGCCCTGCAGCAGGATGTCCTCGGTGTGGCCGTCCCCGGTGTGCCGGATGCGGATGCCGGTGACGCCGCTGGTGTCGCCCAGCACCTCGTCGAGGGTGAAGAAGGTCTTGAGCTCGATCTTGCCTGCCGCCACCCGCTCCATCAGCTTGTCGATCAGTATCGGCTCGGCGCGGAATTTGTCGCGCCGGTGCACCAGCGTGACCTTGCGCGCGATGTTGGCCAGATACAACGCTTCCTCCACCGCGGTATTGCCGCCGCCGACGACGCAGACGTCCTGATCGCGGTAGAAGAAGCCGTCGCAGGTGGCGCAGGCTGAGACGCCCTTGCCCATGAAGGCCTGCTCGGACGGCAGCCCGAGGTATTTGGCGGAGGCGCCGGTGGCGACGATCAGCGCGTCGCAGGTGTACTGGCTGCTGTCGCCGGTGAGCGTGAACGGGCGCCGGGACAGATCCACCTGCCGGATGTGGTCGAACACGATGCGGGTCTTGAAGCGCTCGGCGTGCTCCAGGAAGCGCTGCATCAGCTCCGGGCCCTGCACGCCCTGGACGTCGGCGGGCCAGTTGTCCACCTCGGTGGTGGTGGTGAGCTGGCCGCCCTGCGCCATGCCGGTGATCAGGACCGGGTCGAGGTTGGCGCGGGCGGCGTAGATGGCCGCGGTGTAGCCGGCGGGGCCGGAGCCGAGGATCAGGACTTTGGCGTGTGGGGTCGTGGGCATGGAGTGCGGGCGGTATCGGGGAGTGGCCGGCGGCGGGTGTGGCGCATTGTAAGAAGCGCGGAAAGGCCCGAAGCGTGCGGGTGCATGCGGTAAGCTCGCACCCTCTTCGTATGTCGAATTCCGTCAATAGTCTCAACGCGGCCGGCAGGCTGCAGGCGCGCGGCGCGGTGGCGCGTTTCAGTCACGAAATCGCCTTGTTGCTGGGCCTGCTCGCGCTGGTTTTCTGGTTGCTCGCGCTGGTGAGCTATTCCCCGCAGGATGCCGCCTGGTCCACTTCGGGAGCGGGCGATGGCGGGCTGCTGGCCAACTGGGTGGGACGCTTCGGAGCCTGGCTGGCCGACGGCAGCTATTTCCTGCTCGGCTTCTCCGTCTGGTGGGCGGTGGCGGCCGGCGTCAGGGCGTGGCTGGCCGGCGTGGCGTCGTGGATGCGCGGCGGCGCCGGGGCACCCGTCGTGTGGTGGCGCCGGCGCGGCATGTTCTGGGTCGGGCTGGTGCTGCTGCTCGTGGCCAGCACGGCGCTCGAGTGGTCGCGCATGTACCGTTTCGAGGCCTTGCTGCCGGGCGCCGCGGGGGGCGTGCTGGGCCGCCTGGCGGGGCCGCTCGCGGTCAAATGGCTGGGCTTCACCGGCTCGGGGCTCGCGGGCGTCATGCTCCTGGTGCTGGGCATGGCGCTGGTGTTCCGCTTTTCCTGGGGCTGGCTGGCGCAGTGGCTGGGCGCGCGGATCGATCACTGGATAGAGCTCGGCAAGGCGCGCCGGGAGCGGGTGCGCGACGCGGCCGCGGGGCGCCGTGCCGCGCTGGAGCGCCAGGAAGTGCTGCTGGAGGAGCGCCAGGAGGGCGACGAGGCGCACGCCGCGCCGGTGCAGATCATCGAGCCCGCGGCGGCCGAGGCGCCGCAAAGCACGCGGGTGGCCAAGGAGCGGCAGAAGCCGCTGTTCAGCGAGCTGCCCGACAGCCGCCTGCCGCAGGTCGATCTGCTCGACCCCGCCCCGGCGCGGCAGGAGACGGTCTCCGCCGAGACGCTGGAGATGACCAGCCGGCTGATCGAGAAGAAGCTGCGCGATTTCGGCGTCGAGGTGACCGTGGTGGCCGCGATGCCCGGCCCGGTGGTCACGCGCTACGAGATCGAGCCGGCCACGGGCGTCAAGGGCTCGCAGATCGTCAACCTGGCCAAGGACCTGGCGCGCAGCCTGAGCCTGGTCTCGATCCGCGTGATCGAGACCATCCCCGGCAAGAACTACATGGCGCTGGAGCTGCCCAACGCGCGGCGCCAGACCATCCACCTGTCGGAAGTGCTGGGCTCGCAGGTCTACCACGACGCCAGGAGCCTGCTCACCATGGGCCTGGGCAAGGACATCGTGGGCGCGCCGGTGGTGGCCGACCTGGCGAGGATGCCGCACTGCCTGGTGGCGGGCACGACCGGCTCGGGCAAGTCGGTGGGCATCAACGCGATGATCCTCTCGCTGCTGTACAAGGCCGAGGCGCGCGACGTGCGGCTGATGATGATCGACCCCAAGATGCTGGAGATGTCGGTCTACGAGGGCATCCCGCACCTGCTGTGCCCGGTGGTGACCGACATGAAGCAGGCGGCGCACGGGCTGAACTGGTGCGTCGGCGAGATGGAGCGGCGCTACAGGCTGATGAGCAAGCTGGGCGTGCGCAACCTGGCGGGCTACAACGGCAAGATCGAGGAAGCCAGATCCAGGGGCGAGTCGATCGGCAACCCCTTCAGCCTGACGCCCGAGGAGCCGGAGCCGCTCGACCGCCTGCCGCACATCGTCGTCATCATCGACGAGCTCGCCGACCTGATGATGGTCGTGGGCAAGAAGATCGAGGAGCTGATCGCGCGCCTGGCGCAGAAGGCGCGCGCCGCCGGCATCCACCTGGTCCTGGCCACGCAGCGGCCCAGCGTGGACGTGATCACGGGCCTGATCAAGGCCAACATCCCGACGCGCATCGCCTTCCAGGTCAGCAGCAAGATCGACAGCCGCACCATCCTCGATCAGATGGGCGCCGAGGCGCTGCTGGGCATGGGCGACATGCTCTACATGGCCAGCGGCACGGGGCTGCCGGTCCGGGTGCACGGCGCCTTCGTCAGCGACGACGAGGTGCACCGCGTGGTGAACTACCTCAAGGAGCAGGGCGAGCCCGATTACGTCGAGGGCGTGCTCGAGGGCGGTAGCGGCGCCGAGGGCGACGACGGCGGCTTCGGCTTCGAGGACGGCGAGGGCGGCGGCGAGAAGGACCCGATGTACGACCAGGCGGTGGAGATCGTCGTCAAGGACCGCAAGGCCAGCATCTCCTACGTGCAGCGCAAGCTGCGCATAGGCTACAACCGCTCGGCCCGGCTGCTGGAAGACATGGAGAAGGCCGGCCTCGTCAGCGCGCTCACGGCCAGCGGCCAGCGCGAGGTCCTGGTGCCCGGGCGGACCGAATGAGGGGCGGCGCCATGCGACGTTTGGTTGCCACTGTCTTGATAGCTGCCAGCGCGCAGTGGGCAAGCGCCCAAGGGCTGAAAAGCCTTGAAATTTTCATGCAGACCGCCCGGAGCGGCGAGGCGCAGTTCACGCAGACCGTGACGTCGCCGCCGCGCGACGGGCAGGCGGCGCCCGCCAAGACCTCCAGCGGCAGCTTCGCCTTCGAGCGCCCGGGGCGCTTCCGTTTCGACTACCGCAAGCCGTTCGCGCAGACCATCGTGGCCGACGGCAAGACCCTGTGGCTCTACGACGCCGACCTCAACCAGGTGACCGAGCGCGCGCAGGGTGAGGCGCTCGGCAGCACGCCCGCGGCGCTGCTGACTTCTGCTGCCGACCTCGCCGCGCTGCGCCAGGACTTCACCCTGTCGGATGCCCCCGATGCCGATGGCCTGCACTGGGTGCTGGCCCTGCCCAAGGCCAGGGACGGCCAGCTCACGAGCGTGCGCGTGGGCTTCGACGGCGATGCGCTGGCTGCGCTCGAAATCCTCGACCACTTCGGCCAGCGTTCGGTGCTGCGGTTCTCGGGTTTCAGGCTCAACCCGCCGCTGGGCGCCGAAACCTTCCGCTTCCGTCCGCCGCAGGGCGCGGACGTGCTGCGCGAACGCTGAGCGCTGCGACCCGATTCAGAACGTCAGCGTCTTGAGCCAGGCGTGAAAGTGCGCGCCCACCTGCGGGTGCTGCAGCGCCAGTTCGACCGTGGCTTGCAAAAAGCCTTCTTTGCTACCGCAGTCATAGCGCTTGCCGCTGTACTGGTAAGCGTAAACCGTCTCATTTTCCATCAGGCGCGCGATCGCGTCGGTGAGCTGGATCTCGCCGCCCACGCCGCGCGGCTGCTGGCGGATTTCGTCGAAGATGCGCGGCGTGAGCACGTAGCGGCCGGCCACGCCCATGCGCGAGGGCGCTTGCTCGGGGGCGGGTTTTTCGACGATCTCGTCCACGCGCATGAGCGGCCCGCCGGCCGACTCGCCCTTGACGATGCCGTAGCGGCGGGTTTCTTCCTGCGGCACTTCCTGCACCGCCAGCAGCGAGCGCCCCTGTTTCTCGAATGCGGCCACCATCTGCGCCATCACGCCCGGGCCGCCGTGCGCGCCCACCATCAGGTCGTCGGCCAGCAGCACGGCGAACGGCTCGCGGCCGACGAGAGGCTCGGCGCACAGCACCGCGTGCCCCAGGCCGAGCGAGCGCGGCTGGCGCACGAACAGGCAGTTCATGTCGTCCGGGCAGACGCTGCGCACCAGGTGCAGCAGTTCCTGCTTGCCTGCGGCCTCGAGCTCGCTCTCCAGCTCGTAGGCGGTGTCGAAGTGGTCCTCGATCGCGCGCTTGCTGCGGCCGGTGACGAAGACCATGTCGCGGATGCCGGCCTCGTAGGCCTCCTCGACGGCGTACTGGATCAGCGGCTTGTCGACCACCGGCAGCATTTCCTTCGGGCTCGCCTTGGTGGCGGGCAGGAAGCGGGTGCCCAGGCCGGCGACGGGAAATACGGCTTTGCGGATGCGGGTGTCTTGCATGGCGATTCAGCCCAGGCGGGCGAGTTGTTCTTCGAGGTGGGCGAGCGTGGCGCCGAAGTCGGCCACGCGCTTTTTCTCCTGCTCGATGACGGCAGGCGGGGCCTTGGCGACGAAGGCCTCGTTGGCGAGTTTGCCACGGGCCTTGGCGATCTCGCCTTGCAGCCGTGCTGCTTCCCTGGCCAGGCGGGCCTTTTCGGCGGCCACGTCGATTTCGACGAACAGCGCCAGCCGCGCCTGGCCGACCACGGCCACCGGCGCGTGCTGCGCCGCCTTGGCCCATGCGGCCTCGTCGTCGAACACCTTGAGCTCGCCGAGCTTGGCCAGGTTTTGCAGCACGGCGGCGTTGTCGTGCAGGAAGCGCGCGTCCGCCGCGTCGTCGGCCACGGCCAGCAGCGGCAGGCGCTGCGCGGGCGAGACCTGCATCTCGCCGCGCAGCTGGCGGCAGGCGTCCACCCACTGCCGGATGCGCGCCACGTGGGCGATCGCGGCCTCGTCGATCTTCCCGGGCTGCGCCTCGGGGTAGCGCGCCACCATGATCGACGGGCCCGCCAGGCCGGCCACCGGCGCCACCACCTGCCACAGCGCCTCGGTGACGAAGGGGATGATGGGGTGCGCCAGGCGCAGGATGGCTTCGAGCACGCGGATCAGCGTGCGGCGTGTGCCGCGCTGCTCGGGCAGGCCGCCGGTTTGCAGCTGCACCTTGGCGATTTCGAGGTACCAGTCGCAGAACGCGTTCCAGACGAAGTCGTAGATCGCGTTGGCCACGTTGTCCAGGCGGTATTCGGCGAAACCCCTGGCCACCGCGGCTTCGACCTTCTGCAGTTCCGAGACGATCCAGCGGTCCGCCTGGCTGAATGTCTTGTAGCCGGCGAACTCGCCCCCGGGCTGGCACTGCGCCTTGGTGAATTCGCGCAGGCCGCAGTCGAAGCCCTCGCAGTTCATCAGCACGAAGCGGCTGGCGTTCCAGAGCTTGTTGCAGAAGTTGCGGTAGCCCTCGCAGCGCTTGCTGTCGAAGTTGATGCTGCGGCCCAGCGACGCCAGCGCCGCGAAGGTGAAGCGCAGCGCGTCGGCGCCGTAGGCGGGGATGCCCTCGGGAAATTCCTTCTGCGTGTTCGCGCGCACCCTGGGCGCCGTCTCGGGGCGGCGCAGGCCCTGGGTGCGCTTGTCCAGCAGGGGCTCCAGCGCGATGCCGTCGATCAGGTCCACCGGGTCGAGCACGTTGCCCTCGCTCTTGCTCATCTTCTTGCCCTGCGCGTCCAGCACCAGGCCGTGGATGTAGACGTGGCGGAACGGCACGCGGCCCGTGAAGTGCGTGGTCATCATGATCATCCGGGCGACCCAGAAGAAGATGATGTCGTAGCCCGTGACCAGCACGGAGGAGGGCAGGTAGAGGTGGTAGTCGTCGGTGGCGCTGTCCGTCTGCGCCGGCCAGCCCATGGTGCTGAAGGGCACCAGCGCCGACGAGTACCAGGTGTCGAGCACGTCCTCGTCGCGCCTGAGCGGCCTGCCCGGCGCCTGGGCCTGCGCCTCGGCCTCGCTGCGCGCCACGTACACGTTGCCGTCCTCGTCGTACCAGGCGGGGATCTGGTGGCCCCACCAGAGCTGGCGGCTGATGCACCAGTCCTGGATGTTGTTCATCCACTGGTTGTAGGTGTTGACCCAGTTCTCGGGCACGAAGCGCACCTGGCCGCTCGCTACCGCGTCGATCGCCTTCTGCGCGATCGATTTGCCGCTGGCGTCGCCCTGGCCCACCTGGTTCATGGCGATGAACCACTGGTCGGTCAGCATGGGCTCCACCACCTGGCCGGTGCGGGTGCAGGTGGGCAGCATCAGCTTGTGGGGCCTGATCTCGACCAGATAGCCCTTGGCCTCCAGGTCGGCCACCACGGCCTTGCGCGCGGCGAAGCGGTCCATGCCCCGGTAGGCCTCGGGGCCGTTCTCGTTGACGTGCGCATCCAGCGTGAAGATGGTGATCAAGGGCAGGCCATGGCGCTGCGCGCAGGCGTAGTCGTTGAAGTCGTGCGCGCCGGTGATCTTCACGCAGCCGGAGCCGAATTCACGATCGACGAAATCGTCGGCGATGATGGGGATGTTGCGATCCATCAGCGGCAGTTCCACCAGCTTGCCGACCAGGTGGCGATAGCGTGCATCCTCGGGGTGCACGGCCAGTGCGCCGTCGGCCATCATGGTTTCAGGGCGGGTGGTGGCGATCGTCATGCCGCGCTGCATCACGCCGTCGATCAACTGCGGGCCATCGACGAAGGGGTAGGTGATGTAGTGCATCTTGCCTTGGGCTTCGACGCTTTCCACCTCCAAATCCGACACGGCCGACTGCAGCACCGGGTCCCAGTTCACCAGGCGCTTGCCGCGGTAGATCAGGCCCTGCCGGTACAGGTGCACGAAGGTTTCGGTGACGACCCGGCTGAGCTTGTCGTCCATGGTGAAGTACTCGCGGCCCCAGTCCACGCTGTCGCCCATGCGGCGCATCTGCGTGGTGATGGTGTTGCCGCTTTTTTCCTTCCACTCCCACACCTGCTTCACGAAATCGGGGCGGCCGAGGTCGTGGCGGCTTACGCCCTGCTCCTGCAGCTGGCGCTCGACGACGATCTGCGTGGCGATGCCCGCGTGGTCGGTGCCCGGCACCCAGACCGTGTTGAAGCCGCGCATGCGGTGGTAGCGCGCGAGGCTGTCCATGATGGTCTGGTTGAACGCATGCCCCATGTGCAGCGTGCCGGTCACGTTGGGCGGCGGCAGCTGGATGGCGAACGAGGGCTGCGCCGCGTCCGGCGCGCCGCTGCCGCGCACGCCGGCCCGGCCGTAGCCTCGCCGCTCCCACTCGGGGCCCCATTGCGCCTCCAGGGCGGCAGGTTCGAAGGATTTGGAGAGGCTCGAGAGGCCGGGTTGTTCTGGCGTTTCGCTCATGGCAATGAAAAACGGCATCCCGTGGGATGCCGTGCAAGGCAATAGGGTGAGGGCGGGACGATTTTATGCGTTGAACCCGCCGGGCCCGCCTACATCATCCCCAGCAGGCGCGGCAGCCACAGCGACAGGGGGGGCCAGTAGGTCACCACCACCAGGAAGCCGAGCATGGCCAGCAGCCAGGGCCAGACGGCCACCGTCAGCTCGGTGATGCCCATCTTGGTGATGCCCGAGGCGACGTACAGGTTCAGCCCCACCGGCGGGTGGCACATGCCGACCTCCATGTTGACCACCATCAGGATGCCCAGGTGGATCGGGTCGATGCCCAGCTTCATCGCGATCGGGAACAGGATGGGCGCGAAGATCAGCATGATCGACGACGGCTCCATGAAGTTGCCCGCCAGCAGCAGGATGACGTTGACCGCCAGCAGGAAGGCGATGGTGCCCAGGCCGTGGCCCAGGATCCAGTCGGCCATGGCCTGCGGGATGTTCTCGTTGGTCAGGATGAAGCTGAACAGCGCCGCGTTGGTGATGATGTACAGCAGCATCGCGCTCATGTTGGCCGAGTTCAGCAGCACCTTGGGCACGTCCTTCAGACCCATGTCCTTGTAGATGAACACCGCCACCACGAAGGCATAGACCGCGCTCATGGCCGCCGCCTCGGTGGGCGTGAAGATGCCGGCGTAGATGCCGCCCATGACGACGATGATGAGGAACAGGCCCCAGGCCGATTTGCGGAAGGCCACCCAGCGTTCGCCCCAGCTGGCCTTGGGCAGGCGCGGGTAGTGGTTCTTGCGCGCGCGCCAGTAGGTCACGCCGCCCAGCACCAGCGCCAGCACGATGCCCGGCACCACACCAGCCATGAACAGCGCGCCGACCGAGGTGTTGGTGGCCACGGCGTACATCACCATCACGATGGAGGGCGGAATCAGGATGCCCAGCGCCCCCGAGGTGGTGATGACGCCGGCGCCGAAGCGCTTGGGAAAGCCGGCCTTGACCATGGCCGGCAGCAGGATGGAGCCGATGGCCACCACGGTGGCGGGGCTGGAGCCCGAGACCGCGGCGAACAGCGCGCAGGCCATCACGCCGCCCAGGCCCAGGCCGCCGTACCAGTGGCCGACCATGGCGGTGGCGAAATTGATCATGCGCCGCGCCACGCCCCCGTGGGTGAGGAAGTTGCCCGCCAGGATGAAGAACGGGATCGCCATGATCTCGAACTTCTCGATGCCGGTGAAGAGCTTGAGCGCCACCGATTCCAGCGGGACGTCGGTGAAGGCGAACAGGAAGGAGAGTACCGTCAGGCCGAGCGAGATCGACACCGGCATCCCGGTGAGCATCAGCGCGGCAAGCAGGACGAAGATGATGAGGGCGTTCATGGCTGGTCTCCGCGGCGGTCGTTGCGGGGTGTGTCTGGATGCGTGCCGCGCGTTTCGTCGGGGTGCAGGTTGTCGCGCAGGCCGTAGGGGTCGATCTCGCCGGCCTCGGTGAAGCCGGCGGCCACGGCGGGCTCCTCGTCCTCGTCCAGGCCATCCACGTGGCCGTGGTCATGGTGGGGCAGCTCGCCGGTGCGGACGAAGCCGACCAGCACCTGCAGGAAGCGGAAGCACATCAGTCCGCTGCCCAGGGGGATGGCGCTGTAGACCATCCAGGTGGGCCACTCCAGGTCCGGGGTTGTGGGGCCTTCCGGAATGCCTTCCACCGAGTTTCCCAGCAGCTGGAAGAAGTAATAGTGTGCGCCGTTTTCCCAGACGAACCGTGTGCCCAGGGTGGCGACGATGCCGGTGAACAGGGCACCCGCCAGCAGCCCAAAGATGATGAACTTGCTGCGCATCGCATCGTCCAGGCGGTTGATGAGCACGTCCACCCCTACGTGGATACCGGTGCGCACGCCATAGGCGGCGCCAAACTTGGCCATCCAGACGAACATGATGATGGTGAGTTCCTGAGCCCAGGTCAGATTGATGGACAGGAGCCAGTCCTGCACGCCGGGGATGGCGAAGCCGGCGGCGTAGCGGTGGGCGACCGAGACAAAGATGATCAGTGTCGCGGTGCCCATGAGGAAGGTGACGAGCCACTCTTCCAGAT
>CAUJIM010000032.1 GCA_963205335.1 Pseudomonadota bacterium
CCTTCGAGCCCGATCTGGGCGGCAAGCTGCAGCGCCGCATCGACGATCGCCGCCTTGGTCTGCTGGCCCTTGTGCAGATGGCGCGCACCACGCCGGCGCGCGGTCGCGGAAGTGGGGGAAACGAGAGAGACTGGCATGGAATAAAACGAACGGTCGTGCTATTTTGCACGAAAGTTCATCGCAACACCAGCCCCCTCCGGTCTTCCTCCTTCCCCCTCTGGGGGAAGGCATGGATGGGGGCGGCCCCGATAGCACGTTGTATCCGCTGCTGCCGGCCCACCCCAACCCCGGTGCTGGCGGCGAGACGCCGCCGCTCTTCAGCCAGCCCCCACCCCACCCTCCCCCAGAGGGGGAGGGAGTCAAGCCACCTCACCCCCGGATCATCGTCCCGTACGCCTGGTCGGTCAGTATCTCCAGCAGCATCGCATGCGGCACCCGGCCATCGACGATGTGCACCGCGTTCACCCCGGCCTTGGCCGCGTCGATGGCGCCCGCCAGCTTGGGCAGCATGCCGCCCGAGATCGTGCCGTCCGCGATCAGGGCGTCGATCTGCGCCGCCGTGAGCGTGGGCAGCAGCTGGCCCTGCTTGTCCAGCACGCCGGGGATGTTGGTCAGCAGCAGCAGTTTTTCCGCCCGCAGCTCGGTCGCCAGGCGGCTCGCCACCACGTCGGCGTTGATGTTGTAGCTCTCGTTGTCGCTGCCGAAGCCGATCGGGCTCACCACGGGGATGAAGGCATCGTCCTGCAAGGCCTTCACCACGCTCGAATCGATCGCCACGATCTCGCCCACCTGGCCCACGTCGTGCTCCACGCTCGGGTCCTTGTGGTCGAGCATCTTGAGCTTCTTCGCGCGGATCAGCCCGCCATCGCGCCCCGTCAGGCCCACCGCCTTGCCGCCGGCCTGGTTGATCAGGCCCACGATGTCCTGCTGCACCTCGCCGGCCAGCACCCACTCGACCACCTCCATGGTCTCGGCGTCGGTCACGCGCATGCCCTGGATGAAGCGCCCCTCCTTGCCCAGGCGCTTCAAGGCCGCCTCGATCTGCGGCCCGCCGCCGTGCACCACCACCGGGTTCATGCCCACCAGCTTGAGCAGCACCACGTCCTCGGCGAAGTCCTGCTGCAGCGCCGGGTCGGTCATGGCGTTGCCGCCGTACTTGATCACCAGCGTCTTGCCGTGGAACTGGCGGATGTAGGGCAGCGCCTGGGCCAGGATCTCGGCCTTGTCGCGGGGGGCGTCGGGGATGGAAAGGTTCATGGGAATCACGCTCGGTGGAAGAAACAAATGGACACGATGGGCGGACGATGCCGCCACCCGCCCACGTAGACTTGCGGGATTTTGATGCAAGGAAGGTGCGACAGCACAACATGATGAACCAAGGCGAGCCCATGGCGGACGACGAAATCAGTCTGTTCGAACTCTTCGAACAACTCAGGAACGGCTGGCGCACCGTGGCGGGCGGCCTGCTCGTCGGCGTGCTGGGCGCGGGCGCGGCGATCGCGCTGCTGCCCGCGCAATACCAGGCCAGCACGCTGATCGAAGTGGGCCAGGTGAATGCCGCCGGACTGGAAGTGCCGGCCGTGACCGTCGAGCGGATGAAGTCCCCCGCGTTCGTGCTCGAAGTGGCGCAGCAGAGCGGCATCGAGGTGGCCGACGCCACGGACGCGGCCAAGCGCCTGAGCGCCAGCCTGCAGCGCAACGCGCCGTTGATCGAAGTCAGGACGACGGGCGCCAGCCGCGACGAAGCCATCCGGCTGGCCGAGAGCGCGATCAAGCTGCTGCACGACAAGCACATGCAGCTCTTCGAGCCCCGCGTCAAGCAGCTGCGCTCGGAACTCGACGTGACCAGGGAAAAGCTCGGCATCGTCGAAAGCGAGCTCGCGGTGGTCGACAAGACCATGGCCGAGGCCGGCAGGCAGGGCGCGCGCGCCGCCGCGCTGCCGTACGAGCTGCTGACCTCGCTGCGCGTGCAAAAAGCCACCGAGGCGATCAGCCTGCGCCAGGCCATCGTCGGCTACAACGCCGCGCTGCTGCCCCCGGCCACGCGCCCCACGGACACCGTGGAAGGGGTCTACGCCAGCCGGCGCCCGGTGTCGCCGCGCAAGGCCCTGCTGCTGGCGCTCGGTGCCGTGGGCGGGCTGCTCGCCGGCACCCTGCTGGTGTTCCTCGCCAACGGCTGGCGCAACGCGCAGCGCGAAAGAAACGCTCAACCGCGCACGTAGCCCGTGACCGCCTGCGCCAGCGCGCGGTGGATGCCCTCCACCTCCGCCTGCCGCGCCGCGTCGCGCAGCCCGCGCAGGATCGGCACAAGCTGCGGCCAGTCCAGCCGCTGCTCGCGCGCCTTCATGATGCGCGGATGCGCCGTGTTCTCGGGGTGGTCGTCGATCAACAGTTCCTCGTAGAGCTTCTCGCCCCGGCGCAGGCCGACGATGTCGATCTCGACGTCGCCATCGGGGTGCTCCTCGTCCTTCACGGTGAAGCCCGAGAGCTCGATCATGCGCCGCGCCAGGTCGACGATGCGCACCGGCTCGCCCATGTCGAGCACGAAGACCTCGCCCCCCGAACCCATCGCGCCGGCCTGCAGCACGAGCTGCGCAGCCTCGGGGATCGTCATGAAATAGCGCGTCACCTCGGCATGCGTGACCGTGAGCGGCCCGCCATGGCGCAGCTGGCTGCGAAACAGCGGCACCACGCTGCCGCTGCTGCCCAGCACGTTGCCGAAACGCACCATGCAGAACCGCGTGCGGTTGGCCACCGGCGGCGCACCCTCGTCGCGCCCGTCGATCGCGAAAAACTCCACCTGCGGCGCCGCCGCCAACGCCTGCAGCACCAGCTCGGCCATGCGCTTGCTCGCGCCCATCACGTTGGTCGGGCGCACCGCCTTGTCGGTGGAGATCAGCACGAAACGCTCCACCTGCGCCTCGATCGCCGCGCGCGCCGCGTTCAGCGTGCCGAACACGTTGTTCAGCACCCCCTCGGACGGGTTGTCCTGCACCATGGGCACGTGCTTGTACGCCGCCGCGTGGTACACCGTCTGCGGCCGGTGGTGGCCCAGCACGCCGCGCAGCCGCCGCAGGTTGCGGATGCTGCCCAGCGCCGGCGCCAGCTCCACGGCCAGGCCCTGCTGCGCGCACAGCGCCAGCAACTCCTGGTGGATGGCATAGAGGCCGTACTCGTTGTGCTCCAGCAGCACCAGCCGGCGCGGCCGCTCGCGCACGATCTGGCGGCACAGCTCGCTGCCAATGCTGCCGCCCGCGCCCGTCACCAGCACCACCTTGCCGCGCAAATCCTTCGCCAGCAGCGCCTCGTCGGGCCGCACCGGCGCGCGGCCGAGCAAATCCTCGATGTCGAGCTCCTTGAAGTCCGCCACCGACACCTTGCCCAGCGCCAGGTCCTGCATGCCGGGCAGCGAGCGCACGTGCACGGGCAGCCGCTGCAACTGCTCGATGATCTCGCGCCGCCGCTGCCAGCCGAGCGACGGAATCGCCAGCAGCACGTCGGTGACCCCATGGCGCGCGACGAAATCCGGCACGTCCGCCGCCGCGATGATCGGCCGCCCGTTGATGCTGCGCCCCACCTTCTGCGCATCGTCGTCGGCAAAGCCGCACAGCGTGAACTCGCGCATCATGCCCAGCGCCAGCGCGGTCTGCGCCCCCGCCTCGCCCGCGCCGTAGATCAGCAGGTTGCCCTTGGCGGGCCCCTTGTCCGCGCCCGTGGCGCTCAGCAGCGCGAAGCGCGCCACGATGCGCCACCCCCCCGCGAGCAGCAGGAACACGATGGGCTGGATCAGGCCCACGCTGCGCGGCACGCCCTGCCAGCGCGCCCACAGCAGCAACCCGAAAAACAGCGCCCCATAGACCAGCACCGCCAGCGCCACCGTCGCCAGCGCGGACATGCCGGTATAGCGAAACACCGCCCGGTACAGCCCCATGCGCACGAACACCGGCACGAAAAGCAGCGGCGCCACCAGGTACACGCGCCCCTGCTGCAGCACCGGCAGCCCCCATTGATCGATGCGCAAATAAAACGCCAGCCAGACCGCCAGCAAGGCGCAGGCCACGTCCACCACCAGCACCAGCAGCTGCTTGGCGCGGCGCGGCAGGCCCAGCAAGGGCGCGACACAACTGCTCAGCACGACGGCACTCCCCTCTCCACGGCTCGCTCCATCCGCCAAGAATAGCGCGCGCCATCCACGCCCCCATTCAGGATGTAACAGCCGCGCCGCAAGCCCATGCGCATCACTTCAGCAATGCGCGCAGCGTCGCAAAAATAATGGCCAGATCCCCTCTGAACGTGCGGGTCCGGACGTATTCCACGCAATAGCGCAGCTTGACCGGCAGCACCTCGTGGACGTAGGCGTGGTGGGCGTCCTGCGCCCCGCCGAGGATGGCACTCTCGTCCTTGAACTCGATCGACGCCCGATCGGTGATGCCGGGCCTGACCGACAGCACGATGTCCCGCACGTCGTCCGGGTAGCAGGCCACGTAGCGCGGCACCTCGGGCCGCGGCCCCACCAGGCTCATCTCGCCGCGAAAGACGTCGATCAACTGCGCCAGCTCGTCGAGCTTGTACCTGCGCAGCACCGCGCCCACGCGGGTGATGCGCGCATCCGCCCCCACGGTGATCTGCGGCCCGCGGCGCTCGGCGTCCACCGCCATGGTGCGAAACTTGTGGATGCGAAACAGCCTGCCGCCCCGCCCCACCCGCTCCTGCCTGAAGAACACCGGCCCGCGCGAATCCAGCTTGATGGCCAGCGCGATGCCGAGCAGCAACGGCGCCAGCGCCAGCAGGCCCAGGGCACTCGCCAGCAGGTCGAACACCCGCTTGGCGATCAACGCAGCGCTTCCTCGATGGCCGCCGCAACGCGCGCGACATCGCCTTGCGCCATGCGCGAATACATGGGCAGCGACAGCGTACGCTCGTAAATGCGCTGGCTGACCGGGAACATCTCCGGCGTCAAGCCATAGGTATCGCGCCAATACGGCTGCAGGTGCAGCGGTATGTAGTGCACGCTGCAGCCGATGCCCTGGGCAAACAGCCGCTCGATGAACTGGTCGCGCCCCACCCCCGCACCATCGGCCAGCTGCACCACGTACAAATGCCAGGAATGCACATCCCCCGGCGCCGCATGGGGCGGGCGAACGATGGGCAGCCCGGCCAGCGCCTCGTCGTACCAGGCAGCCACCTGGGTGCGCCGGTCGGCAAAGGCGCGCACCTTCTTCAACTGCTCGATACCCATGGCGGCGGCGATGTCCGTCATGTTGTACTTGAAGCCCGGCGCCACGATCTCGTAGTACCAGCTCGGCACCTTGGCCGTGAAGCGGTCGAACGCATCGCGGTTGATGCCATGCAGGCGCATCACCCGCGCGCGCCGGGCAATCCCCGCGTCGCGCGTCACCAGCATGCCGCCCTCGCCCGTGGTCATGGTCTTGTTGGCGTAGAAGCTGAACACCGTCACGTCGCTGGCCAGCGTACCCACCAACTGACCGCCGCACGTGGTAGGCAAGGCATGCGCCGCATCCTCCATCACCCGCAGGCCATGCTTGCGCGCCAGCGCCAGCAGCCGCTGCATGTCCGCGGCGCGGCCGGCGTAGTGCACGGGGATGATCGCCTTGGTGCGCGGCGTGATGGCCGATTCCACCGCCGCCACGTCGATGCACAGGGTGCTCGCATCCACGTCCACGAACACCGGATCGGCCCCCAGGTAGCGGATCACCTCCGCCGTGGCCGTGAAGGTATGCGTGGTGGTGATCACCTCGTCGCCCGGGCCCACGCCCAGGGCCTCCAGCCCCAGGTGCAGGCCGGCGGTGGCCGAGTTCACGGCGATCGCCTCCACCCCACCGCCCAGGAACGCGGCGAAGTCGGCCTCGAACTGCCGTGCCTTGGGGCCGGTGGTGACCCAGCCGGAGCGCAGCGCCTCCACCACGGCGGCAATTTCTTCCTCGCCGATATCCGGCAGGGCAAAGGGCAAAAAATCGGAAGTCATGGTTTTTGAATCCAGCAAAGCACATGCGTGCGCAAGAACGGCAACGCGTTGAACACCCCGTACAAGGCCGGGTGCACCGGCACCACCCTGCGAGCGATCGGCGGGGCCAGCGTCACCCGCCGCACGGACAGCACCCCCTCGGGAAAGAGCTGGCGAATCCGGGCCAGCTTCACGCCGCGCACGTCCGGGTTGCGCGGGTTGTCGAACGTGAAGTCGTACCACAGCACGCCACCACCCGGCCGCACCCAGCGCCACATCGCTGCCGCCAGGCGCTCCTGCAACCCATCGTCAAGAATGGAACTGAACACCGTCGATTGGTAGACGATGTCAAACGACGCATCTTCAAAGCCCAACTGCGTCGCATCGCCCGGCAGCAGCCGCACCGCTTGTGGCAGCGCGTGCCGAGCCATCTCCGCACGGTCTGGCAGCAACTCATTGCCCACCAGGTTCTGCGGCTGCGCACCCAGTTGAATCAGCTCCAGCAAATTGCCGCCGCTGCCGCAGCCCACCTCCAGCACCCGCGTACCTGCCAAGTCGGCGATGCCCAATTGCGCAAACAAAGACAGCAGAGCGCGCTGGCGCTCTTGCACCATGGCATTGACCGCGGGATTCAGGCGCGCATAACGGTCGCCCGGGATGTTCTTGCGCCGCTCGTAGCGCGCGGAAATGGCATCGATTTCGTTATTCATACGGCTCCTTGTATCAAGCCGCCACGGCGTCAACGAACCGCCGGGCCAATTGCGCGTAGGTTTGATGGCGCAGGATGAATGCTCGCCCCGCCTGACCCATGGCGATACGCTCACTGGCGGGCAACTCCGCCAAGTACCGGATGGCCTGGGCAATGGCCTCCACATCCCCGGAAGGCACCGTGATGCCGCAACCGGATTCGGCGACCGGGTCGTTGCCGGCACACACGGCATGCACTACGGGTTTCCCCGCCATCATGTAATCCATCAGCTTGTTCGGTGAAATGCCAAATCGATACAGCGGATTCAAATGCCAACCAATATAGGCAACGTCAAACGTCTCCAGCAAGCTGGGTACGGCCTGCTTGGGCACGGAAGGCAGCATGTGCACGTTGCCCAGCTTCTCTTGCACCACACGCGCCTGCAGGCGCTCACGCTCCGGCCCCGTGCCCACCAGCACCACCTCGGCCTGGCCTTGCAGCCTTTGCGCGGCATCCAGCAAATCATCCAGCGCGTTAGCGAGGCCATGCGTCCCCGCATAACCCACGACGGGCAAACCCCTCTCACGGATCGCCCGCAGACTCTGCGCCGCTTCGGCGGGCAAAGACTGGGGGGTGCGCCACTCTTCCTCGTCCACGCCGTTGGGTACATAGGCAAATTTGGCAGCAGCCATGCCACGCGATTGCATGTAGTCCTGCGCCTTCGGCAGCATCGAAACCACCTTGTCCGCATGGCGGTACGCATAGTCCTCCGCCATCTGCACCCACAGGATGAACGGGTGCCACCGGGACATGCCGCCCAGCTCCATGGGCGAGAGCGGCCACAG
>CAUJIM010000033.1 GCA_963205335.1 Pseudomonadota bacterium
CGTGGCCAAGCCCGGCTCGATCACCCCGCACACGCACTTCAGCTGCGAGGTGTACGTCCTGTCCAAGGACGAAGGGGGCCGTCACACGCCGTTCTTCAACAACTACCGCCCGCAGTTCTACTTCCGCACCACCGACGTGACCGGCGCCATCGAGCTGCCGGCGGACAAGGAAATGGTGATGCCCGGCGACAACGTCTCGATGACGGTCAAGCTGATCCATCCCATCGCCATGGAGGAAGGCCTGCGCTTCGCCATCCGCGAGGGCGGCCGCACCGTGGGCGCCGGCGTCGTCGCGAAGATCATCGAGTAAAGCAGGGAAGCATTAGGGGTATAGCTCAATTGGCAGAGCGTCGGTCTCCAAAACCGAAGGTTGTAGGTTCGATTCCTACTGCCCCTGCCACATCGCAATGCCGGGAGCCTGTCGCGTGCGACGGGCTTTGGTGTTTGGTGTGGTGAGTTGAAGGACAGGATTGGATATGGCAACTTCCCAGGTCGAGACGGTTTCCACGGCGGCAGACAAGGCCAAGCTGGCCCTTGCCGTGGCGCTTCTGGTCGGCTCGCTCGCGGGCTACTATTTTCTCGGTCAACGTGGCGTGCTGGTGCAGTGGGGGGTGCTGGTGGGCGGCTTGCTGGCCGCCTGCGTGGTCTTTTTCCTGTCCGAATCCGGGCGTCAGCTCATCGGGTTTGCGCGCGAGTCCTGGAGAGAGGTGGGCAAGGTCGTTTGGCCCACGCGCAAAGAGACCCTGCAGATGACCGGCTATGTTTTCGCCTTCGTGGTGCTGATGGCTTTTTTCCTCTGGTTCACCGACAAGACGCTGGAGTGGGTGTTGTACGACCTGATTTTGGGCTGGAGGAAGTGATGGCACAGACATTGGAAGGCGCCTCCGCGGAGCTCGCGGGCACGCCGGGGCTTCAGTGGTACATCGTGCATGCCTATTCCGGCATGGAAAAGGCGGTGGAGCGCAATATCCAGGAGCGCATCAACCGCTCCGGCATGCAGTCGAAGTTCGGCCGGATTCTGGTTCCGACGGAAGAGGTGGTGGAGATCCGCAACGGCCAGCGCAAGACGACCGAGCGCCGTCTGTTTCCGGGCTACGTCTTCGTCGAGATGGTGATGGACGACGATACCTGGCATCTGGTCAAACATACCAACAAGGTGACGGGCTTTGTCGGGGGTGCCAAGAATCGCCCCGCGCCGATTTCCGAAGCGGAAGTGCAGAAGATCGTCAACCAGATGCAGGAAGGCTCCGACAAGCCGCGCCACAAGGTCGAGTTCATCACGGGCGAGCTGGTCCGCGTCAAGGAAGGTCCTTTCACCGATTTCAATGGAACCGTGGAAGAGGTCAACTACGAAAAGAGCCGCTTGCGCGTTTCCGTGATGATTTTCGGCCGCTCCACTCCGGTAGAGCTGGAGTTCGCGCAGGTCGAAAAGACGTAAGTCTTTCAAACGTGGCCTGAGCGATCAGGCGGGCGCGCCGCATTTTCCGACTCGGCGGCGCGCGCGAGAAGTGCAGAGTCGGCACAACCCCCGGGGAGCCTGGTCCGGACGGATCGGGCGCTTGACCCGCAAGGAGTACGCATGGCGAAGAAGATCGTCGGCTTCATCAAGCTGCAAGTGCCAGCTGGCAAAGCCAATCCCTCCCCCCCGATTGGTCCGGCATTGGGCCAGCGGGGCCTGAACATCATGGAGTTCTGCAAGGCGTTCAACGCCCAGACCCAGGGCGTGGAGCCTGGCTTGCCGCTGCCGGTGGTGATCACCGCGTTCGCGGACAAGAGCTTCACCTTCATCATCAAGACGCCTCCGGCGACGGTGCTGATCAAGAAGGCGATCAAGCTGGACAAGGGTTCGGCCAACGCCAAGGCGACCAAGGTCGGCAAGATCACCCGCGCGCAGCTCGAGGAGATCGCCAAGACCAAGCTCAAGGACATGAATGCCGCGGACGTGGATGCTGCGGTGCGCACCCTGGCGGGGTCCGCACGGTCGATGGGCGTTGCGGTGGAGGGCGTGTAAATGGCCAAGTTGACGAAAAAACAGAAGGCCCTGCAGGGCAAGGTCGACAGCGGCAAGCTGTATGCGCTCACCGACGCGCTGGGTCTGGTCAAGGAGGCCGCGACCGCCAAGTTCGACGAATCGATCGATGTGGCCGTGCAGTTGGGCATCGACGCGAAGAAGTCCGACCAGGTGGTGCGCGGCGCCGTGGTGCTGCCCAACGGCACCGGCAAGACCAAGCGCGTGGCCGTGTTCGCCCAGGGCGCGAAGGCCGAAGAGGCGCTGGCGGCGGGTGCCGACGTGGTGGGCATGGACGACCTGGCGGCGCGCGTGAAGGCCGGCGACATGCCGTTCGACGTGGTGATCGCCGCGCCGGACGCGATGCGCGTGGTCGGCCAGCTGGGCCAGATCCTCGGCCCGCGCGGCCTGATGCCCAACCCCAAGGTGGGCACCGTGACGCCCGATGTGGCCACGGCGGTGAAGAACGCCAAGGCGGGCCAGGTGCAGTTCCGCGTGGACAAGGCCGGCATCGTGCATTCGACCATCGGCCGCCGCTCGTTCGAGCTGGACAAGCTCCAGGGCAACCTGGTGGCCCTGGTCGAGGCGCTGAACAAGGCCAAGCCGAGTGCCAGCAAAGGCGTGTACCTGCGCAAGGTGGCGGTATCGAGCACCATGGGCGTGGGCGTGCGCGTGGATCTACAGACGCTGACGGCTTGAGCCGCTGGCGCATGGATTGGAGCGCTCTTCCAGGCGCTCCGGTGGTGGGCGGCGCGGCGACGCGCTGGCCATCCAAGACCGTTGGCGTGCACGAGGGGTGCACTTAAATCCACGGAGCCAACGCAGATGGCGATCCCGCTGCCGATGGAATGCAGGTTCCTTCACAGTTGGTCGCTGCTAACAGGAGCGCGCATCGAGGGTTCGTCCCGAAGGTGCGCATACGAAGGAGTAGACCTTGAGTCTGAATCGCAGTGAGAAAGAAGCGGTCATCAATGAAGTGACCAGCCTCGCCGCCAAAGCTCAAACGCTCGTGATCGCGGAGTACCGTGGCATCACGGTGGCCGACATGACCAGACTGCGCGCCAGTGCCCGCGGCCAGGGTGTGAGCCTGAGTGTTCTGAAGAACACCCTGGCCCGCCGTGCCGTGGCAGGCAGCAGCTTTGGCGTGGTGGCTGACCAGATGACCGGCCCTCTGATCTACGGCTTCTCCGAGGACGCCGTGGCCGCCGCGAAGGTGGTGGCCGATTTCGCGAAGACCAACGACAAGCTGGTGATTCGCGGCGGCGCCTTCGCGGGCAAGGCCCTGGACGTGAACGGCGTGAAAGAGCTGGCGAGCATCCCCTCCAAGGAGGTGTTGCTGGCGCAGTTGTGCGGCTTGCTCATGTCGCCGATTTCCCGCACCGCCGTGGTGCTGGGCGCGCTGGCGGCGAAAAAAGGCGAAGGTGCTGCGGCCGCCGCCTGAGGCGCCGATCTGCACGCGTGTACGTAACAACCAACATTTGTAGGACATCAAAATGGCATTCGATAAAGACGCATTCCTGACCGCGCTCGACGGCATGACGGTGCTGGAGCTCAACGACCTGGTCAAGGCGATTGAAGAGAAATTCGGCGTGAGCGCCGCCGCCATGGCGGCCCCGGCCGCCGGTGGCGCCGCCGCGGGTGGCGCGGCTGCGGTCGAGGAGAAGACGGAGTTCGACGTGGTGCTGACCGACGTGGGCGCCAACAAGGTTTCCGTCATCAAGGCCGTGCGCGAGATCACCGGCCTGGGCCTGAAGGAGGCCAAGGACCTGGTCGATGGTGCGCCCAAGACCGTCAAGGAAGCGATGCCCAAGGCCGACGCCGAGGCCGCCGCCAAGAAGCTGGCCGACGCCGGCGCCAAGGCCGAGCTCAAGTAAGCACGCCGACTGCGCTGGGCTGGAGGCCTTGTCCGGGGCCTCCAGCCCTCGGTGCTTGTGGGCTGGTGCCCGCAGAGTGCACCAGAAAACCGGTTCAGGCCGGTTTCCCGAGGGTTCGAGGCCGAGGGGAAAACGCCTGAGACGGTTCTCTAGTGTCTTCTGTCTTGTCCGACCACGGAAGATGCCTTGGCTCGGGCGATGTGCAATGCATCGCCGTCCGCCATGGTTGGTAGTGGCCAACCGCCAAGCCCGCAAGTGCCGCCTTGTGGGGCGAGTCGTCGAAGACCCTGTTTTCTGTCTTTGCCCGGAGATCTCATGGCCCAAACATCCACGTACAGCTACACCGAACGCAAGCGCATCCGCAAGAGTTTCGGCAGCCGTGACAGCGTGCTCCAAGTACCGTACCTGTTGCAGATGCAGAAGGACGCGTACACCGCGTTCCTGCAAGCTGACGTCCCCCCCAAGAAGCGCAGCGACGAGGGCTTGCAGGCGGCGTTCAATGCCGCCTTCCCGATCGTTTCGCACAACGGCTTCGTCGAGATGAAGTTCGTCGAGTACGGCCTGGCCAAGCCGACGTTCGACGTGCGCGAGTGCCAGACCCGGGGCCTGACCTACGCTTCGGCCGTGCGTGCCAAGGTGCGGCTGATCATCTACGACCGCGAGTCCTCGACTTCGCAGAACAAGGTGGTCAAGGAGGTGAAGGAGCAGGAGGTCTACATGGGCGAAGTGCCGCGCATGACCGACAAGGGTTCGTTCATCATCAACGGCACCGAGCGCGTGATCGTCAGCCAGCTGCACCGCTCGCCCGGCGTGTTCTTCGAGCACGACAAGGGCAAGACGCACAGCTCGGGCAAGTTGCTGTTCTCGGCGCGCATCATTCCCTACCGCGGTTCGTGGCTCGACTTCGAGTTCGATCCCAAGGACATCCTGTACTTCCGCGTGGACCGCCGCCGCAAGATGCCGGTGACCATCCTGCTGCGCGCGATCGGCCTGAACCCCGAGCAGATCCTGGCGCACTTCTTCGTCAACGACAACTTCCGCCTGATGGACTCGGGCGCGCAGATGGAATTCGTCGCCGAGCGCCTGAAGGGCGAGGTGGCGCGCTTCGACATCACCGACAAGGCGGGCAAGGTGATCGTCGCCAAGGACAAGCGCATCACCGCGCGCCATACGCGCGAGCTCGAACAGTCGAAGACCACGCACATCAGCGTGCCGGAAGATTTCCTGATCGGCCGCGTGCTGGCGCACGACGTGGTCGACGGCGAGACGGGTGAGATCATCGCCCGCGCCAACGAGGAGCTGACCGAAGCCCTGCTCAAGAAGCTGCGCACCGCCGGCATCCAGGAGCTGCCGTGCATCCACACCAACGAGCTCGACCAGGGCCCGTACATCTCGCAGACGCTGCGCATCGACGAGACCAACGATGAATTCGCCGCGCGCGTGGCGATCTACCGCATGATGCGCCCCGGCGAGCCGCCGACCGAGGACGCCGTGCAGGCCCTGTTCCAGCGCCTGTTCTACAACCCCGATACCTACGACCTCTCGCGCGTCGGGCGCATGAAGTTCAATGCCAAGGTGGGCCGCGACGAGGCCACCGGCCCCATGGTGCTGTCCAACGACGACATCCTGGCCGTGGTCAAGATCCTGGTGGACCTGCGCAACGGCCGCGGCGAGGTGGACGACATCGACCACCTGGGCAACCGCCGCGTGCGCTGCGTCGGCGAGCTGGCCGAGAACCAGTACCGCACGGGCCTGGCGCGCATCGAGAAGGCCGTGAAGGAGCGCCTGGGCCAGGCCGAGCAGGAGCCGCTGATGCCGCATGACCTGATCAACTCCAAGCCGATTTCCGCGGCGCTCAAGGAGTTCTTCGGCGCCTCGCAGCTGTCGCAGTTCATGGACCAGACCAACCCGCTGGCCGAGATCACGCACAAGCGCCGCGTCTCGGCCCTGGGCCCGGGCGGTCTGACGCGCGAGCGCGCCGGCTTCGAGGTGCGCGACGTGCACGTCACGCACTACGGCCGCGTGTGTCCGATCGAGACGCCGGAAGGCCCGAACATCGGCCTGATCAACTCGCTGGCGCTGTACGCGCGCCTGAACGAGTACGGCTTCATCGAAACCCCGTACCGCCGCGTGGTGGACGGCAAGGTGACCGACGAGATCGACTACCTCTCGGCCATCGAAGAGGGCAAGTACATCATCGCCCAGGCCAACGCCGCGCTGGACGAGAAGGGGCGCCTGACGGGCGACCTGGTCTCGGCGCGCGAGCAGGGCGAGTCGACGCTGGTGTCGGCCGACCGCGTGCAGTACATGGACGTGTCGCCGGCGCAGATCGTCTCGGTGGCCGCGTCTCTCGTGCCCTTCCTGGAGCACAACGACGCCAACCGCGCGCTGATGGGCGCCAACATGTCGCGCCAGGCCGTGCCCGTGCTGCGTCCGGAAAAGCCGCTCGTGGGCACCGGCATCGAGCGCGTCGCGGCCGTGGATTCGGGCACCGTGGTGGTGGCCGAGCGCGGCGGCATCGTCGACTACGTGGACGCCACGCGCATCGTGATCCGCGTGCACGACGACGAGGCCGTGGCCGGCGAGGTGGGCGTGGACATCTACAACCTCATCAAGTACCAGCGCTCCAACCAGAACACCAATATCCACCAGCGCCCCATCGTCAAGAAGGGCGACGCGCTGGCCAAGGGCGACGTGATCGCCGACGGCGCCTCGACCGACCTGGGCGAGATCGCGATCGGGCAGAACATGCTGATCGCCTTCATGCCGTGGAACGGCTACAACTTCGAGGACTCGATCCTGATCAGCGAGCGCGTGGTGGCCGAAGACCGCTACACCAGCGTGCACATCGAGGAACTGGTGGTGATGGCGCGCGACACCAAGCTGGGTGCCGAGGAAATCACGCGCGACATTCCCAACCTGTCCGAGCAGCAGCTCAACCGCCTGGACGACTCCGGCATCATCTACGTCGGCGCCGAGGTGCTGCCCGGCGACACGCTGGTCGGCAAGGTCACGCCCAAGGGAGAGACCACGCTGACGCCCGAGGAAAAGCTGCTGCGCGCGATCTTCGGCGAGAAGGCGAGCGACGTGAAGGACACCTCGCTGCGCGTCGAGCAGGGCTCGCAGGGCACGGTGATCGACGTGCAGGTCTTCACCCGCGAGGGCATCGTGCGCGACAAGCGGGCGCAGCAGATCATCGATGACGAGCTCAAGCGCTACCGCCTCGATTTGAACGACCGCCTGCGCATCGTCGAGGCCGATGCGTTCGACCGCATCGAGAAACTGCTGGTGGGCAAGGTGGTCAACGGCGGGCCGCAGAAGCTGGCCAAGGGCAGCAAGATCGACAAGGCCTACCTCGCGAGCGTGGAGCGCTTCCACTGGTTCGACATCCGCCTGGCGGACGACACGGTGGCCGCGCAGCTCGAATCGATGAAGAACGCGATGGAGCACACGCGCCACGAGTTCGACCTGGCGTTCGAGGAAAAGAGGAAGAAGCTCACGCAGGGCGACGAGCTGCCCGCCGGCGTGCTCAAGATGGTCAAGGTGTACCTGGCCGTCAAGCGCCGCCTGCAGCCCGGCGACAAGATGGCCGGGCGCCACGGCAACAAGGGCGTGGTCTCCAAGATCGTGCCGGTCGAGGACATGCCCTACATGGAAGACGGCACGCCCGCCGACATCGTGCTCAACCCCTTGGGCGTGCCCTCGCGGATGAACATCGGGCAGGTGCTCGAAGTGCACCTGGGCTGGGCCGCCAAGGGCCTGGGCCAGCGCATCGGCGACATGCTGCAGCGCCAGGCCAAGGTGGCCGAGGTGCGCAAGTTCCTCGAGCAGATCTACAACGCGCAGGGCCGCAAGGAAGCGCTGGGCCAGTTCTCGGACGACGAGCTGATGGCGATGGCCGCCAACCTGGTCGATGGCGTGCCCTATGCCTCGCCGGTGTTCGACGGCGCCTCCGAGGCCGAGATCAAGGACATGCTGCAGCTGGCCTATCCCGACGAGGTCGCCAGGGCCAAGGGCCTGACGCAGCCGCGCACGCAGGCGTGGCTGTACGACGGGCGCACCGGCGAGCGCTTCGAACGCCCGACGACGGTGGGCTACATGCACTACCTCAAGCTGCACCACCTGGTGGACGACAAGATGCATGCGCGCTCGACCGGCCCGTACTCGCTGGTGACGCAGCAGCCGCTGGGCGGCAAGGCGCAGTTCGGCGGCCAGCGCTTCGGCGAGATGGAAGTCTGGGCGCTGGAGGCCTACGGCGCCGCCTACGTGCTGCAGGAGATGCTCACCGTCAAGTCCGACGACGTGCAGGGCCGCACCAAGGTGTACGAGAGCATCGTCAAGGGTGAACACGCGATCGAGGCCGGCATGCCCGAGTCGTTCAACGTGCTGGTCAAGGAGATTCGCTCCCTGGGCCTGGACATCGAGATGGACCGCTCCTGAAGCCGAGTGGATGGAATGAAAAAGTGAGCTGCCAGCGCTTGTCTATAAAAGATTTCGGTATGTTTACATATTGAAATCTTTGTACAGCAAGCGCGACCAGCTAGTATTTTTGATGCAAGGGAAAGAGTCACATGAAATCGCTACTCGACCTGTTCAAGCAATTCACGCCCGATGAGCATTTCGATGCCATCAAGATCGGCCTGGCGTCGCCCGAGAAAATCCGCTCCTGGTCCTTCGGCGAGGTCAAGAAGCCCGAGACCATCAACTACCGCACCTTCAAGCCCGAGCGCGACGGCCTGTTCTGCGCCAAGATCTTCGGCCCGATCAAGGACTACGAGTGCCTGTGCGGCAAGTACAAGCGCCTGAAGCACCGCGGCGTGATCTGCGAGAAGTGCGGCGTCGAGGTCACGCAGGCCAAGGTGCGCCGCGAGCGCATGGGCCACATCGACCTGGCCGCGCCCTGCGCCCACATCTGGTTCTTGAAGAGCCTGCCCTCGCGCCTGGGCCTGGTGCTGGACATGACGCTGCGCGACATCGAGCGCGTGCTGTACTTCGAGGCCTACGTGGTCACCGACCCGGGCATGACGCCGCTCAAGAAGGGCGGCATCATGAGCGAGGACGACTACGACGCCAAGGTCGCGGAGTACGGCGACGAGTTCGTCGCCAAGATGGGCGCCGAGGGCATCAAGGACCTGCTGCAGGCGATCGAGCTGGACACCGAGATCGAGCGCCTGCGCGGCGACCTGACCGGCTCCGAGGCCAAGGTCAAGAAGAACACCAAGCGCCTGAAGGTGCTCGAAGGCTTCAAGAAGTCGGGCATCAAGCCCGAGTGGATGATCCTCGAAGTGCTGCCGGTGCTGCCGCCCGACCTGCGCCCGCTGGTGCCGCTGGACGGTGGCCGTTTCGCCACCTCGGACCTGAACGACCTGTACCGCCGCGTCATCAACCGCAACTCGCGCCTGCGCCGCCTGCTGGAACTCAAGGCCCCCGAGATCATCGCGCGCAACGAAAAGCGCATGCTGCAGGAGGCCGTGGACAGCCTGCTGGACAACGGCCGCCGCGGCAAGGCGATGACGGGCGCGAACAAGCGCGCGCTCAAGTCGCTGGCCGACATGATCAAGGGCAAGGGCGGGCGCTTCCGCCAGAACCTGCTGGGCAAGCGCGTCGATTATTCCGGCCGCTCGGTCATCACCGTGGGCCCGCAGCTCAAGCTGCACCAGTGCGGCCTGCCCAAGCTGATGGCGCTCGAACTCTTCAAGCCCTTCATCTTCTCGCGCCTGGAGGCCATGGGCATCGCCACCACCATCAAGGCGGCGAAGAAGGAAGTGGAGAGCGGCACGCCGGTGGTGTGGGACATCCTCGAAGAGGTGATCCGCGAGCACCCGGTGATGCTCAACCGCGCGCCGACGCTGCACCGCCTGGGCATCCAGGCGTTCGAGCCCATCCTGATCGAGGGCAAGGCGATCCAGCTGCACCCGCTGGTCTGCGCCGCCTTCAACGCCGACTTCGACGGCGACCAGATGGCCGTGCACGTGCCGCTGTCGGTGGAGGCGCAGCTCGAGGCGCGCACGCTGATGCTGGCATCGAACAACGTGCTGTTCCCGGCCTCGGGCGAGCCCTCCATCGTGCCTTCGCAGGACGTGGTGCTGGGCCTGTACCACGCCACGCGCGAGCGCGTCAACGGCAAGGGTGAAGGCATGACCTTCATGGACGTGGCCGAGGTGCAGCGCGCGCTCGACGCGGGCGAGGTGGAGCTCACCAGCAGGATCCGCGTGCGTCTCGCGCAATGGAGCAAGAACAAGGACAGCGGCGAGTTCGAACCCTCCACCAGCCTGGTGGAGACCACGGTGGGCCGTGCGCTGCTGTCGGAGATCCTGCCCAAGGGCCTGGCGTTCTCCAACCTGAACAAGGCGCTCAAGAAGAAGGAAATCTCGCGCCTGATCAACGCGTCGTTCCGCAAGTGCGGCCTGAAGGAAACCGTGGTGTTCGCCGACAAGCTGCTGCAGAACGGCTTCCGCCTTGCGACGCACGCCGGCATCTCGATCTGCGTGGACGACATGCTGGTGCCGCCGCAGAAGGCCGAGATCATCGGCCGCGCCGAGAAGGAAGTGAAGGAGATCGAGCAGCAGTACGTCTCGGGCCTGGTCACCGCTGGCGAGCGCTACAACAAGGTGGTGGACATCTGGGGCAAGGCGGGCGACGACGTCTCGCGCGTCATGATGGACCAGCTCAAGGTCGAGAAGACCACGGACCGCCACGGCAAGGAAGTGGACCAGGAGTCGTTCAACTCCATCTACATGATGGCCGACTCGGGCGCCCGCGGCAGCGCGGCGCAGATCCGCCAGCTCGCCGGCATGCGCGGCCTGATGGCCAAGCCGGACGGCTCGATCATCGAGACGCCGATCACGGCCAACTTCCGCGAGGGGTTGAACGTGCTGCAGTACTTCATCTCCACGCACGGGGCGCGCAAGGGCCTGGCCGACACGGCGCTCAAGACCGCCAACTCGGGCTACCTCACGCGCCGCCTGGTGGACGTGACGCAGGACCTGGTCGTGACCGAGGACGACTGCGGCACGCACAACGGCACGCTGATGCGCGCCGTCGTCGAGGGCGGCGAGGTCATCGAATCGCTGCGCGAGCGCATCCTGGGCCGCGTGGCGGCCGAGGACGTGCCGCACCCCGAAAGCCACGCGGTACTGGTGGCGGCGGGCACGCTGCTGAGCGAGGAAGTGATCGACGAGCTGGAGGCCGCGGGCGTGGACGAGGTCAAGGTGCGCACCCCGCTCACCTGCGAGACCCGCTACGGCCTGTGCGCCAGGTGCTATGGCCGCGACCTCGGCCGCGGCGGCCTGATCAACCTCGGCGAAGCCGTGGGCGTGATCGCCGCCCAGTCCATCGGCGAGCCCGGCACGCAGCTGACCATGCGCACCTTCCACATCGGCGGCGCGGCGTCGCGCGCGGCGGTGGCCTCGGGCGTGGAAGCCAAGTCCAACGGCAGCGTGGGCTTCAACACCACGATGCGCTACGTCACCAACTCCAAGGGCGAGCTGGTGGTGATCGCGCGTTCGGGCGAGATCGTGATCCACGACGAGCACGGCCGCGAGCGCGAACGCCACCGCGTGCCCTACGGCGCGACACTGGCGGTCAAGGCCGACCAGCAGATCAAGGCCGGCACGCACCTGGCGCACTGGGACCCGCTCACGCGCCCCATCATCACCGAGTACGCGGGGCGGGTGCGGTTCGAGAACATCGAGGAAGGCCTGACGGTGGCCAAGCAGGTCGACGAGGTCACGGGCCTGTCGACGCTGGTGGTGATCGACCCCAAGCGCCGCGGCTCCGCCAAGGTGGTGCGCCCGCTGGTCAAGCTGATCGACGCGAGCGGCCAGGAGATCAAGATCCCCGGCACCGACCACGCGGTGGCGATCGGTTTCCAGGTCGGCGCGCTGATCCAGGTGCGCGACGGCCAGGACGTCGGCCCCGGCGAGGTGCTGGCGCGCATTCCGGTCGAAGGCCAGAAGACGCGCGACATCACGGGCGGCCTGCCGCGCGTGGCCGAGCTGTTCGAGGCCCGCAGCCCCAAGGACAAGGGCATGCTGGCCGAGATGACCGGCACGATCTCCTTCGGCAAGGAGACCAAGGGCAAGGTGCGCCTGCAGATCACCGACCCGGACGGCAAGGTCTGGGACGAGCTGGTGCCCAAGGAGAAGAACATCCTGGTGCACGAAGGCCAGGTGGTGAACAAGGGCGAGCACATCGTCGACGGCCCGGCCGATCCGCAGGACATCCTGCGCCTGCTGGGCATCGAGGAGCTCTCGCGCTACATCGTCGACGAGGTGCAGGACGTCTACCGCCTGCAGGGCGTGAAGATCAACGACAAGCACATCGAGGTGATCGTGCGCCAGATGCTGCGCCGCGTCGTGATCGACAACCCCGGCGAGTCCAGCTACATCGCGGGCGAGCAGGTCGAACGCTCCGAGGTGCTCAACACCAACGAGCAGCTGCAGCGCGACGGCAAGATCCCGGCGACCTATGCCAACCTGCTGCTGGGCATCACCAAGGCCAGCCTGTCCACCGACAGCTTCATCTCCGCCGCGTCCTTCCAGGAAACCACGCGCGTGCTCACCGAGGCCGCCATCATGGGCAAGCGCGACGAGCTGCGCGGCCTGAAGGAGAACGTCATCGTCGGCCGCCTGATTCCGGCCGGCACGGGCCTGGCCTACCACCAGGCGCGCAAGGCCAAGGACGCGATGGACGAGGCCGAGCGCCGCGCCATCGAGGATGCCGAGGCGGCGGAGCTGGCCGCGGCGACCGCCGGCGATGCCGAGGGCGCGCACGAGGCGGTCGCGGGGAGCGGCGAGGCGCAGGCCTGAGGCCGCGGGTGGGCCGGCGGCTGGTGAGGCCCCCGCCCGCGCGCTGGCCTGGATGCCTGGGGGCGTGACGCGATGACGTGGCTGCCTTGGCTGCTTCTGGCCGTGTCGCTGTTCTGGTGCGTCGGTGCGTACAACCGGCTGGTGCGGCTGCGCTTCGAGGTGGTGCGCTGCTTCGGCGCGCTGGACACTTTCCTGGTGCGCTGGATCGCGCTGCTGGGCGACTACCAGGCGGCGCTCGGCGCCGTGGTGGCGGCCACCGCCGCGGCCGATGCGCATGCGGCCGTGCAGGCGGCGACGACGCAGTTCGGCGCGTCGCTCGCCGTGGCGCGCGCCAGGCCGCTCGACGGCAGTGCCATGGCTGCGCTGGCCACGGGCGCGCAGGTGCTCGATGCCGCCTGGCGGGCGCTGGTGGCCGCGCCGCAGGGCGCGGATGGCGAGGTGCCCGCCGATCTGACGCACTGGACGCGCGAGCGCGAGAGTCTGCGCCAGCAATGCGTGCCGGCCCAAAGCGCCTTCAGCGAGGCGGTGCGGCAGTACAACCTGGCCGTGGGCCAGTTCCCGGCCAGCGTGCTCGCATGGCTGTTCGGCTTTCGCAAGACGCAGGGCCTGTGAGCGCATCGCCGCCGGCGCTCTGGCAGCTGCTCGGCGCCGCCGCCGATGCGCTGCAGGCGGTGCGCGGCGGCGCTTCCGCAACCCTGGCCCTGGAGGGCGTGCCCGCGCCGCTGCGGCCCGGCGCGCAGGCGCTGCTGTTCCAGGCCTTGCGCCAGCTCGGCCGCGCCCAGGCCTTGCGCCGCGGGCTCGCGCCGCGCCCGCCGCCGGCGCGGGTCGATGCGCTGCTGTGCGTCGCGCTGGCGCTGACCTGGGACCCGCAACGGGCGCCCTACGAGCCGTTCACCCTGGTCGACCAGGCGGTGGAGGCGGCCAAGCGGCATGCGCCCTCGCGCGCGCATGCGGGGTTCGTCAATGCCTGCCTGCGGCGCTTCCTGCGGGAACGCGAGGCGCGGGTGGCGGCGAGCGAGCGCGACGACGTCGCGCGCTGGAACCATCCCGCGTGGTGGCTGCGGCGCCTGCGCCACGACCATCCCCGGCACTGGGCGCAGATACTGCAGGCGAGCGATGTGCAGCCTTCGCTGGTGTTGCGCGTTTCTGAGTCGAAAACGACCCAGGCCCAGTATCTGCAAGCGCTGGCCGCTCTGCATATGGAAGCAATTCCGCTCGGCGCGACGGGGGTGGTGCTGCGCCATGCGGTGCCGGTGCAGCAGCTCCCCGGCTTCGCCCAGGGATGGGTCTCGGTGCAGGACGCGGCGGCGCAGCGCGCGGCGCCGCTGCTGCTCGCGGGGCTCGACCCGCGCCAGCCGCTGCGGCTGCTCGATGCCTGCGCCGCGCCGGGCGGCAAGACCGCGCACCTGCTCGACCACGCGGCCGCCCGCGGCGCGCCATGGCAGGTGACGGCGCTGGAGCGGGACGCGCAGCGCGCGCGGCGCATCGACGAGAACCTGCACCGCCTGGGGCTGCGAGCCCAGGTGCTGGTGGCCGATGCCGCCGAGCCGGGGGACTGGTGGCGGCAGGCGGGCGGCGAGCCCTTTGACGCCGTCCTGCTCGATGCGCCGTGCACCGCCTCGGGCATCGTGCGCCGCCATCCCGATGTGCGCTGGCTGCGCCGCGAAAGCGACATCGCCGCCCTGGCGGCGCAACAGGAGCGCCTGCTGTCGCGGCTCTGGCCCTGCGTGCGCCCCGGGGGGCGGCTGCTGTACTGCACCTGCTCGGTCTTCCTGGCCGAGGGGCAGGAGCGGGTCGAGGCGTTCCTTGCGCGCAACACCGACGCGGACCTGATGCCGTCGCCGGGCCATTTGTTGCCCGTCGGACCTGGCGCCGGGGCCGTCGTCCCGGACAATGGGACCGGTGAGCACGATGGTTTCTTCTACGCACTCCTGCACAAGTCGGCCGGCTGAGAGCGCCGGCAGGGGACGGGCCGCGCGCGCATTGCTGCTCTGGCTGGCCCTGTGCTGGGCGCTGCCCGCACTGCATGCGCAGGAGGCGGCGCGGGCCGTGGCGCTGCAGGTGGAACGTGCACCCGAGGGTGTGTTTCTCTCGGCGGCGATGCAGCTGCGCCTGCCGCGCCTCGTCGAGGACGCGCTGAACAAGGGCATCGCCATGCACTTCGTCACCCAGGCGCAGGTGCTGCGCCAGCGCTGGTACTGGAGCGACAAGGTGCAGGCGCAGGCCGTGCGCTACCTGCGCCTGAGCTACCAGCCGCTGACGCGCCGCTGGCGGCTGGCGCAGTCGTCGCAGCCGCTCACGATGAGCGGCCTCGGGATGGTGCTGGGGCAGACCTACGACGCGCTGGACGATGCGCTGCAGGCGATGCAGCGCATCTCCCGCTGGCAGATCGCCGAGGCGGGCGCCGTCGACGAGGACACGGCGTACCTGGTGCGCTTCGAATTCCGGCTCGATACCTCGCAGCTACCGCGCCCGCTGCAGTGGGGCACGGTGGGTGGAGCCAACTGGAACCTGCACCTGGAAGGCAGCGCGCCCCTGCCGCCCGCCGCTCCTGCACTGCCGGAGACCGCGTCGTGAGCGACGGCGCGCCGCCGCGTTCGGCCGGGTCGGCGCGCCGCGCCGCGCGCCGCTCGCGGTCCGTGCGCTGGGCCATCGGGCTGGGTGCCGGCGTGATGTCGGCCATCGCCATCGTGCTGCTGTTCCTGCTCACGCTGGCGACCAACAACCGCGCGCTCTACGAGCGCAATTTCACCTGGCTCGTGCTCGTCAACGTGCTGGTGGCGGCCTTGCTGCTGGCCATCTTCGTCTGGGGCGGCGTGCGCTTGCTGATGCGCCTCAGGCGCGGGCGCTTCGGCAGCCGGCTGCTGCTCAAGCTGGCGGCCATCTTCGCGCTGGTGGGCGTGGTGCCGGGCGTGCTGATCTACGTCGTGTCCTACCAGTTCGTCTCCCGCTCCATCGAGAGCTGGTTCGACGTCGAGGTGGAGGGCGCGCTCAATGCCGGCGTGAGCCTGGCGCGCGTCACGCTGGACACGCTCGCCGGCGACATGGCGAGCAATACCCGCAGCGCCGGCAACCAGTTGGCGCAAGTGCCCGACGCGGCCGCCGGGCTGGTGCTCGAGCGCATGCGCGACCAGCTGGGCGCGAGCGACCTGGTGCTCTGGAGCAGTACCGGCCAGGCGCTGGCCAGCGCAGGCCGCTCGCTGTTCACGCTCAACCCGGAGCGGCCCAGCGCGCAGATGCTGCGCCAGGCGCAGGACCAGCGGGTGACCTGGCAGCTCGAGGGACTGGACGACGTGACCGACCCGCGCGCGGAGCATGCGCGCGTGCGCGTGCTGGCGCTCGTGACCAACCCGCGCGTCGGGCTACTGGCGGAGCCACGCTTCCTGGAGGCGACGCTGGCGCTGCCGCAGGCCCTGGTGGCCAACGCGCTGGCGGTGCAGCAGGCCAACCGCGAGTACCAGGAGCGCGCGCTGGCGCGCGTCGGCCTGCGGCGCATGTACATCGGCACGCTCACGCTGAGCCTGTTCCTGGCGGTCCTTGGCGCGGTGCTGCTGGCGGTGATCCTGGGCAACCAGCTGGCGCGCCCGCTGCTGGTACTGGCCGATGGCGTGCGCGAAGTCGCGGCGGGCAACCTCGCGCCCAAGGCGGCACTGGCGAGCCACGACGAATTGGGCGAACTGACGCGGGCGTTCGCCCTCATGACGCAGCAATTGTCGGATGCGCGGGTGACGGCGGGGCGCAGCATGGCGCAGCTCGAGCAGGCGCACGGGCGCTTGCAGACCATCCTGGACAACCTCACGGCCGGCGTGATCGTGCTGGACGCGCAGGGCCGCATCCGCAGCGCCAATCCCGGCGCGACGCGCATCCTGCGCGTGCCCCTGGCCGCCTACGAAGGCAGGGCCCTGGCCGAGGTGCCCGACCTCGCGGAATTCGCGGCGGCGGTGCAGCGGCAGTTCGACGATTTCCTGCGCAGCCAGGACCACCATGGACTGGAACATTGGCAGCAGCCGCTCGAGCTGCGCCCCGCCAGTGTCAGCGCCGCCGCCATGGGTCTGGACGCGCAAGGCACGAGCCTGGTGGCGCGCGGCGCGGAACTGCCCGACAACACCCGCCTGCTGGTGTTCGACGACATCTCCGAAATCGTCTCCGCGCAGCGTGCGCAGGCCTGGGGCGAGGTGGCGCGGCGCCTGGCGCACGAAATCAAGAATCCGCTCACCCCGATCCAGCTCTCGGCCGAGCGCCTGGCCTTCAAGCTCGACGGCAAGCTCGAGCCCGCGGACGCCGCGATCCTGGCCAAGTCCGTGAAGACCATCGTCGAGCAGGTGGACGCGATGAAGCGGCTCGTCAACGAATTCCGTGACTACGCGCGCCTGCCGGCGGCCGAACTGCAGCCGCTGGACCTGAACGCGCTGGTCGGCGAAATCCTGCACCTGTACGGCGCGGAAAATGCGGCGGTGGCGGTGCAGGCGCAGCTCGATCCGCACTGCCCGCTGGTGCGCGCCGACGCCCAGCAGCTGCGCCAGGTAGTGCACAACCTGCTGCAGAACGCGCAGGACGCGACGCTGCAGCGCGCGGCGCGATCGGGTCAGCCGCCGGCGCCGGTGCGCATCGGCACCCACTGGAGCGAGAACGCGAACCGCGTTCGCCTGACGGTGAGCGACAGCGGATCCGGTTTTCCCGAGGCTATCCTGCGGCGCGCGTTCGAACCCTATGTCACCACCAAGCCGCACGGCACCGGGCTGGGCCTGGCCGTGGTCAAGAAGATCGCTGAAGACCACGGCGCGCGCGTCGATCTGTCCAACCTCGTCGAGGAAGGCGTGGTGCTCGGCGCGCAAGTGTCGTTATCATTCGAACCTGCGGCGAAGGTGGCGAGATCGAGTGCATGACGAGACCACTGCGCACATCGTGAGGGCGCATCTACAGACATGGCAAATATTCTGGTGGTCGATGACGAGCTGGGGATCCGGGATCTTCTGTCCGAAATACTCAGCGACGAGGGCCACGGCGTAGACCTAGCCGAAAACGCCGGCCAGGCGCGTGTGGCACGTGAATCGAACAGCTACGACCTGGTGCTGCTCGACATCTGGATGCCCGATACCGATGGTGTTTCGCTGCTCAAGGAATGGGCCGCCGCGGGCCTGCTCACCATGCCTGTCATCATGATGAGCGGCCATGCCACGATCGACACCGCGGTGGAGGCCACGCGCATCGGCGCCTATTCCTTCCTCGAGAAACCCATCACGCTGCAAAAGCTGCTGAAGGCAGTGGAGCAGGGCTTGGCGCGCGCCGCGCCCAACGGTGCCCGGTCGACGAACGGCGCGGGCCGCTCCCCCATGGCTTTGCCCGGAGCACCAGCGGCCCTCTCGGCGCAGCCCGAGCCCGCCACCGATCCCCAGCCATTGCCGCACCAGGGGTTTGACCTGGACCGGCCGCTGCGCGAAGCGCGCGACGGGTTCGAGAAGGCGTACTTCGAATTCCACCTCGCGCGAGAAGGCGGCTCGATGACGCGCGTCGCCGAAAAGACCGGCCTGGAGCGCACTCACCTGTACCGCAAGCTGCGCCAGCTCGGCGTCGATCTGGGGCGCAACAAACGCAGCAATTGAGGCCAGGTGCCTCCTTGGAAGGCAGGTTTTCCACCTATAATTGCCCGCTCTGGCCCGGTAGCTCAGTTGGTAGAGCAGAGGATTGAAAATCCTTGTGTCGGTGGTTCGATTCCGCCCCAGGCCACCA
>CAUJIM010000034.1 GCA_963205335.1 Pseudomonadota bacterium
GCAGGATGAGCAGGAGGAGGAGGGCGACGTCCATGCGCGCCGCCGGCACGCGGCCGACGGTGGCGTTTCGGGGGGAGGCAAGCGTAGCAGAATCGTCCGATGGTTCATCTGATCGGCGACCTGCAGGGTTGCGACCGCGCCTTTGCCCGCCTGCTGGAGGCGATCGACTTCTCGCCTTCGCGCGACCGTATCGTCGTGCTGGGCGACCTCGTCAACCGCGGCCCGGCCTCGCTGGCGGTGCTGCAGCGCCTGCGCGCCTTCGAAGGCGCGGTCACCTGCCTGCTCGGCAACCACGACCTGCACCTGCTCGTCGTCGCCGCCGGCCTGCGCCGCGCGCATCGCAGCGACACGCTGGGCGCGATCCTGGCCGCGCCAGATCGCGAGGCCTGGCTCCAGTGGCTGCGCGCGCAGCCGCTGGCGGTGCTGGACAGCGGCTGGCTGTGCGTGCACGCCGGCGTGCCGCCGCAGTGGTCGACGGCCGACACGCTGCGCCTGGCCGACGAGGTGCACGACCTCGTGCGCGGCCCGGACTTCGCGGACTTCCTGCCGCTGATGTACGGCGACGAGCCGCGCCGCTGGCACGAGGCGCTGGCCGGGCCGCCGCGCTGGCGCTTCATCATCAACGCCCTCACCCGCATGCGCTACTGCAGCGCCGAGGGCGAGCTTGAGTTCGCGTCCAAGGAGACCGAGGCGCCGCCAGGTCACCTGCCCTGGTACGAGATCCCCGACCGCGCCACGCGCGCGCAGCCGGTGGCCTTCGGGCACTGGAGCGCGCAGGGCCTCATCGACCGCCCGGCGCTGCTGGGCATCGACACCGGCTGCGTCTGGGGACGCCAGCTCACCGCGGTGCGCGTGGACGGCGGCCGCCGCGAACTCGTGCAGGTGGACTGCACCGAGCAGGTACGCCCCCACTGAGGCGCACACGGCGACGCACGGCCAAGTGCAGCCACGCACGAGGCCACGCACGAGAAGCCTCCCACCTACAATGCCGCCCATGGAGAGCTGGCAGAGTGGTCGATTGCACCGGTCTTGAAAACCGGCAGCCCGCAAGGGCTCCAGGGTTCGAATCCCTGGCTCTCCGCCAAGCCCGACGGCCCGCATCCGCGGGCCGTTTCCGTTGGGCTGACGAGCTGGCGCGCCGGGCGCTCAGGGTCAGTTGAATGAACGTTCACCCAATCGCCGATTCTTCGCGTTTTGCGCAACGCCGGCGCCTCGAAAACGCGCATCCCCCAGTGCCGGCGGCGACATCGCTGTGGTAATGTCGCCGCGCGCTTTGCGGATCCTCCGCGCTCGAAGGCCGTTTCACCACAGGAGACCTCGATGACTCACGCATCTCGACGCACCGTATTGAAGACCGGTGCCGCCGCCACCCTCGGGCTGAGCGTCTTCGCGCACAGGGCCGGCGCGCAGGAGCCGATCAAGCTGCGCATGTCGCACTTCCTCTCGCCGATGGCGCCGGCACAGACCAAGCTCTTCAAGCCCTGGGCCGATCGCGTCGAGAAGGACTCCGGCGGGCGCATCAAGTGCGAGATCTATCCCGCGATGCAGCTCGGCGGCAAGCCGCCGCAGCTCTTCGACCAGGCGCGCACCGGCGTGGCCGATATCGTCTGGACGGTGCCCGGCTACACGCCCGGGCGCTTCCCGGTCGCCGCGGTGTTCGAGCTGCCCTTCGTCGTCGGCTCCAGCGCCTCGGCCACCGCGCAGGCGATCTGGGAGTTCTACAAGCTGCGCATGCGCGACGAATTCAAGGACGTGCATCCGCTGCTGCTGCACTGCCATGCGCCCGGCCTCGTTCACATGAAGGACAAGGCCGTCACGAAGATGGAGGATCTGCAGGGCAAGAAGATCCGCCTGCCGACCAAGCCGGTGGGCGACGCGCTCAAGCTGATGGGCGCCAACCCGGTGGGCATGCCGCTGCCCGAGGCCTACGAGGCCCTGTCGCGCGGCGTCGCCGACGGCGTCACCGTGCCCTGGGAGGTGATGAAGCCGCAGCGCCTGAACGAGCTCGTCAAGTTCCACACCGTCACCGGCCTCTACACGAACGTGTTCCTGATGGCGATGAACAAGGCCAAATACGACGGCCTGCCGGCGGACCTGAAGGCGGTGATCGACAAGAACTCCGGCGACAACTTCATCAAGGAGATCGGCAAGGCCTGGGACGATGCCGAACTTCCCGGCCTGCAGCAGGCCAAGGAGCTCGGACACACCATCGTCGAGCTGGCCCCCGACGAGAAGGCGCGCTGGAAGAAGACGACGCAGCCGGTGGTCGACGCCTGGATCGCCGCCACCCCCAACGGCAAGGCGCTGCACGACGAAGCGGTGGCCATGATCGCGAAGTACGACAAATGAGTGAGGGCGGCAGCCAAACCGACGCCGCCGCCGTTGCGGCGCGCCCGGGCCTGGAGCGCACGCTCGACCGTGCCTGCACTTGGCTTGCCGTGGCGGGCGGCCTGGTGATGCTGGCCTTCACCGGCATCTCGGTGGGCAGCATCATCAGCCGCACCTTCTTCGGTGCGCCGCTCGTGGGCGACTTCGAACTCACCGAGCGCGGCACCGCGATTGCGGTGTTCGCGATGCTGCCCTACTGTCACCTGCATGGCGGCAACGTCGTCGTCGACATGTTCGTCAGCCGCTTCCGGCCGGCGGCACGGCGCGCGATGGCGGTGTTCAGCGATCTGCTGTTCGCGCTGGTGGCGGCGCTCATGACCTGGCGCCTCGCGCTGGGCGGGATCAACCAGTACGAGTTCAACGACATGTCGATGATGCTGCAGATTCCGACCTGGACGATGTTCGTCCCGCTGGTCTTCTCGATGGCGCTGCTGACGCTGGTGTGTCTCGTGCGCGTGGCGCGCGGCGGCCGGGAGTTCGCATGAGCGGCATGGCCATCTCGTTCGTGATGTTCGGCGTGCTGCTGGCGCTGCTGATGTTCGGCGTCAACGTCGGGCTGTCGCTGCTGCTGGTGGGCGGCGTCGGCTACATCTGGGTGTCGGGGCTGGCACCGATGCTCAACTACATGAACACGGCGCCGTACTTCGCGACGGCCTCGTATTCGCTCTCGGTGATCCCGCTGTTCGTGCTGATGGGATCCTTCGCCACCGCGTCGGGCCTGTCCACGGGCATCTTCAACGCCGCGGCGGCGTGGCTTGGCCATCGGCGCGGCGGCGTGGCGATGGCGGCGATCGGCGCCTGCGCGGCCTTCGGCGCCATCTGCGGTTCGTCGCTGGCCACCGCGGCGACGATGGCCCACGTCTCGCTGCCCGAGATGAAGCGGCTCAACTACTCGGGCCGCCTGGCCACCGGGACGCTGGCCGCCGGCGGAACGCTCGGCATCCTGATCCCGCCCTCGGTGGTGCTGGTGGTCTACGCGATCCTGACCGAGCAATCGATCGGCAAGCTCTTCCTCGCTGCGCTGGTGCCAGGCGTCCTGGCGGCCATCGGCTACATGATCGCGATCGCCATCGTCGTGCGCATCGACCCCAAGGCCGGCCCCGCGGGCCCGAAGGCGACGCCGGCGCAGAAGATCAAGACCATCCTCGAGCTGATGCCGGTGGTGATCGTCTTCGTCGTCATGATGGGCGGCATGTACGCCGGCTTCTTCACGCCGACCGAAGGTGCGGCCGTCGGGGCCGCGGCGACCGCGGTGATCGCCTACGTGCGCGGCGGCATGCGCACCAAGGGCCTGATCGAATGCCTGCTGGGGACGGCCAAGATCACCGCGATGATCTTCCTGATCCTGATCGGCGCCGACCTCTTCAACGCCTTCCTCGCGATCACGCAGATGCCCACCCAGGCAGCCAACGCGATCGCCGAGAGCGGCTATTCGCCGATGGTGATCCTCGCG
>CAUJIM010000035.1 GCA_963205335.1 Pseudomonadota bacterium
GCAGGATGAGCAGGAGGAGGAGGGCGACGTCCATGCGCGCCGCCGGCACGCGGCCGACGGTGGCGTTTCGGGGGGAGGCAAGCGTAGCAGAATCGTCCGATGGTTCATCTGATCGGCGACCTGCAGGGTTGCGACCGCGCCCTGGCCCGCCTGCTGGAGGCGATCGACTTCTCGCCTTCGCGCGACCGCATCGTCGTGCTGGGCGACCTCGTCAACCGCGGCCCGGCCTCGCTGGCGGTGCTGCAGCGCCTGCGCGCCTTCGACGGCGCGGCCACCTGCCTGCTCGGCAACCACGACCTGCACCTGCTCGTCGTCGCCGCCGGACTGCGCCGCCCGCATCGCAGCGACACGCTGGGCGCGATCCTGGCCGCGCCGGATCGCGAGGCCTGGCTCCAGTGGCTGCGCGCGCAGCCGCTGGCGGTGCTGGACAGCGGCTGGCTGTGCGTGCATGCAGGCGTGCCGCCGCAGTGGTCGACGGCCGACACGCTGCGCGTGGCCGACGAGGTGCACGCCCTCGTGCGCGGCCCGGGCTTCGCCGACTTCCTGCCCCTCATGTACGGCGACGAGCCGCGCCGCTGGCACGAAGCGCTGAGCGGCCCCGAGCGCTGGCGCTTCGTCATCAACGCCCTCACCCGCATGCGCTACTGCAGCGCCGAGGGCGATCTCGAGTTCGCTTCGAAGGAAACCGAGGCGCCGCCGGGCTACCTGCCCTGGTACGAGATCCCCGACCGCGCCACGCGCGCGCAGCCGGTGGCCTTCGGCCACTGGAGCGCGCAGGGCCTGATCGACCGCCCGACGCTGCTTGGCCTGGACACCGGCTGCGTCTGGGGACGCCAGCTCACCGCGGTGCGCGTGGACGGCGGCCGCCGCGAATTCGTGCAGGTGGACTGCAGCGAGCAGGCGCGCGCGCACTGAGGGCAGCGCGAGGCCCGGGGCCGACGAGGCGCCGGGGTTCCCCCACCTACAATGCCGCCCATGGAGAGCTGGCAGAGTGGTCGATTGCACCGGTCTTGAAAACCGGCAGCCCGCAAGGGCTCCAGGGTTCGAATCCCTGGCTCTCCGCCAAGCCCGACGGCCCGCATCCGCGGGCCGTTTGCGTTCCAGCGGCCCGCGGATGCAGGCCGCTTGCGTTGGGCTGGGGGCCCGGCGCGCCGGGCGAACGCGGCGAGTTGAATGAACGTTCACCCAATCGCCGATTCTTCGCGTTTTGCGCAACGCAGGCGCCCGGAAAACGCGCATCCCCCAGTGCCGGCGGCGACATCGCTGTGGTAATGTCGCCGCGCGCTTTGCGGATCTTCCGCGCTCGAAGGCAGATTCACCACAGGAGACCTCGATGACTCACGCATCTCGACGCACCGTCCTGAAGACCGGCGCAGCCGCCACGCTCGGGCTGAGCGTCTTCGCGCACAGGGCCGGCGCGCAGGAGCCGATCAAGCTGCGCATGTCGCACTTCCTCTCGCCGATGGCCCCGGCGCAGACCAAGCTCTTCAAGCCCTGGGCCGATCGCGTCGAGAAGGATTCGGGCGGGCGCATCAAGTGCGAGATCTACCCGGCGATGCAGCTCGGCGGCAAGCCGCCGCAGCTCTTCGACCAGGCGCGCGACGGCGTGGCCGACATCGTCTGGACGGTGCCCGGCTACACGCCCGGGCGCTTCCCGATCGCCGCGGTCTTCGAGCTGCCCTTCGTCGTCGGCTCCAGCGCCTCGGCCACCGCGCAGGCGATCTGGGAGTTCTACAAGCTGCGCATGCGCAACGAGTTCAAGGACGTTCACCCGCTGCTGCTGCACTGCCATGCGCCCGGCCTCGTGCACATGAAGGACAAGGCCGTCACGAAGATGGAGGATCTGCAGGGCAAGAAGATCCGCCTGCCGACCAAGCCGGTGGGCGATGCGCTCAAGCTGATGGGCGCCAACCCGGTGGGCATGCCGCTGCCCGAGGCCTACGAGGCGCTGTCGCGCGGCGTCGCCGACGGCGTCACCGTGCCCTGGGAGGTGATGAAGCCGCAGCGCCTGAACGAGCTGGTCAAGTTCCACACCGTCACCGGCCTCTACACGAACGTGTTCCTGATGGCGATGAACAAGGCCAAGTACGAGGGCCTGCCGGCCGACCTCAAGGCGGTCATCGACAAGAACTCGGGCGACAACTTCATCAAGGAGATCGGCAAGGCCTGGGACGAGGCCGAGCTGCCCGGCCTGCAGCAGGCCAAGGAACTCGGCCATACCATCGTCGAGCTGGCGCCCGACGAGAAGGCGCGCTGGAAGAAGACGACGCAGCCCGTGGTCGACGCCTGGATCGCCGCCACGCCCAACGGCAAGGCCTTGCACGACGAGGCGGTGGCCCTGATCGCGAAGTACGACAAATGAGCGAGGGCGGCAGCGCGGCGGGTGCCGCCGCAGCGATGGCGGCGCGCCCCGGCCTGGAGCGCGTGCTCGACCGCGCCTGCACCTGGCTTGCCGTGGCCGGCGGCCTGGTGATGCTGGCCTTCACCGGCATCTCGGTGGGCAGCATCCTCAGCCGCACCTTCTTCGGCGCGCCGCTGGTGGGCGACTTCGAGCTCACCGAGCGCGGCACCGCGATCGCGGTGTTCGCGATGCTGCCCTACTGCCACCTGCGCGGCGGCAACGTCGTCGTTGACATGTTCGTCAGCCGCTTCCCGCCGGCAGCGCGGCGCGCCATGGCGGTGTTCAGCGACCTGCTGTTCGCGCTCGTCGCCGCGCTCATGACCTGGCGGCTCGCGCTGGGCGGGGTCAACCAGTACGAGTTCAACGACATGTCGATGATGCTGCAGATCCCGACCTGGACGATGTTCGTCCCACTGGTCTTCTCGATGGCGCTGCTGACGCTGGTGTGCCTCGCTCGTGCGGCGCGCGGCGGACGGGAGTTCGCATGAGACACCCTGTCCCCTGCAGGCGCACCGCCCGGAGGATCGCGTCATGAGCGGCATGACGATCTCCTTCGTGATGTTCGGCGTGCTGCTGGCGCTGCTGATGCTCGGCGTCAACGTCGGGCTGTCGCTGCTGGTGGTCGGCGGCGTCGGCTACGTCTGGGTGTCGGGGCTTGCGCCGATGCTCAACTACATGAACACGGCGCCCTACTTCGCGACGGCGACGTACTCGCTCTCGGTGATCCCGCTGTTCGTGCTGATGGGGTCCTTCGCCACCGCGTCGGGCCTGTCGACGGGCATCTTCAACGCCGCGGCGGCGTGGCTTGGCCATCGGCGCGGCGGCGTGGCGATGGCTGCGATCGGCGCCTGCGCGGCCTTCGGCGCCATCTGCGGCTCGTCGCTGGCCACTGCGGCGACGATGGCCCACGTCTCGCTGCCCGAGATGAAGCGGCTCAACTACTCCGGCCGCCTGGCCACCGGGACGCTGGCGGCCGGCGGAACGCTCGGCATCCTGATCCCGCCCTCGGTGGTGCTGGTGGTCTACGCGATCCTGACCGAACAGTCGATCGGCAAGCTCTTCCTCGCCGCGATGGTGCCGGGGGTTCTCGCGGCCATCGGCTACATGATCGCGATCGCCATCGTCGTTCGGGTGGACCCCAAGGCCGGCCCCGCCGGCCCGAAGGCGACGACGGCGCAGAAGATCAAGACCATCCTCGAGCTGATGCCGGTGGTGATCGTCTTCGTCGTCATGATGGGCGGCATGTACGCGGGCTTCTTCACGCCGACCGAAGGCGCAGCCGTCGGTGCCGCCTCGACCGCGGTGATCGCCTACGTGCGCGGCGGCATGCGCACCAAGGGCCTGATCGAATGCCTGCTGGGCACGGCCAAGATCACCGCGATGATCTTCCTGATCCTGATCGGCGCCGACCTCTTCAACGCCTTCCTCGCGATCACGCAGATGCCCACCCAGGCAGCCAACGCGATCGCCGAGAGCGGCTATTCGCCGATGGTGATCCTCGCG
>CAUJIM010000036.1 GCA_963205335.1 Pseudomonadota bacterium
GGGGTGGACGGCCGCATCCACGCCCTGGTGGCGCACGACTGGGGGGGCGCCTTTGCCTGGGCGGCGGCGCATGCGCACCCGGCCCAGGTCGACCACCTGGTGATCATCAACTCGCCCCACCCCGCCACCTTCGCGCGCGAGTTGCAGCGCAGCCCGGAGCAGCAGCAGGCCAGCGCCTACATGAACTTCCTGGCCCGGCCCGACGCCGAGGCGCTGCTGGCCGAGGACGACTACCGCCGCCTGTGGCCGTTCTTCACCTCGATGGGCGCGGGCCCGGAGCGCTTCGGCTGGCTGACCGAGGCCGTGCGCCAGCAGTACCGCGACGTCTGGCGCCATGGCCTGACCGGCGCCTGCAACCTGTACCGCGTCACACCACTCAAGCCCCCGGCGCCGGGGCAGCGCGGCGTCACCGACATCCCGCAGCCGCCGCCCGAGCGCGTGCGCGTGGAGGTGCCGACCCTGGTGCTGTGGGCGCTGGACGACACCGCGCTGCGCCCCGGCCTGCTGGACGGCCTGGACGCCCACGTGCCGCGCCTGACCGTGCAACGGATGCCCGGCGCCACGCACTGGGTGGTGCACGAGCAGCCGCAGCAAGTGGCCGCGCACATCGGCGCCTTTGTTACTACGAAATAGATAGCTGCTCGCGCAGCCTGGAAGCGCGCCAAATGCCTATTTGGCGTAGGACATTCGCCCATCGCCATCCAACGACCGCGGAGCAGGCCAGGCCAGCGAACGCCGTGGCCGGACCTGCGCCGGCCACTGGCGTTGTCCCCCTCCGGGAGATGGCGCCGAAGGCGACTCAGGGGGTGCGTCCATACACCGACGGCTCGCCCGCCGGCCGCGTCTTGAAGCGCTTGTGCACCCAGTAGTACTGCTCGGGCATGGTGCGGATCCAGTCTTCCAGCCGGCGGTTCATCAGCGCGGTGTCGGCCACCGGGTCGTCGCCCGGGTAGCCGCTCCAGGCCGGGTGCACCTGCACCTCGTAGCCGCCGGGCGTCATGCGGGTGACGGTGGGCACCACGCGCGCGCGCCCCAGCCGCGCCAGCCGCGGCAGCGACGGCACGGTGGCCGCCGGCACGCCGAAGAAGGGCACGAAGACGGATTCCTCCGGCCCCAGGTCCATGTCGGGCAGCAGGTACAGGTAGCGGCCCTCGCGCAGCGACTTGACGACCGGCTTGACACCGTCGCGCCGGTTGATCAGCACCACGTCGCCGAAGCGCTCGCGCCCGGCGCGCACCCAGGCGTCGGTGGCGGCGCCCGACTGCGGGCTGTAGATGCTGCCGCCCTTGGCCACCGCCTGCTGCATGATGGCCGCGCCGCCGGCGTCCATGCCGTAGAAGTGCGGCGCAAACAGCACCGCCGCCTCGGGCCGGCGCAGCTCGTCCACCGCGCCGGTCAGGCGGATGCGCTGGCGCACCACGGCGTCGGGCGCGTGCCAGACCCAGGCGCGGTCGATGAAGGACTGGGCAAAGGCGATGAAGCTGCGGCGCGCCACGTCCATGCGCTCGGCCTCGCTCCAGGCGGGAAAGGCCAGCCGCAGGTTGACCAGCGCGATGTGGCGCCGCCGCCGCGCCAGTGCGAACAGCAGCCGCCCCAGCACGTCGCCCAGCGCGCGCAGCCAGGGCAGCGGCAGCGGCGCCAGCGCGCGCATCAGCCAGACGCCGGGGTGGGTCGTCACGCCGGCTGCTCCCGCGGTTGCTTGTAGCGGCCATAGCCCCACAGGTACTGCGTCGGGCATTCCCGGATCAGGCGCTCCATCTCGCGGTTGATCTGCGCCACCGCGGGCGCCAGCTCGTCCGCCAGCGGCTCGGCCAGGGCGCGGAAGTGCAGGTCGTAGCCCTGCCCGCGCGGCCGCCGTTCGCCCCACACCAGCAGCGGCACGGCGCCGGTCTGCTGGATCAGCCGCGCCGCCAGCGTCATGGTGTAGGCCGGCTGGCCAAAAAACGGGCTCCACAGACCCTGCCCCTCGGGCGGCACCTGGTCGGGCAGCAGGCCGACGGCGCGCCCGGCGCGCAGCGCCTTGATCATCTGGCGCACGCCGGCCAGGGTGGTGGGCGCGGTGTCCAGCCCCTCGCGCCGGCGCGCCGTCTCCACCACCTGCGCCAGCGCCGCCTGGCGCGCCGGACGGTACAGCACGGTGATGGGGCCGTAGCGCGCGTGGTAGCGCTCGGCCAGGCCCTGGGCGGTGATCTCGAAGCAGCCCAAGTGCGGCGTCAGGAACACCACGCCACGGCCGGCGGCGTAGGCGGCGTCCACCAGTTCGGTGCCGTCCCAACGCATGGGCACCGGCGGGCCGAACCACAGGCGCGGCGTCTCCAGCGCCATGCGGCCGGCGTGCGCCACCGCCGGGCGCACCTGGGCAAAGCCGTAGCCGGCCAGCGCCGCGTTGTCGCGCAGCCGGCGCCGGTAGGTGGGCGACGCCAGCCAGCTCAGCCAGCCCAGCGCCGCGCCCAGCGCGTGCAGCAGCGACAGCGGCCAGCGCGCCGCCAGGCGGTACAGGGCAAGCATGGTGGATCCAGTAAAATCGCGCCGTCGCCGAGTTATGGAACTACTTGCAGGGCGACGTTAAACAAGTGCTGCTAAAGCGTTCGCCAGGGCTCCCGACAGTTTGGCAACGCAACGTTCAAACCCGTGGAGTTTATTCAAATGGAACTGGCGAACAGCTTTCTCTTCACCTCCGAATCGGTTTCCGAGGGCCACCCCGACAAGGTCGCCGACCAGATCTCCGACGCCATCCTCGACGCCATCCTGGCCCAGGACGAGCGCTCGCGCGTGGCCGCCGAAACGCTGACCAACACCGGCCTGGTGGTGCTGGCCGGCGAAATCACCACCAACGCCCATGTGGACTACATCCAGGTGGCGCGCGACACCATCGCCCGCATCGGCTACGACAACACCGACTACGGCATCGACTACAAGGGCTGCGCGGTGCTGGTGGCCTACGACAAGCAGAGCAACGACATCGCCCAGGGCGTGGACCAGGCGAGCGACGACCACCTGAACACCGGCGCCGGCGACCAGGGCCTGATGTTCGGCTACGCCTGCGACGAGACCGACGCCCTGATGCCCGCGCCGATCTACTACGCGCACCGGCTGATGGAGCGCCAGGCGCAGCAGCGCAAGAGCGGTGCCCTGCCCTTCCTGCGGCCCGACGCCAAAAGCCAGGTGACGATGCGCTACATCGACGGCAAGGTGCACTCCATCGACACCGTGGTGCTCTCCACCCAGCACAGCCCGGACCAGTCGGAAACGCCGACGAAGATGAAGGCCAGCTTCATCGAGGCCGTGGTCGAGCAGATCATCAAGCCGGTGCTGCCCCGGGAGTGGCTCAAGGACACCAAGTACCTGATCAACCCCACCGGGCGCTTCGTCGTCGGCGGCCCGCAGGGCGACTGCGGCCTGACCGGGCGCAAGATCATCGTCGACACCTACGGCGGCTCCTGCCCGCACGGCGGCGGCGCCTTCAGCGGCAAGGACCCGACCAAGGTCGACCGCAGCGCCGCCTACGCCTGCCGCTACGTGGCCAAGAACATCGTCGCCGCGGGCCTGGCGCGCCAGTGCCAGATCCAGGTGGCCTACGCCATCGGCGTCGCCCGGCCGATGAACGTCACCGTCTACACCGAAGGCACGGGCGTGGTCCCGGACGAGCAGATCGCCCGGCTGGTGGCCGAGCACTTCGACCTGCGTCCCAAGGGCATCATCCAGATGCTCGACCTGCAGCGCCCGATCTACGCCAAGAGCGCCGCCTACGGCCACTTCGGCCGCGACGAGCCCGAGTTCACCTGGGAGCGGACCGACAAGGCCGCGGCGCTGCGTGCGGCGGCCGGGCTGTAGCCCCCTGGCCGCGCACCACTGAACCCGGGGCCATGCAGCACGACGTCGCCGTCCTCATCGGCCGCTTCCAGCCGGTGCACAGCGGCCACCTGGCGCTGCTGCACGCGGCGCTCGCGCAGGCCGCGCGGGTGCTGGTGGTCCTCGGCTCGGCGCACCAGGCGCGCTCGCCGCGCAACCCCTTCACCTGGCAGGAGCGCGCGCAGCTGCTGCACGAGTCGCTCCCCGAAACGGAGCGCGGCCGCGTCACCGCGCTGCCGGTGCGCGACTACTACGACGAGCCCCGCTGGGCGCAAGCCGTCCGCGCGGCCGTGGCGCACGCGGCGCCGGCGCAGGCCCGCATCGCCCTGGTGGGCCACCTGAAGGACGACACCCGCAGCTACCTCGCGGCCTTTCCCGGCTGGGAGCTGGTGCGCGTGGCGCGCCAGGGCGCGATGCAGGCAACGCCGCTGCGCGACGCCTGCTTCGGCGCCACCCGCGCCACGCTGGCATCGGCGCTCGCCGCATTCGGCGACGGCGTGCCGCCCGCCACGCGCGGCATGCTGCTGCGCTTCGCCGCCACCCCCGCCTACGCCGCGCTGCAGGAGGAGTGGCGCGCGCTCGCAGCCTACCGCGCCTCGTGGGCGCAGGCGCCCTACCCGCCGGTATTCGTCACCGTCGACGCGCTCGTGCGCTGCCAGGGCCAGGTGCTGCTGATCCGCCGCGGCCACGCGCCCGGCAAAGGCCTGTGGGCGCTGCCCGGCGGCTTTCTCGAACCGCGCGACACGCTGTGGCAGTCGTGCCTGCGCGAGCTGGCCGAGGAGACCGCCTGCGCGCTGCCGGAGCCGAACTGGCGCGCGGCGCTGCGGCGCGTCGTGGTCTTCGACCACCCCGACCGCAGCCAGCGCGGGCGCACGGTGACCCACGTGCACGCCTTCGATCTGGGCGATGCGGCCCTGCCCCGCGTCACCGGCGGCGACGACGCCGCGCAGGCGCGGTGGTTCGCGATCGATGCCCTGCCCGCGATGGAAGAGACCTTCTTCGAGGACCATTTCCACATCCTCGACCACTTCCTCGGCCTGACCGGGCCGCGCGGCTGAACCCGGGATTCAGAGCGGCGCCCGGCCGTAGACGTCGTCGAAGCGCACGATGTCGTCCTCGCCCAGGTAGCTGCCCGACTGCACCTCGATGATCTCCAGCGGCACCTTGCCGGGGTTGGACAGGCGGTGCCGGTGCCCCAGCGGGATGTAGGTGGATTCGTTCTCGCCGAGCAGGAAGGTCTCCTCGTCGCGCGTCACCTCGGCGGTGCCGCGCACCACGATCCAGTGCTCGGCCCGGTGGTGGTGCATCTGCAGGCTCAGCGACGCGCCCGGGCGCACCACGATGCGCTTGACCTGGAAGCGCTCGCCCGCGTCGATGCTGTCGTACCAGCCCCAGGGGCGGTGCACCTTGCGGTGGGACTGCACCAGCGCGCCGCTGCCGCGCTCCTTGAGCAGGCCGACCACCTGCCTGACGTCCTGGGTGCGGCCCTTGTCGGCCACCAGCACCGCGTCCGGCGTCTCCACCACGACCACGTCGCGCAGGCCCAGCCCGACCACCAGCCGGTCGTTGGCCAGCAGCAGCGAGTCGGCGCAGTCGAGCTGCTGCGCCTGCCGCCCCAGCAGCACGTTGCCCCGCGCATCGCGTTCACTGGTGTCCCACAGCGCGTCCCAGGCGCCCAGGTCGGACCACCCGGCCTGCAGCGCCACCACGCTGGCCGGCATGCCCGACGCGGCATCCCCCGGCAGCTTTTCCATGACCGCGTAGTCGATCGAGTCCGCCGGGCAGGCGGCGAAGGCCTGCGCGTCCGGCCGTATGAAATCGTGGTCGTGGCGCGCGCCGGCCATCGCCGCCGTGCACGCCGCGTGCACGTCGGGCCGGTAGCGCGCGATGGCGTCGAGCCAGCGGCTCGCGCGCAGCATGAACATGCCGCTGTTCCAGAGGTAGTTGCCGTCGGCCAGGTACTGCCGGGCGCGCGCCGCATCCGGCTTTTCGGCGAACCCCTGCACCGCATGCACCGGCTGGCCGCCATCGCCGCGGCGGCAGTGGATGTAGCCGTAGCCGGTCTCGGGGCGGTCGGGGACGATGCCGAAGGTGACCATGTGGCCCTCGCAGGCCGCGTCGAACCCCTGCTGCACCGCCTCGCACAGGCGCGCGGCGTCGCGCACCACGTGGTCCGCCGGCATCGCGATCAGCACCGGGTCCGCGCCGTCCGCGCGCGCCTGCAGCGCGGCGATCGTCAGCGCCGGGGCGGTGTTGCGCCCGACCGGCTCGAGCAGGATGGTGGCGCCCGCGACGCCGCTCTCCAGCAGCTGCCCCGCCACCAGGAAGCGATGCGCCTCGTTGCACACCAGCAAGGGCGCGGGGGCGCGCTCGATGCGGCCCGCCAGCCCGTCCAGACGGCCCACCGTCTGCTGCAGCATCGACTGCCCGCCGGTCAGCGCCAGGAACTGCTTCGGGTAGTTTTCCCGCGACAGCGGCCACAGGCGGGTGCCCGAGCCACCACAAAGAATCACCGGGAGCAGCTGCGCGGACTGGGCCATGTTTTCTGGAGAAGGACTCGCTGGTTGACGGGCGCTCCCCTGGGCAGGCAGCGCGCACCATTGTATGAGCCTGTGTGCGATCTGCCGCGCCCTCTTTTTTGCCGCCGCGGGCCCTTGTGATCGGCGCAAATGGCCTTATGATTAGCACTCGTTGGAGGTGAGTGCTAGTACACCCCTCCAGCGTCGGCGGGCGGCACCATGGCGTGCACCTGTCCGGCACCTTTTTTTGTGAACCCATCAGGAGATGCTATGAAACTTCGTCCTCTGCACGACCGCGTGGTCGTCAAGCGCCTCGAAAACGAAACCAAGACCGCCTCGGGCATCGTCATTCCCGACAACGCCGCCGAGAAGCCCGACCAGGGTGAAGTGCTGGCCGTAGGTCCGGGTCGCCTCGACGAAGACGGCGACCGCATCAAGATGGACGTCAAGGTGGGCGACCGCGTGCTCTTCGGCAAGTACAGCGGCCAGACCGTCAAGGTCGACGGCGAAGAGCTGCTGGTGATGAAGGAAGAAGACCTGTTCGCCGTCGTCGAGAAGTAATACCCAACCATCAATCTTGATAGCTGCTTGCGCTCTACAGCAAAGCGTTTGCGGCTTGTTTCTTTCAAATTTCACAGGAGCCAAACATGGCAGCAAAAGACGTAGTTTTCGGCGGTGACGCGCGCGCCCGCATGATGGAAGGCGTGAACATCCTGACCAATGCGGTCAAGGTCACGCTCGGTCCCAAGGGCCGCAACGTGGTGCTCGAGCGCAGCTTCGGCGCGCCCACGGTGACCAAGGACGGCGTCTCGGTGGCCAAGGAAATCGAACTCAAGGACAAGCTGCAGAACATGGGTGCGCAGCTCGTCAAGGAAGTCGCCTCCAAGACCAACGACATCGCCGGCGACGGCACCACCACCGCCACCGTGCTGGCCCAGGCCATCGTGCGCGAAGGCACCAAGTACGTGGCCGCCGGCCTGAACCCGATGGATCTCAAGCGCGGCATCGACAAGGCCGTCGTGGCGCTGGTCGAGCAGCTCAAGAAGCAGTCCAAGGCCACCACCACGAGCAAGGAAATCGCGCAGGTCGGCTCGATCTCGGCCAACGCCGACGAGTCCGTGGGCAAGATCATCGCCGACGCGATGGACAAGGTGGGCAAGGAAGGCGTCATCACCGTCGAGGACGGCAAGAGCCTGGACAACGAGCTGGAAGTCGTCGAAGGCATGCAGTTCGACCGCGGCTACCTCTCGCCCTACTTCATCAACAACCCCGAGAAGCAGGTCGCGCTGCTCGAGAACCCCTTCGTGCTGCTCTACGACAAGAAGATCAGCAACATCCGTGACCTGCTGCCCACGCTGGAGCAGGTCGCCAAGGCGAGCCGTCCGCTCCTGATCATCGCCGAGGACGTCGAAGGCGAGGCGCTGGCCACCCTGGTGGTCAACACCATCCGCGGCATCCTGAAGGTCGTCGCCGTCAAGGCCCCGGGCTTCGGCGACCGCCGCAAGGCCATGCTGGAAGACATCGCCATCCTGACCGGCGGCAAGGTGATCGCCGAGGAGGTCGGCCTGACGCTGGAGAAGACCACCCTGGCCGACCTGGGCCAGGCCAAGCGCGTCGAAATCGGCAAGGAAGACACCACCATCATCGACGGCGCGGGCGCCGCGGCCGACATCGAGGCGCGCGTCAAGCAGGTGCGCATCCAGATCGAGGAAGCCACCAGCGACTACGACCGCGAGAAGCTGCAGGAGCGCGTGGCCAAGCTGGCCGGCGGCGTGGCCGTGATCAAGGTCGGCGCCGCCACCGAGGTCGAGATGAAGGAGAAGAAGGCCCGCGTGGAAGACGCGCTGCACGCCACCCGCGCTGCCGTGGAAGAAGGCATCGTGGCCGGCGGCGGCGTGGCGCTGCTGCGCGCCAAGCAGGCCGTGGGCGACAAGCTCAAGGGCGACAACCCCGAGCAGGAAGCCGGCATCAAGCTGGTGCTCAAGGCCGTCGAGGCGCCGCTGCGCGAGATCGTCGCCAACGGCGGCTGCGAACCCTCCGTGGTCGTCAACAAGGTGCTCGAAGGCAAGGGCAACTTCGGCTTCAACGCCGCCAACGACACCTACGGCGACATGCTGGAGATGGGCATCCTGGACCCGACCAAGGTGACCCGCGCCGCGCTGCAGAACGCCGCCTCCGTCGCCTCGCTGCTGCTGACGACCGAAGTCATGGTCGCGGAAGCGCCGAAGGACGATGCCCCCGCCGCCGCCGGCATGCCCGGCGGCATGGGCGACATGGGCGGCATGGGCATGTAATGCCCGCCTGAGCACCGCTCGCACCACGAAGGCCGCGCACTGCGCGGCCTTTTTTTGTCCTGTCTCAAACCGTTTCGCACCGATGTCGGAAAAACCCCGAAAGCGCTGGTTTCCGCCATTGCCAATGCCCCGGCCAGCGTATAGGGTGCGCTCTTGTTCAAATTCGTCTCAGGAGCATTCATGGCAATTTCGCGCAAACTGTTCATCGCCGCCGTCGTGGCAGGCATGGGTTCGGTCGGCCTGTCCTCCAACGCACTGGCGCAGGAGCAGGTCATCAAGATCGGCCACATCGGCCCGGTGTCCGGCCCGCAGGCGCACTTCGGCAAGGATGACGAAAACGGCGTGCGCATGGCGATCGAGGACCTGAACGCCAAGGGCATGGAAATCGCCGGCAAGAAGGTCAAGTTCCAGATCGTCGCCGAAGACGACGGCGCCGACCCCAAGCAGGGCACGGCCGCCTCGCAGAAGCTGTGCGACGAGAAGGTGGCGGGTGCCGTCACCTTCGTGAACTCGGGCGTGGCCATCCCCTCGTCCAAGGTGTTCCACGACTGCGGCATCCCGATGATCACCGGCGCCGCCACCAACCCCGACCTGACCAAGCCGGGCTGGGACACCACCTACCGTGTCATCGCCAACGACAACGCCCTGGGCGCCGCCCTGGCCCAGTACACGGCCAAGACGCTCGGCCTCAAGCAGGTCGCGGTGGTCGACGACCGCACGCCGTACGGCCAGGGCATCGCCAGCGTGTACAAGAAGGAGCTGGAGAAGCTGGGCGTGAAAGTCGTCGCCAACGAGTTCACCAACGACAAGGCGACCGACTTCATGGCCATCCTGACCTCGATCAAGGCCAAGAAGCCGCAGGCCATCTTCTACGGCGGCATGTACGGCCAGGCCGGCCCGATGCTGCGCCAGATGGCGCAACTGGGCATGAACGACGTCAAGATGTTCGGCGGCGACGGCCTGTGCGTGCCCGAGCTGGCCAAGGTGTCCGCCGGCGCCAAGACGCTGGAGAACGTGGTCTGCGCCGACGGCGGCGCCTCGATCGCCAAGATGCCCGGCGGCATCGAGTGGAAGAAGCGCTACGACGCCAAGTTCCCCGGCCAGTTCCAAGTCTACAGCCCCTACTTCTACGACGGCGTGATGCTGCTGGCGGACGCGATGAAGCGCGCCAACTCCTGGGATCCCAAGGTCTACATCCCCTTCCTGCAAAAGAGCGACTATCAGGGCGTGACCTCGCACATCCGCTTCGAGGCCAACGGCGAAATGAAAGACCCGACCTACACCCTGAGCAAGTTCGTCGGCGGCAACAAGACCGCGATCGACCTGAAGTAAGCCCCCTTCAGCCGGCCACGCAAAACCCGCTTCGGCGGGTTTTTTGCGTCCGGGCGGCAACCCGCGAATGACATGGCATAGACTTGCGGCCATTTTCCCCGCGCCCGGATCCGCACCATGACATCGCCCACACCTGCTCCCGGCACACCGTACGGCACGCTGCCCGCGGCCTCCCCCCTGCCCCAGCGCCGTCCGATCAGCCTGCCGCGCCTGGCGCAGATGCGCGAAGCCGGCGAGAGGATCACCATGCTCACCGCCTACGACGCCACCTTCGCCGCCGTGGCCGATGCGGCGGGCGTGGAATGCATCCTGGTGGGCGACTCGCTCGGCATGGTGTGCCAGGGCCTGTCGAGCACCGTCGGCGTGACGCTGGAGACCATGTGCTACCACATGGCCAGCGTCTCGCGCGGCGTGCGCCGGGTGCAAGGCACGGCCTGGCTCATCGGCGACCTGCCCTTCGGCAGCTACCACGAGTCTCCCGAGCAGGCGCTGCGCAGCGCCTGCCAGCTGATGCAGGCGGGCGCGCACATGGTCAAGCTCGAAGGCGGCGGCTGGACGGCGCCCACGGTGCGCTTTCTCGTCGAGCGCGGCGTGCCGGTCTGCGCCCACCTGGGCCTGACGCCGCAGACCGTGCACGCGCTCGGCGGCTACCGCGTACAGGGCAAGGGGGAAGAAGCCGCGGCCCAGCTGCGCCGCCACGCGCTCGAGCTGCAGGACGCCGGCGCCGCCATGCTGGTGCTCGAGATGGTGCCAGCGCAGCTCGCCGCGAGCCTGACCACCGAGCTGGCGCACTGCCACACCATAGGCATAGGCACGGGCCAGGGCACGGCGGGACAGGTGCTGGTGCTGCACGACATGCTGGGCATGAACCTGGGCAAGATGCCGCGCTTCGTGCACAACTTCATGCAGGACGCGGGCAGCATCAAGGGCGCGATCGAAGCCTACGTCCACGCCGTCAAGGACGGCCGCTTTCCCGACGACAAGCTGCACGCCTGGTAACCCCCCATCGCCATGGACCTCGTTCATACCATCGACGACCTGCGTGCCGCGCTGGCCGGCCGCGGCCGCCCCTCCTTCGTGCCCACCATGGGCAACCTGCACGACGGCCACCTGGCGCTGGTGCGCCAGGCGAAACCGCTGGGCGACGTGCTCGTCGCCAGCATCTTCGTCAACCGCCTGCAATTCCTGCCGACTGAAGATTTCGATAGCTACCCGCGCACGCTGCAGGCCGATTGCAGCCGTCTGGAGGCCGAAGGATGCGACGTGGTCTTCGCCCCTTCCGAACACGATCTCTACCCCGAGCCGCAGCGCTTCACGATCGCGCCCGACCCGCGGCTCGCGGACCTGCTGGAAGGGCACTTCCGCCCCGGCTTCTTCACGGGGGTCTGCACGGTGGTGATGAAGCTCTTCTGGGCGGTCTTCGGCGGCGCGCCCGGCACCGCGGTCTTCGGGCGCAAGGACTACCAGCAGCAGATGGTCATCCGCCAGATGGTGCGCCAGTTCGCCTTGCCGGTCGACATCGTCGGCGCCGACATCTCGCGCGCTCCCGACGGCCTGGCGCTGAGCTCGCGCAACGCCTACCTGTCCCCCGAGGAACGCGCTGAGGCCGTGCAGCTGAGCCGCGCCCTGCAGGCGCTGGCGCAGGCGGCGCTGCGCCCCGACGCCGATCTGCCCGCGCTGGAAGCCGCGGCCGCGCAGGCGCTGCGCGCGCGCGGCTGGCAGCCCGACTACCTGACGGTGCGCCAGTGCAGCGACCTGCAGCCGCCCCAGGGCAAGCCGCGGCAGGGTACGCTGGTGGCGCTCGGCGCCGCACGCCTGGGCACCACGCGGCTCATCGACAATCTGGAGTTCTGACCCGCGCGCCGCGGCGCCGGCAGGCATGGTGCGCGGAGCCGGACTCGAACCGGCACGCCCGTGGGGGCATCAGGACCTAAACCTGGTGCGTCTACCAATTTCGCCACCCGCGCGCCAAGCCGGCGATTCTACCGGCCGGCAGCCACGCCGGCACTGCATTAGGATGCGGCCATGATCACGCTCTACACCGCCGCGACACCCAACGGCTACAAGGCCTCCATCGCGCTCGAGGAGCTCGGCCTGCCCTACGACCTGCGCGTGCTCGACCTCGCCGCGGGCGAACAAAAGCGTCCCGGGTTCCTCGCCATCAACCCCAACGGCCGCATTCCGGCCATCGTCGACCACGGCGCCGACGACTTCGCGGTCTTCGAATCGGGCGCGATCCTCGTCTATCTGGCCGAGAAAACCGGCCGCCTGATGCCGCACGACCCCAAGGGCCGCTCGCGCGTGATGCAGTGGCTGATGTTCCAGATGGGCGGCGTCGGGCCGATGATGGGCCAGGCCAACGTGTTCTACCGCTACTTCCCGCAAAAGATCCAGCCCGCCATCGACCGCTACCAGGCCGAGGGGCGGCGCCTGCTCGAAGTCCTCGACGGCCACCTGGCAAACCACGAGTGGCTGGCGGACGACTACTCCATCGCCGACATCGCCAACTGGACCTGGGCTCGCACCCACCGCTGGTCGGGTATTTCGATCGATGGCCTGCCGCACCTCGCGCGCTGGCTCGGCGCCATCCGCGCGCGCCCGGCGGTGCAGCGCGGCATCGAACGCCCGCCGGCCAAGGTGGACCTGACGCGCGACGGCGAGGCCGGCGCACGCGAATTTTCCCAAGCGGCCCGCTCCATGGTGGTCACGGGCCATACCCAGGAGACGCAAAAGTGAAGCTCTACTCGGCAGTCCGGGCACCCAACCCGCGGCGCGTCCTCATGTTCATGGTCGAAAAAGGCATCCAGGGCATCGAGCTCGTGAACATCGATCTCAACGTCGGCGAGCACAAGGAGGCGGCCTACCTTGCCAAGAACCCGGTCGCGCGCGTGCCGGCGCTCGAACTCGACGACGGCCGCGTGCTCAGCGAGACCCGCGCCATCTGCACCTGGCTCGAAGGCCGGCACCCCGGGCACAACCTGATGGGCGCGGACTTCGAGGAGCGCGCCTTCATCGAGATGCACGACCGGCGCGTCGAGTGGTACTGGCTCCTGCCCATCGCCAACTGGGTGCGCCACGCCCACCCCGGCCTGGCCACCCTGGAGCAGCCCCAGTTCCCCGATTTCGGGCAGTCGCAAGGCCAGAAGGTGCGCGACAGCGCGCGCTGGCTCGACGGCGCCCTCTCGCACCAGGACTGGATCGCCGGCGAGCGTTTCACCATCGCCGACATCACCGCCTTTTGCGCGCTCGAATTCGCGCGCCTGATGAAATTCAACCCCGGCGCCGAGGGCTTCGCCGCACTGCAAGCCTGGCGCGACCGCGTGGCGCAACGCGAAAGCGCGCGCGCCGGATGAGGCAATGGCCCGCACACGCGTCGGCGTGCACGGGCCATCACAGTTCAGGAAGCCGTGCGCGGGTAGCCCAGGGCCTTCAGCGCCTGCTGGATCTCCGGCAACACCGTGTCGTCCTCTATCGTGGCCGGCACTTTCACCTCCGCGCCGTCGGCCATGGTCCGGATCGTCACGCGCAGCACCTTGCCCGAGCGCGTCTTGGGCAGGCGCGGCACGACGTGCACGCTCTTGAAATCCGCCACCGCGCCAATCTGCGCCCGCACCCTGGCCACGAGTTCCTTGCAGATCTCGTCGTCCGTATGCTGGACGCCCGACTTGAGCACCACGAGGCCCAGCGGCACCTGGCCCTTGAGCACATCGGCCACACCCACCACGGCCGCCTCGGCCACGTCGGGATGGGAGGCCAGGATCTCCTCCATCTGTCCCGTCGAGAGACGGTGGCCCGCGACGTTGATGATGTCGTCGATGCGCGACATCACCCAGCCGTAGCCTTCCTCGTCGATGTACCCCGCATCGCCCGAAAGGTAGTAGCCCGGGTAGCGCGACAGGTAGGTGTCCTCGAACCCCTTCTCGTTGTTCCACAGTGTGTAGAGCGTTCCCGGCGGCATCGGCAGCTTGATCACCAGGCTGCCGATGTCGCCCGGGGCCTTCTGCCTGCCCTCCTCATCCAGAATCCGGATGTCGAAACCGGGCACGGGCTTGGTCGGAGACCCGGGGTGCACCGGCAGATGCTCGATGCCCATGCAGTTGCTGATCGCGGGCCAGCCCAACTCGGTCTGCCACCAGTTGTCGATCACCGGGACGCCCAGGAGGTTCTGCGCCCACTCGATGGTGTCCGGGTCGCCGCGCTCGCCCGCGAGGAACAGGGTGCGGAACCTGGACAAGTCGTACTTCTTGACCAGTTCACCTTTCGGGTCTTCTTTCTTGATCGCGCGGAACGCCGTCGGCGCCGTGAAAAACACATTCACGCCGTGCTCGGCGCACACGCGCCAGAACGCCCCCGCGTCGGGCGTGCCCACCGGCTTGCCTTCGTAGAGGATGGTGGTGCAGCCCTGCAGCAGCGGCCCATAGACGATATAGGAGTGGCCCACGACCCAGCCGACGTCCGAACCCGCCCAGTACACGTCCCCGGGCCGGGCGCCATACACCGCCTCCATCGACCAGCGCAGCGCCACCGCATGCCCGCCATTGTCGCGCACCACACCCTTGGGCTTGCCCGTGGTGCCGGAGGTGTAGATCACATAAAGCGGATCGGTCGCCGCCAGCGGCACGCAATCCGCCGGCTGGGCCCTGGCCACCGCGTCGTCCCAGTCGATGTCGCGGCCCGCTCTCATCTCGCAGTGCATCTCGGGGCGCTGCAAAACCAGGCACGGCGTGTCCGGCACCCCGGCAATCTCCAGGGCCTCATCGAGCAGCGGCTTGTAGGGCACGGCCCGCCCGGGCAGCAAGCCGCACGAAGCGGCCATCATCACCTTGGGCTTGGCATCCGCCACCCGCTTGGCGAGCTCCGGCGCGGCAAACCCGCCGAACACCACCGAATGCACCGCACCGATGCGCGCGCAGGCGAGCATCGCAATCGCCGCCTCGGGCACCATCGGCATGTAGATCACCACCGTGTCGCCCTTGGCGACCCCCATGGACAGCAAGGCGCCGGCGCAGCGCGCCACTTCGTCGCGCAGTTGCCGATAAGTGAACTTGCGCTGCGTGCCCGCCAACGGGCTGTCATACACCAGCGCGAGCTGATCCGCCCGCCCCTTCTCCACATGGCGATCGACGCAGTTGTAGCAAGTGTTCAGCACCCCCCCGGAAAACCAGCGATAGAACGGCTTGCGGGAATCGTCGATCACCGTGTCCCAACGCTTGATCCAGTCAATCCCCTCGGCAATTTCCGCCCAGAATTGCGCTGGGGCCGATTGCGCCGCAGCGAAAACCTTCGCGTAATTGCCCGTCGCATTTGCATTCATCTCCGTCTCCTTTGCATCCATGGGTCTCGTTCGAAGTATGTTACTGCGGCCATTGGGGGCATTTTCCGGGCCTTGAAGCCGCAATCACTTGATCAGCGCCTGCATTTGCCGGAATGCAGGGTGTTCGCAGCTGCGCAGCCATTCGAAAGCCACCATCTCCGTAGTCACGAGCTCCGCGCCCGCGCCGGCCAGGCGGTCGAATGCCGCATCGCGGTTGCGCTCGGTGCGCGAGCTGCACGCATCGGTGACCACCCACACGTCGAACTCGTCGTCGATCAGATCCAGCGCGGTCTGCAGCAGGCAGACATGGGCTTCGCAGCCCGCCAGCACCGCGCAAGGCCGCTCGTCGGGGCCTTTCTGCAAGTGCTTGGGCAGGCTGCGCGCATTGCCCGGCCGAGGCTTGCCCACCGGCCGCAACCACTCGCCCAGGCCCTCGGCGACCGCGCTGAAGTGCATCTTGGCCAGCGTCTTGTCGCACAAGGCGCGCAGCTCCGGGTCGTTGCCGCCCAGGCGCGCGGGGTTCTGCTCCGTTCCCCACACGGGCACCTGGACCATCCGCGCCACGTGCGCCAGGCGGCGTGCGTTGGCCAGCGCCAACGCTCCCTCGAAGATGACGGGCATCAGGCGCTCCTGGTAATCCACGAGCACGAGTTGGCATTCAGACGCATCAAGCAGCATGGCAGTCCCTCCCAGAATCCGGTATTTCACGCCAATTGGCCGCGACGATTGTCGCGCCAACGCAGCCCGGCCCATCGCCAACGCAGCCCGGCCCATCGCCAGCGCACCCCGAATCCGACAGCATCGCGCTCGTCCGCATCATTTCACAAGATAAAATGTCGTCTCGCTGCCACGGAATGCACCATGAAAAGAGAATCATCGACCGCTCCACAGAAACCCAGCGTGCAGGTTCTGGAGCGCATGTTCCAGTTGATCGACATTCTGGCATCACGCGATGAGGCCATGGCACTGAAGGAAATCAGCGCGAAGGCCCGCCTGCATCCCTCGACGACGCACCGCATCCTCAACGACCTCACGATCGGCCGCTTCGTCGACCGGCCCGAATCCGGCAGCTACCGCCTCGGGATGCGCTTTCTGGAGCTGGGCAATCTGGTGAAGGCCCGGCTGAGCGTGCGCGACGCGGCGATCCTGCCCATGCGCCACCTGCACAAGCTGATCCAGCAACCCGTCAATCTCAGCGTGCGCCAGGGCGACGAGATCGTCTACATCGAACGCGCCTACAGCGAACGATCAGGGATGCAGGTGGTGCGCGCCATCGGTGGACACGCGCCCTTGCACCTGACGTCCACCGGCAAGCTGTTCCTGGCTCTGGAAGACCCCCAGCGGGTACGCGCCTACGCCACGCGCACCGGGCTTCCGGGACATACGCGCAACAGCATCACCCAACTGGCGGCGCTCGAGCGCGAGCTCGCTCGCGCCCGCCAGTACGGCATCGCGCGCGACAACGAGGAACTCGAAATGGGCGTCCGCTGCATCGCCGCGGGCGTATACGACGACCAGGGTGAACTGGTCGCCGGCCTGTCGATTTCGGCACCGGCCGACCGGCTCGACGACAGCTGGCTGCCCAAGTTGCAGGCGAGCGCCCACGAGATTTCCCTCGCCCTCGGGTTCGTTCCAACGACCCGCCAGGGGCACGGCACGCGCGCCAAGTGACGCCGGCGCGGGCGCCCCGAGAACGCCCGCGGCAACCTTGCGCCGTGCTGCGTTTCGGGTTTCTTCCGACTCGGCTGCTGTGTGCTGCATCTCTTACGAGCGCCTGACAATCACGACGCTTTCGACACGTATTTTCTCGGGGTTTTCGAGTCTTGGCGGTGTTGCCGGCGCGCAATACATTCGATAGCGTCGCGCGTGGAAGACCATTGGTTGGCATTGTCCAGTGGGTCATCCGGCTCGGATGAATTCCGTCGGCAAACCCATCCGTGATGTGGCCGCCGGGCGCTTCAAAGGGATTTGCAGCCAAGCGGCTGCAATGTCAATCCAGACCACGATATCCAACCACGAAGGAGATATATGTCCAAGGTCAATTCGGAACACGGCATTTCCCGCCGTAATGCATTGCAACTGAGCGCCGCCGGCGGGGTGCTGCTCACCAGCGTGGGCGGCACACGTTGGGCGTTCGCCGCCGACAAGCCCGCGCTGGGAGCCACCTGGCCCGCCGGCTCGCAAGGGGACACCGTTTTCCTGGGGGCGGCCGTACCGCTCACCGGCACCTACGCGGTGCAGGGCGCCGACGAACTCAAGGGCATGGAACTGGCCATCGAGCACATCAACACCAACCACGAGTTGATGAAGAAGCTGGCTCCCAAGATCAACAGCGGCGTGAACGGCAAGAAGGTCAAGCTCCTGTCGGCCGACTCGGCCGCCAAGCCCAATCAGGCACTGCAGGTGGAGCAGACCTTCATCGCCCAGAACAAGATCATCGCGATGATCGGCTCCACGTCGTCCGCAGTGGCCGTGGCGATGAACAAGTTCGCGCAGCGCGAAAAGATCCTGTACATGGCGGGCATCTCGGGCTCGAACGACACCACCGGCAAGGACTGCGTGCGCTATGGCTTCCGCCAGGGCTTCTTCGGCGAGATGGCCGCACGCGCCATTGGCCCGCAGATGGTCAAGCAGTTCGGCAAGAACCGCAAGGCCGCGTTCATGACGCCCGACTACACCTACGGCCACACCACCACCGAATCGGTCAACAACTACCTGACCAAGGAGGCCGGCTGGAAGATGGTGACCAACCAGGTGTCGCCGCTCGGTACGCAAGACTTCAGCCAGTACCTCACCAACATCGCCAACTCGGGCGCGGAGTTCCTGATCAACGTGAACTGGGGCCGCGACGCAGTGCTGTCATCCCAGCAGGCCAAGCAGTTCGGCCTGATCCCCAAGATGACCCTGGTGCTCCCCTACCAGATCCCGTTCATCGCCAAGGAAGCTGGCGTGGACATCACCCACGGCGTGCTGGCCGCGACCGATTTCTGGTGGACGCTGGAGAGCAAGTTCCCGCTGGCCAAGATGTTCGTGGATTCGTTCCAGAAGAAGTACGGCTACCGTCCGGAATGGGGCGCAGAAAACGGCTACGTCAGCTTCGCCCACTGGGCGCGCATGGTGACCGAGGCCGGCAGCTTCTATCCGCCCGACGTGATCAAGCAGTGGGAAAAGGGCGAGACCATACCGTCGCTGCTGGGCGATGTCCGCTACCGTCCCGAAGACCACCAGTGCGTGCGTCCTGTCGTGATCGTCCGCGGCAAGGAAAAGAAGGACATGAAGAACGACGAGGATTTCTGGGAAGTCATCGACGTCGTCGACGGCGCCACGGTCATCCAGAAGCCCGACGAGTTCGGCTGCAAGCTGGGCGACTACACCTGACCGTCGACCAACGCCCTGGATCCCGCACGGGGTTCAGGGCAGTTTGCGGCGCCACGCCTTCGGAAGGCGTCTTTGCGCGAGGCCGGTTCCTCGCGCAAGGGCATGTGGTGCATTCGAACCCTTTGAACTGATCGACAACCATGGCGGGTCAATGTGATTAACACGGCCAACTTCATATCGCAATTGTTCAACGGGCTGGTACTGGGGGCGCTCCTGGCGTTGATCTCATCCGGCCTGACGATCATTTACGGCACGCTGGGCGTGCTCAATCTGGCGCACGGCGCATTGTTCATGCTGGGCGGCTATGCCGGCTGGCTTGCGTTCGAGTATTCGCACTCGTTCATTCTGGCCGTCGCGGCTGGTGCCCTGTTCGTCATGATCGTAGGCGTGATCATGGAGCAGTTGATCATTCGCCACTTCTATTCGAGGCCCGACGAAGACCAACTGCTCGTCACATTCGGCCTGAGCATCGTTTTTGCGGAGGCGATCCGCTATTTCTTCGGCAGCCTGTCGAAAAAGGTCCCGCCGCCCGACATCTTCGCCGGCATCACGCCAATGGGCTTCATGGTCTATCCAACCTACCGATTGGCACTGCTCGGCATCATCGCGATAGCGCTGCTCGCGCTCTACTACGTGCTCTATCGCACGCGCATCGGCATGATCGTTCGCGCAGGCATCGAGGACTCGGTCGCGGTCGACTCGCTCGGCATCAACGTCTACAAGATCTTCACGCTGGTCTTCGGCATCGGCGCGATGGCTGCCGGCTTCTCGGGCATCGTGTACTCCCCGGTCGTCGCCATGTCGCCCGATAGCGGGGATTCGATTCTGGTCCAGACCTTCGTGGTCGTGGTCATTGGCGGGGTCGGATCATTCCCCGGAGCCGTCCTCGGCGGCTTGATCGCGGGCGAGATCATCAGCGTCACCTCGATGATCAACCCCGCCTATTCCATGATCATGCTTTTTGTGGCAATGACACTCGTCTTGGTATTCCGCCCGCGCGGACTGCTGGGTACCGCTGGTCGCGAATAAATCCGATTTCCAGATGTCAAGAAAAATCCCCTTCCTCGCGGAGCTGCTGACGCTGCTCGCGCTGATCGCAGTACCTTTCGTACTCCCGCCACTGGGCTTTACGCCGGCGACCATCAACCGGATCATGATCTTCGGTCTGGTCGGCATCGGGTTCGACCTGCTGTTCGGCTACACCGGCCTGCTGTCGTTCGGCCAGTCCGCGTTCTTCGGCACCGGCGGCATGTTCGCGGCCTACCTGCTGACGCAAACGCCGTTTACCAACGCCGTCGGCGCGCTCCTCATCGGGACCATCGCGGCAGGCATCGCCGGCTACCTCGTGGGCCTCGTCGCCCTGCGGCGCACCGGCATCTATTTCGCGATGATCACGGTGGCGATCGCCGAGGTGTTCTTCTTCATGGAGTTCAATCCGCTGGCGGAATACACCGGCGGCGAAAACGGCTTGCCGGGCGTGCCGTCGCCTAGCCTGGGCCTTGGTTTCACGACGATCCAGTTCAGCAGCAACCTGGAGCTGTATTCATTCTTCGCATTCTGGTATTTCGTCGGACTGGTCATCGCCCTGCGCATCGTGCGCTCGCCCTTCGGCCTGGTCATGCGCGCCATTCGGGAAAACCCGCTGCGCGCCCAAGCGCTGGGGCACAAGATCCACAGCTACAAGCTCGTGGTGTTCGTGGTCGCCGCGATGTACGCGGGTTTTGGTGGTGGCCTCCTCGGGCTGATGCAAGGGTTCATGCCTCCCGACGCCTTCATGTTCGCCACGTCGGGCGAAATCGTGATGCAAACGGCCATCGGCGGCGCCGGCACCCTGTTCGGGCCACTGCTCGGTGCAGCGACCTGGCTGCTGCTCAGCGATTTCTTTCAGACCACGCTGAATCTGGGCGCCACCTGGAAGCTCATCCTTGGCATCGTCTTCGTATTGCTGGTGTGCTTTCTGCGACGCGGACTGGTGGGCGCCGTGGTGGACCTGTACCGCCTGGCCTTCGGCCACAAGAAAGCCCCCGCCCCCTCCTCTGCCGCACGCACCCCGGCGGCGCAGCCGGCCGCCGGCACTGCCTCGGTCAGCGCCCTGCGCCACAAGTCCACGCACAACAAGACCGGCGCGATCCTTCAGGCCACCGGCCTGACCAAGCACTATGGCGGCATCGCTGCGAACAGCGACATCAATTTCTCCGTCAACTACGGCGAGATCCGCGGCATCATCGGGCCCAACGGCGCGGGCAAAAGCACCTTTTTCAAGATGCTGACCTGTGAGGTGCCCCCCACGTCGGGCAAGATCGTGTTCGACGGACGTGACATCACCCACCTCGGCGTCATCGATGCGTGCCAGATCGGCCTGACCAAGAGCTACCAGATCAACCAGCTCTTCGAACGCCTCACGGTCCGGCAGAACCTTATGGTCGCCGCGCTCGGCGAACTGCGCGGCAAGTTCAAGCTGGACTTGCTCAAGACCCTGGGCAGAGTCCGCGGCCTGACCGCGCAGGTTGAAAACACCGCCGCGCTGGTGCATCTGACGCACCGGCTGGACGCGCAGGTCTCCGAACTCGCCTACGGCGAAAAGCGTCGCCTGGAAGTGGGCCTCGCGCTCGCCACATCACCAAGCCTGTTGCTGCTCGACGAGCCGCTGGCCGGCATGAGCGCCGAAGAACGCGTGGAAACCGTGGCGCTGCTCAAATCCATTGCCCAAGGTCGCACGCTGGTCATCATCGACCACGACATGGATTCCCTGTTCGAACTGGTCGAACGGGTGACCGTGCTGCAGGAAGGGCGCATCCTCGTCGAGGGCACGCCAGACGAAATCAAGAACAACGCCCAGGTGCAGGAAGCCTATCTCGGCGGTGTGCAGGGAGAGACGCAATGAGCCTGCTTGAAGTCAGTGGACTGAACAGCTACTACGGCGACAGCCACATCCTGTTCGATGTGGCAATGCGCGTGGAAAAAAACGAAGTGGTGGCGCTGCTGGGTCGCAACGGGGCGGGAAAGTCAACCACGTTCAAGAGCCTGATGGGAGTGGTCAAACCCCAGTCGGGCAGCATCAAGCTGGAAGGCAAGGAGCTCGCAGGCAAGAAGGCGCACGAAATCGCCGGGCACGGCGTGCAGCTGGTGCATGAGGAGCGCCGCATTTTCGGCAGCCTCAACGTCGAGGAGAACATCATCCTCGCCGGCCTGACCGCCAAGAACAAGTGGCCCCTGGAGCGGATCTACGCCATGTTCCCGCGCCTCAAGGAACGGCGCGCAAGTCGCGGCACGGACCTCTCGGGCGGTGAACAGCAGATGCTGGCGATCGCGCGCGCCCTGGTGCGGGACCCCCAGATCATTCTTCTTGACGAACCGTTCGAAGGTTTGGCCCCGGTGATCGTGCAAGATCTGGTGCGCGTCTGCCGGGACCTGGCCAAGGCCGGGCAAACCATCGTGTTGATCGAGCAAAACCTCGCTGCCGCACTGTCACTGGCGAGCCGGGTCTACATCCTGAACAACGGACAGATCGTCCACGAAGGCACCACCGCCGACCTGAAAAAGCAACCCGAGGTCATTCAGCGCTATCTCGGCGTATGACGCGAAGGGCCACGCCTGCGGCATCCACGGATGCATAGGCGTTGGCCGCGCACACGCGCGGCGCACGCCGGCACTCTGTGGTGCCAGAATGCAGGGGCCCAATCCTCCTGCGTCGACCTGAAAGCCCTGGTTCGAATCCCTTCGGCATCAGACCGAGACACGTTTGAGCGTTCCCTCTGCCAGGAGCTTGTCCAGCATGCGCCGCGTCATCGACCGCGTGTTGCCGTCCGGGGCGGTAAACAGGAAAAGCGTCTGATGGGGGCTGGACCACGTCAACTGCAGGCGGACGGCCCCCTGGTTGGTGCGCACCTCCACCCACGCCCCCATCGGGAGCAAGGGGGTATCGGGCCCCGGCCGCTCGCCGGACTCTGCCGGCTGCGCCTGCTGCTCTTGCACCGGCACAGGCTCATCCACGACAGCGGCTTCGGCAGGGGGGGCCACTGCAGGCTCCGGCTCGGGGACGTGCTCTGGTTCGGGTTCGGGTTCGGGTTCGGGTTCGGGTTCAGGCCCACGCTCCGGCTCCGGTTCGAGCGACATGATCGCGGACTCTTCCAGCGGCGACGGTGGCGGGACCGCCGGCACCGGCTGCATGCGCGGCAAAGCATCGCGCAGCGACTCGCTCCAGCCTCGGTCAAGCATGTGCAAGGCCCGCTCGAACGGCTCGGCGCCACGAACGCCCCCCGCAATCAGGTCACCGACGATCTGATCGATCAGCGCGATGAACTCCCCCTGCCTGGATGGGTCGAATACGCCGTAGACCATGCCCCTCTCGGTCATTGCGTCCAGCAGACGGCGGGCCGGATGCCAATCGTCGAAAAAAAACCGCGCGTCCACTTGCACCAATTGCTGCAGCACCGGCTCCAATCTCAGTGCCGCACGGCGCACGACGGGCATCAGCCGCTCATCCCGCGCGATGGTGTCGGTCATTTGCGCCAGCACGCTGCGCGCCATTTCCTCAGGCATAGGTGGCACGTCCAGGGCGCCAGGCGCGGTCTGCGCAAGCCTGGTGCCCGACGACTGAACGTGAAACTGCGATGAGCCGGTCGGCCAATGCCCGGAGTGCGGCGAATCGCTCGTGAAGCTCGAGTCACGCCCGTGCCCCGGACGGTCGGCCAACGACATCGCGCGAGAAGAAGGTGCTCGGAGCATGTCGGCCGCACGCGAAGACCCCTCGGCCCAGCCAGTGGTGGCACGGTCCATGGCGCCACGCCGGCTTTGCCCCCCCACGGCATACCCCACCGGTTTGATGCCCTGCGCACGCAACTGCGCGGACATGCGCCGGTATTCCTCGCGCAACAAAGGTCCCAGCTGTTCGCACAGATGAGGCCACCATATGCGGCGCACGTCGTCCGGTACCCCCGTGGCGCGGACGACGTTGTCCAGGGCACCGACATAACTGGCGGGACGCAAGGGGTTGCGCTGAGGCTGAACGCTTGCCAAGCCCTGCACCGCGCTCACCAAGGAGTCAAAGCGCGCCAATTCAGGCTCGGCTGCCCGCGCGACCAGCTCCTGCGCACGGCCCAGCTGCACCTGCAGTGCCACCTGGGCATCGTCCACCAGCGACAATTCTCCAGCACCCTCCCGCGTCTGCATTGCCGCATCTGGCGCATCCTGCGCGCACAACTCGAGCAGTGCCATGGGGAAGTCCCTCGCCATGGTCTGTGCGTGACCATCCAGCAGCGACAACGCATTGCCCGCCACCGGATCGGCCGGCCCACCGTCCTCGGTCACCGCGCCACGAGACAGGGCGAGGCGCACGGCCTCCACCAGTTGCGCCATCAACGGGCTGCCCTGCCTGACCGCATTGACGACCCAGGCACGGGGGAGAGCGGCGGATGGGGGTGTTGAAGCAGACATGGACGAATCGATCAGGCCCTTGCCTCATATCGGCAGAACAGCCCTTTATTTGAGTGCCTTGTAGCGCATGCGCCTGGGTTGCGCCCCTTCCTCGCCCAGCCGCTTCTTCTTGTCGGCTTCGTACTCCTGGTAGTTGCCGTCGAAATAAAACCACTGGCTGTCACCCTCGGCGGCCAGGATATGCGTGGCGATGCGGTCGAGAAACCAGCGATCGTGGCTGATGACCAGCACGGTGCCGGCGTACTCCAGCAACGCATCTTCCAGCGCCCGCAGGGTTTCCACGTCCAGGTCGTTCGAGGGCTCGTCCAGCAGCAGCACGTTGCCGCCCTGGATCAGCGTCTTGGCCAGGTGCAGACGGCCACGCTCGCCACCCGAGAGGTTGCCCACCTTCTTCTGCTGGTCCTGGCCATTGAAATTGAACCGCCCGGCATAGGCGCGGCTGGCCATCTGGAACTTGCCCACGTTGATGATGTCCAGACCTCCCGAAATGTCTTCCCAGACCGTCTTGTCGTTGCCCAGCGCGTCGCGCGACTGTTCCACATAGGCCATCTTCACGGTCTGCCCTATGACCACCTGGCCACTGTCGGGCTGCTCCTTGCCGGCGATCATCTTGAACAGCGTCGACTTGCCCGCCCCATTGGGGCCGATGATGCCGACGATCGCCCCCGCCGGAACGGTAAAACTCAGGTCGTCGATCAACACGCGGTCACCGAAACTCTTGGTGACGTTGTGGAACTCGATCACCTGCGTACCCAGGCGCTCGGCCACGGGGATGAAGATTTCCTGCGTCTCGTTGCGCTTCTGGTATTCGTAGTCGGACAGCTCCTCGAAGCGCGCGATGCGCGCCCTGCTCTTGGTCTGGCGACCCTTGGCGTTCTGGCGTACCCACTCCAGTTCCTTCTTCAGGGCCTTGGCTCGTGCCTCCTCGCCCTTCTGCTCGGCCTCCAGGCGGTTCTGCTTTTGCAGCAGCCACTCGGAATAGTTGCCCTTGTACGGAATGCCATGGCCGCGGTCGAGCTCCAGGATCCACTCGGCGGCGTTGTCCAGAAAGTAGCGGTCGTGGGTGATGGCCACCACGGTGCCGGGGAAACGGTGCAGGTATTGCTCCAGCCACTCGACGGATTCAGCGTCCAGGTGGTTGGTGGGCTCGTCGAGCAGCAGCATGTCGGGCTTGGACAGCAGCAATTTGCACAACGCCACGCGGCGCTTTTCGCCGCCCGAGAGCTTGCCCACCACCGCCTCCCAGGGCGGCAGCCGCAGCGCATCGGCGGCGATCTCGAGCTGGTGCTCGCTGTCGGTGCCGGCCGCGGCAATCTTTGCCTCGAGCTCGCCCTGCTCCGCCGCCAGGGCATCGAAATCGGCGTCCGGCTCGGCATAGGCAGCGTAGATTTCCTCGAGCCGTGCCCGCGCCGCGTTGACCTCGGCCATCGCGTCCTCCACCTCCTCGCGCACGGTACGCTCCGGGTCGAGCTGCGGTTCCTGCGGCAGATAGCCGATGGTCAGCCCGGGCATGGGCAGCGCCTCGCCCTCGAACTCCTTGTCCACCCCCGCCATGATCCTGAGCAGCGTCGACTTGCCCGCGCCATTGAGCCCCAGCACACCGATCTTGGCCCCCGGAAAGAAGGACAACGAGATGTCCTTGAGGATCTGGCGCTTCGGCGGCACGGTCTTGGTGACACGGTTCATCGAAAAAACATACTGAGCCATGGATTCCTTCTGAAAATGCGGTCTGAATACAACATCATGCGCAAGCATGCCTGCGACGATTATCCGTGCATGCGACAATAGCAGTTGCCGGGCAGTTCAGTGTCCCCGGCAACCGCCCTCCTTCCCCGGAGTGCAATGGGCTCGCAGCCCGTGCTTTCGCAACCATCAGAACTGTTGCACTGACCCGGAGGTCCTCAAGTCCCCGGCATCAGACTGATACCCCGCGCCCAGGATGGGCGCACACAACCACATGACCTTTGAAGAACTGAACCTGGCACCCGCCTTGCTGAGCGCCGTGCACGACCTGGGCTACGACGCCCCCACCCCCATTCAGGCACAAGCCATTCCCGCGGTGCTCGCCGGCCACGACCTGCTGGCCGGCGCCCAGACCGGTACCGGCAAAACCGCCGCATTCGCCCTTCCCTTGCTGCACCGGCTGTCGCAAGGCACGGCCACCGGTGGCCACAAGCCGATACGCGCCCTGGTGCTCACTCCCACGCGTGAACTGGCAGCGCAAATCGAGGACTCGGTGCGCGCCTATGGCAAATACCTCGACGTGCGCTCGACGGTGATATTTGGCGGCGTCGGCATGAACCCGCAAATCGAACGCATCCGGGACGGTGTGGACATCCTGGTCGCCACCCCCGGGCGCCTGCTCGACCTGCAGCAGCAAGGCCATCTCGACCTGTCCGGCGTGCAGACGCTGGTTCTCGACGAAGCCGATCGCATGCTCGACATGGGATTCATCCATGACGTGAAGAAAATACTGGCACTGCTGCCGCGCGACAAGCAAAGCCTGTTGTTTTCGGCCACGTTCAGCGATGAGATACGCGAACTGGCCAACGGTCTCCTGAAGGACCCGCAAAGCATCCAGGTCACCCCGCGCAACACCACCGTGCAGCTCATCCGCCAGGTCATCCATCCAGTGGGGCGGGCCAAGAAGAAGCAGGTGCTGCTGCACATCATCCAGGAACAGAACTGGAGCCAGGTGCTGGTGTTCACGCGCACCAAGTTCGGCGCCAACAACGTCGCCGAATACCTCGCCAAGAACGGCGTCAGCGCCATGGCCCTGCATGGCAACAAAAGCCAGACCGCGCGCACCCATGCGCTCGACGGTTTCAAGAATGGCGAAATACGGGCGCTCGTGGCGACGGACATCGCAGCGCGCGGCATCGACATCGACGACCTGCCGCACGTGGTGAACTACGAAACCCCCAACGTCCCCGAGGATTACGTGCACCGCATCGGCCGCACGGGCCGCGCCGGACGCGAAGGACATGCCGTGAGCCTGGTGTGCATGGACGAGGAAGGCTTCATGATGGAAATCGAACGCTTCACCCGGCAAGACATCCCGGTGCAGGTGATCGATGGCTTCGGCCCCGACGAGGGCGAGAAGGCCGAGCCCATCGCGATGGGCCGGCAGACCCTGTGGGGCGGCGCCGGCAAGCCGCCGAGCCGCGACGTGATGCAGGCTGCCGCGAAGGCCGCCCGCTCCGAAATGATGGACCGCATTCGCACCAGCAAGGCGGCACGTGGCACGCCGCGCGCCGGACAAAAGCCCAATGGGAAGCCTCGCGCGCAGCCACACCCCGCTGCGGCCCCCATGGACCATGCCGACACCGCCAACCGCCACGGCAGGCGCCATGGCAACGACGCACCGCGCCAACGCGACGACAGCCAACCCCGTAGTGACAACGCCCACCTGGGCACGCAATTGGGTCACATGGGCATCCATTTGGGCGCCAGTTCACACGGGAAGGGCGGCCAACCCGACCCGATGCGCACCAGCGTCGACAGCATGGCCCAGCGCGGCCGGCGCAACGGGGGCCCGCGGAACAATCGCTCGCGTGGCGGGCCGCGTGGTGGTGGTAGTGGTGGTGGATTCGGACGCTGACACATAACCCCGGCCGCACCACGGTATCCTTGGCCACTCGCCGTCCAGTGACCACATCCATGAAGCCGCGACACGCCCCCTGCACTCCCGACGGACCATCGACTGGCCTCGCGCCATCGCGCAACGGGGCATGGCGGCTCGGTGCGGTGCTTGCCGGCGTGGCGCTGTTGGCCGCGTGTGCAAGCACCCCCTTGCCACCCTGGCCCACGCAACCGGCCAAGGCAGCAGCGGCGCCATCGGCCCCTCAGCCACAGCCGCCGCCCGGCCAGCCCGATACGACCACGCCGCCGGCCGAAAATGTCGTCGTGACTCCCGTGGCCACACAGGCACCTGATGAGGGGGCCGCAGCAGCCTCGACCGAATCGGCCGCGGTGGCAGCACGCTTCCCGGACCCGCCGGTGCGTTACGAAACCCCCGGGCTGGCACCGTCGCGCCGCGCATTCACCACCAACGCCGAGCTGGCGCAATCGCTCGGCGCGATCGCCACCGCCACGCGCGGAAGCACGCGCGCCCGGCTCCTCGACCTGGGCGCTTCGCAGCAGGGCGCGACGATCCAGGCCGTCGTGCTGTCCCAAGCCATGGAGGGCAGGGGCGCCACGGTGGAAGACAACGGGCGCCCGACCATCGTGCTGATCGGCGGGCAGCATGGCGACGAGCCGGCCAGCGGCGAAGCACTGCTCGTGATCGCACGCGAACTGGCACAGGGTCTGCTCGAGCCCATGCTCAAGCGCATCAACGCCGTGATCGTGCCCCGCGCGAACCCCGACGGCGCCGACGCAGGGCAACACGCGACAGCCAACGGCATCGATCTCGATCAGGACCACCTGCGCCTGAAAACCCCGGAGGCGCGCGCACTGGCGGAAATGGTGCGCCGCTACCGTCCCGTCGCGATCATCGACGTGCACGAATACCCGGCAACGCCGGAGCCTCTCAGACTCAGTGGCCGCACGGCACGCCCGGACGTAATGCTGCGTTACGCAACGACAACCAACGTGCCCGAATTCGTCATCAAGGCGGCGCTCGAGTGGTACCTCCAGCCGATCGCCAAGGCCCTGGACGGCGCAGGCCTGACCCACGAGTGGCATCACACCTGGCAATCCGGGCCGGACGGCCTGCAAGCCACGATGGGCGACACCTCACCGACCTCCGAACGCAACCTCGGCGGCCTGCAAAACGCCGTCAGCCTGTCGATCGCAAGCCGCGGGGCGGACCTCGGTCGCCTGCATGCCCAGCGCCGGGTGCACAGCCTGGTGGTCGCGCTGACCAGCGCACTGCGCAGCACGGTCGATCGGGCGGGCAACCTGCAACAGGTCCAGTCTTTCGTGGCGCGCGACATCGCGGCCCATGCGTGCCGTGGCACGCTGGCCATCCAGGTCGAGCCAACGGCCACCCGACGCGACGTGCGGCTGCTGGACGCCGATACCGGAGAAGAGCGCACCACAAAGGTGGCATGGGCATCGACCCTGCAGCTGCAAACGACGGGCGAGCGACCACGCCCCTGTGGCTACTGGCTGGCCGTGAACCGCGCGGAAGCGGTGGAGCACCTGCGCTGGCTGGGCGTGCAGGTGATGCGCATCGCCGAACCCGGCTCCGTCCTCGCGGAAGCGGACGGGACGACCGCCCGCACGGCGATCGACGCCCCGGCAGACAGCTTCTACGTCAGCATGAACCAACCCTTGGCCAACGTGGCCGCCGCCGCGCTCGAACAAGGCACCCCGTACGGCTTCGGCAGCACCGGGCTGCTGCCTGGGCCTTCCGGCGCCGCACGCGTCATGGCCTCCCCGGCACTCGTTTTCGAAGAGCCCGACTGATCCGATTTCCAGAACCCTCGGGCACGCGAAGGCGAAGCGCGGACAGCGGCTGGCGGCGGCGTGAAGCCGACACGGTGGCCGCCGCATCCGCAAGCAACAGCCGGCCGTGCCCGCGGCAGCACGCCCACCACTGACCCCTTTGCCCCGTGTTCGCCGGCGTCACCGTCTCGATCAGCGCGTCGATCCTGTTCGCCGCGATGTACTACCTGGCGCCCTCGCTGGCGCCGCTCGACGGGGAGCAAATCTTCGGCTGGCGCATCCTCGCGACGCTGCCCTTCACCACGGTACTGCTGCTGGCGCGCAGGCAATGGCCCCACGTCAGGGTGATGGCGACGCGCGCGCTGCGCGAACCGGGCTGGGCGCTTGCGCTGTGCGCCAGCGCCGCCCTGCTGGGCGTGCAGCTCTGGCTGTTTCTGTGGGCGCCGCTGCACGGTCGCGCGCTGCAGGTGTCGATCGGCTATTTCCTGCTGCCGCTCGTCATGGTGCTGGCGGGGCGTACGCTGTTCGGCGAGAAGCTCTCGCGCCTGCAGTGGATGGCGGTCGCCATAGCCGCCATGGGCGTCGTACACGAAATTGCCCGCACCGGTGGCATGTCCTGGGAAACCTGGCTGGTCGCGATCGGCTACACGGTGTATTTCATCACGCGCCGCAAGCTCGGCACGGACCACCTGGCCGGGCACTGGATGGACCTCGTCCTGCTGGTGCCCGCAGCCCTGTGGTATGCGCTGCGCACACCGTCTTCGCTGGGACTCTTCGCCGAACATGCGCACCTCTGGGGCATGATCCCGGCACTCGGGATCGTGAGTGCGGTGGCGCTCGCCCTCTACATGAGCGCCAGCCGCCTTTTGCCACTGGGGCTGTTCGGCCTGCTGAGCTATGTCGAGCCCATCCTGCTGGCACTCGCCGCGCTGCTGCTCGGCGAACGCATCGCCACGGCGCAGTGGTTCACCTACGGTCCCATCTTCATGGCCGTGGCGGTACTGGTACTCGACGGATTGCGGCAGCTGCGCGCCAACCGGCACTGACCGAGATCCACACGTGCAGAATCACCGCGCGACAGGCAAAAAGAAAGCCGCATGAAGCGGCTAGCCTTTTGGTTTCATTGGTGGGTCGTGCAGGATTCGAACCTGCGACCAACGGATTAAAAGTCCGCTGCTCTACCGACTGAGCTAACGACCCGCGCTCTGCAAAGCCTGTGATTATATGAAAGGTTTTTACAGATTCGCGCGGGCGGCCGCGACGTTTTGCAGGATCCAGCCTGCCGCGCAAAAGCCGAAGGTGGCCGTCACCGCCACCGTCGAACCATAGCCGTGGCAGTTGAGCGATCCGTCATGGGGCGACGCATCGCAAGTGCCGTCCAGCGGCGCGGCCACCGCCTCGCGGCTGAAGACGCAGGTCACGCCCATGTCGCATGCCCCGCGGGCGGCGCCATGGTGCCGGCGCAGCCGGTAGCGCACCTTGGCCAGCAGAGGGTCGTGGGTGACGGCGCAGAGATCGGCCACTTCCACCCACTGGGCCTGCTGCTTGCCGCCCGCCGCGCCCACGGTCACGCACAGTGTTTCGCTGTGCAGCGCCCAGGCCGCGATCGCAGCCTTCGCAGCCACCTGGTCGCAGGCATCGATCACCGCGGTCACCGGCTCCGGCAGGAGCGCGGGCCAGTTGTCCGGCGCCGCGAAATCGTCGACGCAGTGCACTGCGCAGCCGGGCTGGATCAAGGCGATGCGGTCGGCCATCGCCTGCACCTTGGCCTGGCCCAGGGTACTGGTGAGCGCGTGGATCTGGCGATTGAGGTTGGACTCGGCGACGTGGTCCAGGTCGATCAGCGTCAGCCGCTGCACCCCGCTGCGCGCCAGCGCTTCCGCGGCCCAGGAGCCGACCCCGCCGATCCCGACCACCGCGACGTGCGCGCCCCGGGTGCGGCGCGCCCCGGCCGCGCCGGAGAGCCGCGCCCCACCCGCCAGGCAGCGCGC
>CAUJIM010000037.1 GCA_963205335.1 Pseudomonadota bacterium
GCCCAGCGCTTGCTGCCCGAATCCTGCCGCGACACGCGCCAGCCGGCGAACAGCTTGACCTCGGCCTCGGCCGCGTCGCGCGCGTCCAGCAGCTTCGGGATGTCGGCCGGATCGTTCTGCCCGTCGCCATCGAGCGTGGCAATCCAGGGGGCCAGCGCGTGCCTGACGCCGCTGCGGATCGCGGCGCTCTGGCCGCAGCGCGCGGCGTGGGCAAAGGCGCGCAGCTCCGGTACCTCGGCGCGCAGCGCCGCGAGCACCTCGCGGGTGTCGTCGTCGGAGCGGTCGTCCACGCAGACGATCTCGAACTGGACGCGGCCGCGCAGGTGCCGGACCACCTCGTGCACCAGCGGCGCGATGTTGTCGCGCTCGTTGAATACGGGAATGACGATGGACAGTGCGGTCATGGCGTGTCTCTGAAGGCAGGGGCGCAAAGCGGAAGCGTGGACGACATTTCAGCGATCGGCGCCGAACAGGTCGCGGCTGTAGATTTTTTCCGCCACATCGGCGAGATCCGCGGTCTGGCGATTGGTGACGATCACGTCGGCAAGGCGCTTGAACGCATCCAGATCGCCGATCACTTCGGAGTTGAAGAAGGTGCTGGCGTGCAGCAGGGGTTCGTACACGATCACCTCCACGCCCTTGGCCTTGAGCCGCTTCATCACGCCCTGCACGCTGCTGGAGCGGAAGTTGTCGCTGCCGGACTTCATCACCAGCCGATGGATGCCGACCACGCGCGGGTTCAGCCGCAGGATGTCGTCGGCGATGAAGTCCTTGCGCGTGGTGTTGGCATCGACGATGGCGCGGATCAGGGTTTGCGGCACGCGGTCGTAATTGGCCAGCAGCTGGCGGGTGTCCTTGGGCAGGCAGTAGCCGCCGTAGCCGAAGGACGGGTTGTTGTAATGGTCGCCGATGCGCGGGTCGAGACAGACGCCTTCGATGATCTGGCGGGCATCCAGCTTGTTCACCGCCGCGTAGGTGTCCAGTTCGTTGAAGAAGGCCACGCGCATGGCCAGATAGGTGTTGGCGAACAGCTTGACCGCCTCGGCCTCGGTGTTGCCGGTCAGCAGCACCGGCGCATCCGGGCGCAGGCTGGCGGCCAGCAGCAGATCGGCCAGTTCGCGCCCGCGCGGCGACCGTTCGCCCACCACGATGCGCGAGGGGTGCAGGCTGTCGTGCAGGGCCGAACCTTCGCGCAGGAACTCGGGTGAAAACACGAGGTTGGCAAATCCCAGCTCGGTCTTGAGCGCCTCGGTGAAGCCGACCGGGACGGTGGACTTGATCACGATCAGGGCCTCGGGACACAGCGTCATCGCCGCGCGCACGACGGATTGGACCGACTCGGTGTCGAACTGGTTGCTGTGCGGATCGTAGTTGGTGGGCGTGGCGATGAAGACGTAGTCGGCACCAGCCAGCGCCTGTCCGGGATCGGTGCTGGTGGCAAGGTGCAGGCTTTCGTCGCGCAGCTGGCGCTCGATGTCCGGGTCGGAAATGGGCGAGGTGCGCTGCCTGATCGCCTCGATCCTGGCCGCATCGATGTCCAGGATCGTCACCGCCTGCTGTCGCGCCAGCATCACCGCGTTGGAAAGACCGACATAGCCTGCGCCGGCGACGGTGATGCGTTTCATGCGGTGGTTCCCGTGAAGTGTCGAGGGGTGCCGCGATGCCGCGGCTCGTGCGCGGTGCGCGGTCCGATGCCGCCGGCCATGCCGTCCGGAAGCCTGTTCATGCGCTGCCGCTGCTCATTCGTGCTCGATCTCCGCCGCCCAGCCCGCCGGCATGTCGCAGCCCGCGATCCAGGCGTGGCCCGGCAGCAACGCCCAGGAGCGGCGGTTGGATGCGCCGATGTCGATGACCTGGGTTGCATCCATGCACGGGCCGACCGCCTCCAGGCGCAGGAACAGCCAGCGCCGGGACGGATCGGCCTGCAGCCAGTCGCGCGCCAGCGGCCACTGTTCGTCCCAGGGCCGCTTGAAGCCGAAATCCACGACCGGGCGGTCGGCCTGCAGCCTGTGCTGCTCGCGCCAGCCCAGCATCGCCAGTTCGGCCTCCGGGCCGATGCGTTCGCCGACCCGCTGCATCAGCGCCTGGGCCGAACTCTCCGGGCTGATCGCCGGTATCAGGCCGACGCCGTAAACGATCCACAGCAGCGCGGTAATCACGATCACCGCCGTGGCCGGCTGCCCGCGTCGCCGCCACAGCGCCAGCACGATTGCGGCCAGCGCGGCCAGCCCGAAGGCCAGCAGCCAGCGTCCCATCGCCACCGCGACGGCCGCATCCATGCCGCGCCCCTCGACCAGCGGGCGCAGGCGCTCGGGAGTCGCCAGCAGCAGCCACGCGCCCAGCGCCAGTCCGGCCAGGGCGAGCGTGCCGATCCATCCCCACAGCACCGCCCGCACCCCGCGTCGGCGCAGCAGCGCCGGCAGCAGCGGCGCGGCGGCGATGCACAGCGCCGGCAGGATCGGGAAGATGTACACCTCGCGCTTGCCCGGCGTGGAACTGAAAAAAATCAGCACCAGCGCCGCCCAGCCCAGCAGCAGCGCGTAGCGCGGATCGACCCGGCGCAGGCGTCGCCACCAGGCCGGCAGCAGCCAGGGCGCGAGCAGGATGCCCGGCAGCCACAGGGTCAGCATCGACTGCAGGTAGTACCAGGCCGGCTGCACATGGTGCCAGGCGTTGGCATAGCGGGTCGCGGTCTGGCGCAGCAGCATCTCGCGGGCATAGGCGTGCAGCGCCGGGTCATCGGACGCCAGCACCGCCGTCAGCATCGGAATCAGCCAGACGCCGGCACCGAGCAGGAAGCCCGCCACGCCCGCCAGCGCGTGCCAGCCGCGATGGGGCGGCAGCGCGTGCGCCGACTTCGCCCGCACCCACAGCCAGGGCAGGAACACCAAAAGCGGCAGGAAGCCCACGCCCTTGGTCACCGTGCCCAGGCCGGCGGCGAATGCGCCCAGCGCCAGCAGCCGCGGGTCCGGTTTTTCCAGCAGGTAGCGCAGCAGCGCCCACAGCGACAGCGTGGTCAGGCCGACCAGCGCCATGTCGATCTGCGCGCGCTTGGCCTGCAGGGCGAACTGCAGGCAGACGAACAGGCCGAACACCGCGTACGGCACGGCGCGGCGTCCCCACAGCCGCCGCGCCAGATCCCCGCTCAGCCACAGCGTGGCGA
>CAUJIM010000038.1 GCA_963205335.1 Pseudomonadota bacterium
ACGGGCATGTCGACCACGTCGAATTCGTAGATGGCCTCCATGCCCAGGTCTTCGAAGGCCACCACGCGGGCGTGCTTGATGGCCTTGCTCACCAGGTAGGCGGCGCCGCCGACGGCCATGAGGTAGGCGCTCTTGTGCTTGCGGATGGCTTCGATGGCCTCGGGGCCGCGGTCGGCCTTGCCGATCATGGCGATCAGGCCGGTCTGTGCCAGCATCATCTCGGTGAACGGGTCCATGCGGGTGGAGGTGGTGGGGCCGGCGGGGCCGACGACTTCGTCGCGCACCGGGTCCACGGGGCCGACGTAGTAGATGACGCGGTTGGTGAAGTCCACCGGGAGCTTTTCACCCTTGGCGAGCAGGCCCTGGATGCGCTTGTGCGCGGCGTCGCGGCCGGTGAGCATCTTGCCGCTGAGCAGCACGCGCTCGCCGGATTTCCAGCTCGCCACTTCCTCGCGGGTGAGGGTGTCGAGGTTGACGCGGCGCGATTCGGCGTAGTTGGGCGCCCAGTCGATCTTCGGCCAGAGGTCGAGGCTGGGCGCATCGAGGTACACGGGGCCGGAGCCGTCCATGACGAAGTGCGCGTGGCGCGTGGCGGCGCAGTTGGGGATCATGGCGACGGGCTTGCCCGCCGCGTGGGTGGGGTAGAGGGCGATCTTGACGTCCAGCACGGTAGAGAGGCCCCCCAGACCCTGCGCGCCGATGCCCAGGGCGTTGACCTTCTCGTACAGCTCCAGGCGCAGTTCCTCCACCTGCGTGAGCTTGTCGCCGCGGCTGGCGCGCTGCTGCAGCTCGTACATGTCGAGGTCTTCCATCAGGCTTTCCTTGGCCAGCAGCGCGGCTTTTTCCATGGTGCCGCCCACGCCGATGCCGAGCATGCCGGGCGGGCACCAGCCGGCGCCCATCAGCGGCACGGTCTTGAGCACCCAGTCGACCAGGCTGTCGCCGGGGTTGAGCATGGCGAGCTTGGACTTGTTCTCGCTGCCGCCGCCCTTGGCCGCGACGGTCACTTCCAGCCGGTTGCCGGGCACGAGCTGCACGTGGGTGACGGCGGGGGTGTTGTCCCTGGTGTTCTTGCGGGCGAAGAGCGGGTCGGCCACCACGCTGGCGCGCAGGGTGTTTTCGGCGCTCAGGTAGGCGCGGCGCGTGCCTTCGTTGGCGGCGTCCTCGATGCACTGGTCGGGCGCGAAGCCTTCGAAGCGCACGTCCATGCCGATCTTCAGGAAGACGTTGACGATGCCGGTGTCCTGGCAGATCGGGCGGTGGCCCATGGCGCTCATCTTGCTGTTGGTGAGGATCTGCGCCATCGCGTCCTTGGCGGCGGGGCTTTCCTCGCGCTCCCAGGCGCGCACCAGGTGCTGGATGTAGTCCGTGGGGTGGTAGTAGCTGATGTACTGCAGGGTGGCGGCGATGGATTCCACCAGGTCGTCGTAGCGGATGGTCGTGGTCATGGGGTTTTCTGCAAGGTCAAAAACAACGGCTGATTATCGTGAGTGGCGCCTCGGGCTTGCGGGGCGGCGGGCCAGGCCGGCCAAGGGGGCAGGCACTGCCTTTGCGCGGGCCTTCAGCATCTGGCTGGCGAGGGCGTATTCGGGTTCGAGCGCCTTGTAGGCTTCGGCGAAGCCGGGGCGCTGCCCGGCATTTGCCAGAAACCCGGCGTGGTCGTGGCGGCTGGGGTGGTATTTCAGGTCGGCCATGCCGCACCTCCTTGGAGGCCTGCGTATGGCCGGGTCAGGCCATCGCGAGGTCGAGCTTGCCGACCTTGCGCAAGTCCACGTGCTGGCGCGCTACCCACAAATCGTGGGCGCCCTGCATTGCCAGCCAGCTCTCGGGACTGCGGCCCAGGGCCTTGGACAGGCGCAGGGCCATTTCGGGGGTGATGCGGCTGCTGCCGTTGAGGATGCGGCTCAACGTGGAGGCCGCGATTCCGAGCGCCAGCGCAAGCTCGCGCCCGCTGATGTTGTGGGGTTCCAGGTAAATGCCTGCAATGAATTCCCCCGGGTGGGGCGGGTTGTGCATGTTCATCAGTGGTAGTCCTCATAGTCCAGCACGTACGCATCGCCGTCCGTGAATTCGAACGTGATGCGCCAGTTGCCATTGGCGGTAATGGACCAGCGTTCCTTCATGGCCCCCTTGAGCGGGTGGTGTCGAAACCCCGGTATGTCCATGTCATCGATGGTCCGCGCGGTGTCCAACGCGGTGAGTTGCAGGCGCAGTCGTTTGGCGTGGCTTGCCTGCACGCCTGCGGCCTTGCCGGTTTCGAACAGTTGGCGTAGCCCTTTGTGCCTGAACGACTTGATCACAATACCAATGTAGCATGTTGCGCACTACGCAACAACCGGCAATCCTGGCATATCTGCAGAAGCAAAGCGGGCAAGCGGCGCCTGCCGTGCCGGCGCCGGCCGATTGCGGTCCAATCAAGGACAACCCTTTTGAATCCGGAGAAAACCCGCATGGCCGCCACCCGCATCGAACACGACACCCTGGGCCCCGTCGAGGTGCCCGCCGACCGGCTCTGGGGCGCGCAGACGCAGCGCTCCAGGGTCAACTTCGCGATCAGCGGGGAGCGCCAGCCGCTGGAGATCATCCGCGCGCTGGTGATGGTGAAGAAGGCCTCGGCCCGGGTGAACCACGCGCTGGGCCTGCAGGACGAGAAGAAGACCGACGCCATCGCCGCCGCGGCCGACGAGGTGCTGGCGGGCCGGCACCCCGACGAATTCCCGCTGGTGGTGTGGCAGACCGGCTCGGGCACGCAGACCAACATGAACGTGAACGAGGTGCTGGCCAACCGCGCGAGCGAGATCCTGGGCGGGCCGCGCGGGGAAGGGCGCCTGGTGCACCCCAACGACGACGTGAACCGCAGCCAGTCGAGCAACGACGTCTTTCCCACCGCGATGCACGTGGCGGCGGTGGCGGCGATCACGGGCCAGCTCCTGCCGGCCCTGCAGAAGCTGCACGCCACGCTGGCGGCCAAGGCCCGCGCGTTCGACGACATCGTGAAGATCGGCCGCACGCACCTGCAGGATGCGACGCCGCTGACGCTGGGGCAGGAGATCTCCGGCTGGGCCGCGCAGCTCGCGCACGGCGAGGTGCACCTGCGCGCCGCGCTGGCGCACCTGTGCGAGCTGGCGCTGGGCGGCACGGCGGTGGGCACGGGGCTGAACGCGCCCAGGGGCTACGCCGAACAGGTGGCGGCGGAGCTGGCGCGGCTCACGGGGCTGCCCTTCGTCACCTCGCCCAACAAGTTCGAGTCGCTGGCGAGCTGCGACGCGCTGGTGCACGCGCACGGCGCGCTCAAGACGCTGGCCGCGAGCCTGATGAAGATCGCCAACGACGTGCGCTGGCTGGCCAGCGGGCCGAGGAGCGGCATCGGCGAGATCACGATTCCGGAGAACGAGCCGGGCTCGTCCATCATGCCGGGCAAGGTCAACCCGACGCAGTGCGAGGCGCTGACCATGCTGGCCGCGCAGGTGCTGGGCAACGACGTGGCGATCAACGTGGGCGGCGCCTCGGGCAACTTCGAGCTCAACGTCTTTCGACCGATGATCGCGCACAACTTCCTGCAAAGCGTGCGGCTGCTGGCCGACGGCATGGCGAGCTTCAACGAGCACTGCGCCGTGGGCATCGAGCCCAACCGCGCGCGCATCGATGAACTGGTGGCACGCTCGCTGATGCTGGTGACGGCGCTGAACACCCACATCGGCTACGACAAGGCGGCCAAGATCGCCAAGAAGGCGCACAAGGAGGGCAGCAGCCTGCGCGAGGCGGCGCTGGCGCTGGGGTTTCTCACGGCCGAGCAGTTCGACGAGTGGGTGGTGCCGGGCAAGATGGTAGGGCGGTGATTGCTCTTCGAACCATAGCTACTGGCGCTTGCCACACAAGCGCTGGAGCCGTATTTGATGCATGAGGTGGCAAGGATGGACCAGGGCTTCAAGGTGGGCGACCACGTGGGCTGGAATTCCGAGGCCGGGCGCGTCTCGGGCACCATCGTCGCGGTGCACACGAGCGACTTCGACTACAAGGGCCACCGCCACCGCGCCTCGCCCGGGAAGCCGCAGTACGAGATCAGGAGCGACAGGACCGAGCACATCGCGGCGCACTACGGCAGTGCGCTCACCCGGCTGTGAACCACCTGCCGTTCTTCACCATCGGCCACTCCACGCACGGCCTGGAGGCGTTCGTGGCGCTGCTGCGCGAGGCGGGGGTGGAGCGCGTGGTCGACATCCGCAAGATGCCGGGCTCGCTCAAGTTCCCGCAGTTCAACGAGGACGCGCTGGCGCGGGGCCTGGCCGGGCACGGGCTGGACTACGAGCACCTGGCCCGGCTGGGCGGCCTGCGCGGCAAGAGCGCGGACGTCGCGCCCGGGACCAATGCCTGGTGGACCAATGAGAGCTTTCACCGCTATGCCGACTACGCCTGCACCCCGGCGTTCTTCGAGGGCCTGGCGCACCTGATCGACGCCGGGCGGCGCCAGCGCTGCGCGCTGATGTGCTCCGAGGTGCTGTGGTGGCGCTGCCACCGGCGCATCGTCTCCGACCACCTGCTGGCGCGCGGCGAGACGGTGTGGCACATCATGGGGCCGGCCAAGCGGGAGGCCGCCCGCCTGAGCGAAGGGGCGGTGATCGACAGCCATGGCAAGGTGACCTACCCGGCGCCAGCCGCCCCGGCCGGCTGACAACCGCGCCAGCGGCAGGGGCTTGCATAGAATCCCCGGGTTGCAAACAGCGAGCGCGCGGCCGGCGCGCCAGGAGACAGGCACCATGACCCAGGATGCCGCCGCAGAGGCCGACGACGCCATCGGCCAGGCGATCGAGGAGCACCGGGCGCGCCGCGGCCCGCTGCTGCCCCTGCTGCACGCGGTGCAGGAGCGCTGCGGCCACGTCAGCGACGCGGCGGTGGCGCGCATCGCGCAGGCGCTGAACCTCTCGCGCGCCGACGTGCACGGCGTGGTGTCCTTCTACGACCACTTCCGCCGCACGCCGGGCGGGCGCCACAGCGTCTGCGTCTGCCGCGCCGAGGCCTGCCAGGCGGTGGGCGGCCGCGCGCTCGAGGCCGAGGCGCGGCGCCAGCTCGGGACCAGCTTCGGCGGCACCAGCGCCGACGGCGCGTTTTCCCTGCACGCGGTGTACTGCCTGGGCAACTGCGCGGCCGGGCCTTCGGTGCTGATCGACGACGAGCTCCACGGCCGCGTCGACGGCGCGCGGCTGGCCGGGCTGCTGGCCGAGCGGAGGGCGCGGCCATGAACGCCCGCCCCGCCGCGCCCGTCTACCTGTCGAAGGACGCCAGCGCCTGCGCCCTCGGCGCCAACGAGGTCGCCCAGGCGCTCGCCGCCGGCGCCGCCGCCCGCGGACTGCCGCTGCGGATCGTGCGCACGGGCTCGCGCGGCCTGGTGTGGGCCGAGCCGCTGCTGGAGGTCGAGGCGGGCGGCGAGCGCATCGCCTACGGCCCGGTGGCGGCCGCGGACGTGGACGGCCTCCTGGCCGCGGGCGTGCTCCAGGGCGGCGCGCACGCGCTGCGGCTGGGGCCGATCGCGGCGCACCCGTGGCTCGCGCGCCAGGAGCGGCTCACCTTCGCCCGCAGCGGCCTGGCCGATCCGCTGGACTACGACGCCTGGCGCGCCGCTGGCGGATCGGAGGGGCTGGAGCGCGCCCTGGACATGCAGGCCGCCGCCATCGTGCAGGCCGTGGCCGATTCGGGCCTGCGCGGCCGCGGCGGCGCGGCCTTCCCGGTGGGGCGCAAGTGGCACACCGTGCTGGCGCAGGAGGCGGCGGAGAAATTCATCGTCTGCAACGCCGACGAGGGCGACTCCGGCACCTTCTCCGACCGCATGCTGATGGAGGGCGACCCGTTCACGCTGCTCGCGGGCATGGCGATCGCCGGCCTGGCGGTGGGCGCGGCGCAGGGCTACATCTACCTGCGCATCGAATACCCGCACGCCCGGCGCGTGCTGGAGGCGGCGATCGCCATCGCGCGCGCGCGCGGCCTGCTGGGCGAGCGCGTGCTGGGCAGCGGCCGGCGCTTCGACGTGGAGCTGCGCCTGGGCGCCGGCGCCTACATCTGCGGCGAGGAGACCTCGCTGCTGGAGAGCCTGGAGGGCCGGCGCGCCGAGGTGCGCTACCGCCCGCCGCTGCCCGCCGTCAAGGGCCTGTGGGGCTGCCCGACGGTGGTCAACAACGTGATCACGCTGGCCACGGTGCCGCTCGTCCTGGCGCGCGGGCCGGCGTTCTACCGCGACTTCGGCAGCGGCGATTCGCGCGGCACGCTGCCGCTGCAGCTGGGCGGCAACGTACGCCGCGGCGGCCTGGTCGAGAAGGCCTTCGGCCTGACGCTGCGCGAGCTGGTCGAGGACTTCGGCGGCGGCACCCTGAGCGGGCGCCCGGTGCGGGCGGTGCAGGTCGGCGGGCCGCTGGGCGCCTACCTGACCGCGGCGCAGCTCGATACGCCGCTGACCTACGAGGCGCTGGCCGGCATCGGCGCGATGCTGGGCCACGGCGGCGTGGTGGTGTTCGACGACGGCGCCGACATGCTCGCGCAGGCGCGCTTCGCCATGGAGTTCTGCGCCCACGAATCCTGCGGCAAGTGCACGCCATGCCGCGTCGGCTCGACCCGCGCCGCCGAGCTGCTGCAGCGGCTGTGCGAAGGGCGCGCGACGGCGGCCGAGCTGGCGCAGCTCGAAGGCCTGTGCGAGACCATGGCCGGCGGCTCGCTGTGCGGCCTGGGCGGCATGGCGCCGTACCCGGTGCGCAGCATCCTGCGCGGCTTTCCAGAATTGCTCGGGCAGGCCAGGCCCTGAAGGAGACAGCGCCATGCATTCGATTCGCCACGACGACCTCGGCACCCCGGCGGCGGAAGGCGCCCCGGTGACGCTGCACATCGACGGCCGCGACGTCACCGTGCCCGCCGGCACCTCGGTGATGCGCGCCGCCGCGCTCACCGGCACGGCGATCCCCAAGCTCTGCGCCACCGACACGCTGGCCGCCTTCGGCTCGTGCCGCCTGTGCCTGGTGGAGATCGAGGGCCACAAGGGACTGCCCGCCTCGTGCACCACGCCGGTGGCGCCCGGCATGCGGGTGGCGACCGAGTCGCCGCGCCTGAGCACCATCCGCCAGAACATCGTCGAGCTCTACGTCTCCGAGCAGCCCGAGGGCTGGGCCGAGCACCCGGCCCAGCGCGGCACCGAGCTGCTGGCGATGGCCGAGCGCTTCGGCGTCAAGCGCTCGCCCTATGCCGCCACCTCGTGGACCTCGGAGCACGCGCTCCCCGCCGGGACCACGACCGGGGCGGACCGCTCCAACCCGTACTTCGACTTCGACCCGGCGCTGTGCATCGCCTGCTCGCGCTGCGTGCGCGCCTGCAACGACATCCAGGGCACCTTCGCGCTCACCATGGAGGGGCGGGGCCTGGCCTCGCGCATCGTGCCGAGCCAGGGCGAGTCGTTCCTGGCGTCGGAATGCGTCTCGTGCGGCCAGTGCGTCGAGAGCTGCCCGACGGGCGCGCTGGTGGAAAAATCGCGCCTGGCCGCCGAGGCGCCCGACCGCGTGGTGACGACCACCTGCGCCTACTGCGGCGTGGGCTGCAGCTTCGACGTCGAGCTGCGCGGGCAGGAAGTGGTGCGCATGGCGCCCAACCGCGACGGCGGCGCCAACCACGGCCACGCCTGCGTCAAGGGGCGCTTCGCCTACGGCTACGCCACCCACCCCGACCGCATCACGCAGCCCATGGTCCGCGCCCGGATCACCGACCCCTGGCGCGTGGTGAGCTGGGACGAAGCCATCGCGCACGCGGCAGCACAGTTCCGGCGCATCCAGGCGCGCCACGGGCGGGACAGCATCGGCGGCATCACCTCGTCGCGCTGCACCAACGAGGAAACCTTCCTGGTGCAGAAGCTGGTGCGCGCGGCCTTCGGCAACAACAACGTCGACACCTGCGCGCGTGTGTGCCACTCGCCCACCGGCTTCGGCCTCAAGAGCACGATCGGCGAATCGGCCGGTACGCAGGACTTCGACTCGGTGCGCCGGGCCGACGTGGTCCTGCTGATGGGCGCCAACCCGACCGAGGCGCACCCGGTGTTCGCCTCCGCGCTCAAGCGCCGGCTGCGCGAGGGCGCGCGGCTGATCGTCATCGACCCGCGCTCCATCCCCATGGTGCGCGCGCCGCACACCGAGGCCGCCTACCACCTGCAGCTGCGCCCCGGCACCAACGTGGCGCTGCTCAACGCGCTGGCGCACGTGGTCGTCACCGAGGGGCTGGAGCAGGGCGAGTACATCGCGCGCCGCTGCGAGAGCGAGCCCTACCGCCTCTGGCGCGAGTTCGTCGCGGCGGACGAGAACTCGCCCGAGCGGCTTCAGGCCGTCACCGGCGTGCCCGCGGCGGCGGTGCGCGGCGCCGCCCGCCTGTACGCCCGCGGGCCCAACAGCGCCATCTACTACGGCCTGGGCGTGACCGAGCACAGCCAGGGTTCGACCGCCGTCATGGCGATCGCCAACCTGGCCATGGCCTGCGGCCACATCGGGCGCGAGGGTGTGGGCGTGAACCCGCTGCGCGGGCAGAACAACGTGCAGGGCTCGTGCGACATGGGCTCGTTCCCGCACGAGCTCTCGGGCTACCGGCACGTGAGCGACCCGGCGCTGCGCGCGCTGTTCGGTGCCGACTGGCAGGTCGAGCTCTCGCCCGAGCCGGGCCTGCGCATCCCCAACATGTTCGAGGCCGCGCTGGACGGCAGCTTCAAGGGCCTGTACGTCCAGGGCGAGGACATCGCGCAGTCCGACCCCAACGTGCAGCACGTCACCGCCGCGCTCTCGGCCATGGAGTGCGTCGTGGTGCAGGACCTGTTCATGAACGAGACCGCGCGCTACGCCCACGTGTTCCTGCCCGGCTCCACCTTCCTGGAGAAGGACGGCACCTTCACCAACTCGGAGCGGCGCATCGGCCGCGTGCGCAAGGCGATCGAACCGGTCGCCGGCTACGCCGACTGGCAGATCACGCAGCTGCTGGCCAACGCGCTCGGCTACCCCATGCACTACGAGCACCCGTCGCAGATCATGGACGAGATCGCGCGCCTGACGCCCACGTTCAGCGGCGTCGGCTACGACAAGCTCGAACGCCTGGGCAGCCTGCAGTGGCCGTGCGACGCCGCCCACCCGGAGGGCACGCCGGTGATGCACGTCGACGAGTTCGTGCGCGGCAAGGGGCGCTTCTTCGTCACCCGCTACGTGCCGACGAGCGAGCGCTCCACCTCGCGCCTGCCGCTGCTGCTCACCACCGGGCGCACGCTCGCACAGTACAACGTCGGGGCGCAGACCCGGCGCACCGAAAACAACGCCTGGTACCCGAGGGACGTGCTCGAGATCCACCCGCACGACGCGCAGGTGCGCGGCATCGCCGAGGGCGACTGGGTGGGCGTGACCAGCCGCGCCGGCGACACGGTGCTGCAGGCCCGCGTGACCGAGTGCGTGCAGCCGGGCGTGGTCTACACCACGTTCCACTTCCCCGAGTCGGGCGCCAACGTGCTCACCACCGACAACTCCGACTGGGCCACCAACTGCCCCGAGTACAAGGTGACGGCGGTGCAGCTGGTCAAGGTCAACGAACCCTCGGCATGGCAGCAGCGCCGCGCCGGCTTCACGCGCCGGCAGGACGCCCTGCTGGCCCAGGCCCATGACGGTCGCTGAACTGCCGCTGCCCACGCGCGCCGCCGCTGTCTGGCGCTGGGACGGCCAGCGGCTCGACGAGCGCGCCGACACGCTGGCCGAGGAGACCGCCGTGTGTCTGCGCTACAACGGCAAGGCGCAGGCGGTGATGATGGCCACGCCGGCCGATCTGGAAGACTTCGCGCGCGGCTTCTCGCTCACCGAGGGCATCGTCGACGACGTGGCGGAAATCACGGCGCTCGAGGTCGCCGGCGGAGGCGAGCACGTCACCATCGACCTGACGGTGCCCGAGGAGCGCGGCGCGCGCCTGTTCCGGCGCCGCAGGGCGCTGCAGGGGCGCAGCGGCTGCGGGCAGTGCGGCATCGTCGAACCCGACGAGATGCTGCGCCGCCCGCCCGAAGTGGCGCATACGCTGTCGCTGGCGCCCGCCAGCCTGCACCGGGCCTGCGCCGCGCTGGCCGCGCGCCAGTCGCTCGGCGCCGTCACCGGCACGCTGCACGCGGCGGCCTGGGCCGACCGTGACGGGGCGCTGCGGATCGTGCGCGAGGACGTGGGCCGGCACAACGCGCTGGATAAGCTCGTCGGGCAGCTGCTGTGGCGCGGCCTCGACCGGGCCGACGGCTTCGTGCTGCTCACCAGCCGCGCGAGCCACGAGATGGTGCAGAAAAGCGTGCTGGCCGGCGTCGAGCTGCTGGCCGCGGTGTCCGGGGCGACGGCCCTGGCGGCACGCCTGGCCGCGCACTCCCGCCTGACGCTGGCCGGCTTCGTGCGCGCCGGCCAGCATGTCGTCTACGCCTGCCCCGAGCGGCTGGAGATCAAGCCGTGAAGAATGAATACCTGGTGAAGATGGCCAACGAGATCGCCGCGTTCTACGACGGCTGCGACAGCGACCCGGCCGGCAAGGTGGCCGAGCACATCCGCCGCTACTGGGAGCAGCGCATGGTGCGCGCCTTCGTCGCCCACCTGCAGGCGGGCGGCGCCGGGCTCACGCCGACCACGCGCGCGGCGGCGGCCCGGCTCGCGGCGGGCTGACCGCCCGGCTTCAGGCCACCCGGCCGAGCAGGAGGTACTCCATGAGCGCCTTTTGCACGTGCATCCGGTTTTCCGCCTCGTCCCAGACGACGGACTGCGGCCCGTCGATCACCTCGGCGGCCACCTCCTCGCCGCGGTGCGCCGGCAGGCAGTGCATGAACAGCGCGTCGGGCCTGGCGACGGCCATCATCTCGCCATCGACGCACCAGTCGGCGAAGGCCTTGCGCCGCGCCTCGTTCTCGGCCTCGTAGCCCATGCTGGTCCAGACGTCGGTGGTGACGAGGTCGGCGCCTCGGCAGGCCTGCATCGGATCCTTGAAAATTTTGTAGCACCCCGCGCGCGGCTGGCGGGCGTCAAAGGCCAATTTCTCGTCTACTTCGTAGCCGCTGGGCGTGCTCAGGTGCACGGTGAAGCCCAGCAGGTCGGCGGCCTGCAGCCAGGTGTTGGCCATGTTGTTGCCGTCGCCCACCCAGGCGACGACCTTGCCCTCGAGGCAGGCGAGGGCGTCGCTCGTGCCCTGGCCGCGGTGCTCGATGAAGGTGAACAGGTCGGCCAGGATCTGGCAGGGGTGGAATTCGTTGGTCAGGCCGTTGATCACGGGCACGCGCGAATACTCGGCGAAGCGCGCCAGCCGCTCCTGCCCGAAGGTGCGGATCATCACGATGTCGGTCATGCGGCTGATCACGCGCGCGGTGTCCTCGATCGACTCGGAGCGGCCCAGCTGGCTGTCGCTGGTCGTGAGGTTGACCACGGTGCCGCCGAGCTGGCCCATGCCGGCCTCGAAGCTCACGCGGGTGCGCGTGCTGGCCTTCTCGAAGATCATCGCCAGCGTGCGGTCGGTGAGCGGGTGGTACTTCTCGTAGCTCTTGAACTTGCCCTTGATCACCGCGGTGCGCGCGAACAGGTACTGGTACTCGTCGGCGCCGAAATCGCTGAACTGCAGGTAGTGTTTCATGGCCTGTCTCCCTGCGGCGCGAGGAAGTCGCGCACGACCGGCGCGAGCCGGGCGACGATCTCGTCGGCCTCGGCGGCCGTGAGGATCAGCGGCGGCACGATGCGGATCACGCTGTCGGCCGTGACCGAGACCAGCAGGCCAGCCTCGGCCGCGCGGCCGATCAGCGCGCCGCAGGGCCGGTCGAGCTCGACCCCGATGATCAGGCCCTGGCCGCGCACCTCCTTCACGCCGGGAAGGGCGCCGAACGCCTTTTCCAGCGCCGCCTTGAGGTAGGCCCCCACTTCGGTGGCGTTGGCCAGCAGGCGGTCGGCCTCCATGATCTCTATCGTCTCCACGCCCGCGCGCATCGCCAGCGGGTTGCCGCCGAAGGTGGTGCCGTGGTTGCCGGGCTGCAGCACGTCGGCGGCGCTGCCTTTGGCCAGCACCGCGCCCACCGGCACGCCCGAGGCCAGGCCCTTGGCCATGCTCATCACGTCGGGCACGATGCCCGCCCACTGGTGCGCGAACCACTTGCCCGTGCGCCCCATGCCGCACTGGATCTCGTCGAGCATCAGCAGCCAGCCCCGGGCGTCGCACAGCTGGCGCACCTGCCTCAGGTACTCGGCGCGCATCGGGTGCAGGCCGCCTTCGCCCTGGATCGGCTCGAGCAGCACGGCCACGATGTCCGGGTTGCCCTCGGTGGCCGCCTTCAGGGCCGGCAGGTCGTTCGCCGGCACGCGCAGAAAGCCCTCGGGCAGCGGGCCGAAGCCGCTGCGCACCTTCTCGTTGGCCGTCGCCGCCATGGTGGCGATGGAGCGCCCGTGGAAGGCATGCTCGTAGACGACGATGACGGGCTTTTCGATGCCCTTGTCCACGCCGTACTTGCGTGCGATCTTGATCGCCGCCTCGTTGGCCTCCAGGCCCGTGCTGCAGAAGAACACCTTGTCCATGCCCGCGCGCTCGGTGAGCAGCGTGGCCAGCTTCTCCTGCCCCGGCACGTGGTAGTAGTTGGAGCAGTGGATCAACTTCGCCACCTGTTCCTGCAGCGCCGGCACGAGCCTGGGGTGGTTGTGCCCCAGCGTGCTCACCGCGATGCCCGCGAGCGCATCCAGATACTCCTTGCCGTCGATGTCCCACACGCGCACGCCCTGGCCTCGATCGAGCGCGATCGGCACCCGGTTGTAGGTGTTCATCACGTGGGGCGAGGCGGCTGCAAGCGGTACGCTCATGCGGTATCTCCTGGCGTTGCGGACAACGGGGGCGTTGTTCGCGAGGAAAAAGCTTGGCATTTTAGAACTTTCCGGCCGTGCTCCGGGCGGCTTTTTCGCCGGAGCGGCCGCGGCAAGGCGACTCTTATACAAGAGTTAAAATAAGCGGTTTGCCGCGCACCGATGGTCGACACTACTTCCCGCGAAATCTTCATCCATGGCGTGACGCGCGATGGCCGGCGCTTTCGCCCGAGCGACTGGGCGCAGCGGCTGGCCGGAGTGATGAGCCAATTCCGCCCCGGGGGCGCGCCGCCCGCGTCACAGGGCCACCTGACCTATTCGCCCTGGTGCGTGCCGACGACGGTCAACGGCGTGAGCTGCGTCGTGGTTCACCGCGACCTGCGCGAGCACGAGCCCATGGCCTGGGACTTCGTGATGAACTTCGCGCGCGACAACGACCTGCAGGTCGTCGAGGCGTGCCTGCTGCCCTGAACACGCCCAACAAAAAACCGCCCGAGGGCGGTTTTCGTTTCTGCCGGCAGCGCACCCGTTACAAACGGCGGGCAGCGGACTGCCCGTGCGTGCAACCTGAACGGATCAGGCCGCGGTGGCCAGGGCCTTGACCTTGGCGGACAGGCGGCTCTTGTCGCGAGCCGCCTTGTTCTTGTGAAAAATGCCCTTGTCGGCGAGCGAGTCGATGACCGACTGGGCCTTGGCGAAGGCCTCGGTGGCCTTGGCCTTGTCGCCGGCCACGACGGCCTTCTCGACGTTCTTCACGAAGGTGCGGTATTTGGAGCGCAGCGAGGTGTTGGCTGCATTGAGCTTGACGTTCTGCCGGGCGCGCTTGCGCCCCGACGCCAGGCGCGGGTTTTTCTTGACAGGCTTGCCAGAGGCCATGAATGAATTCCTTGAGTGTCTGTGGATGATGCGGGCAGAACCGGAGATTGTAATTCAAGGCCGGATTGTCCGGAAGACGCCGATCCAACGCATACACTCGCGCCGGTGTCCCTGTTCAAAGCCGCCTCCACCGTATCGCTGCTGACGCTGGCATCGCGCGTGACCGGGCTGGCACGCGATCTGCTGATGGCGTCGGTCTTCGGCGCCACCATCTTCACCGACGCGTTCAACGTCGCGTTCCGCATTCCCAACCTGTTCCGCCGCCTGTTCGCCGAAGGCGCGTTCAGCCAGGCGTTCGTGCCGGTGCTGGCGGCGCACAAGGCGCAGCAGGGCGACGCCGCGACGCACGAGCTGATCGACGCCGTGGCCACCGCGCTGTTCGCGGCGCTGGTGCTGACGAGCGCGCTCGGCATGCTGGGCGCGCCGGCGCTGGTGTGGGCCCTGGCCAGCGGCCTGAGGCAGGACCCGGCGGGGTTCGACGCCGCCATCTTCATGACGCGCTGGATGTTCCCCTACATCGGCTTCATGTCGCTGGTGGCGCTGTCGGCCGGGGTGCTCAACACCTGGAAGCACTTCGCCGTGCCGGCCGTCACGCCGGTGCTGCTCAACCTGTGCATGATCGCGGCCGCCTGGTGGGCCGCGCCCGTGCTGGGCGCACGCGGCATCGAGCCGATCTTCGCCATGGTCGGCGGGGTCATGGCCGGCGGGGCGCTGCAGCTGCTGGTGCAGGTGCCGGCGCTGTACCGGCTGCGGCTGCTGCCGCGCATCGCCCTGGGCTGGCGGCAGGTCCGCGCGGCGTGGCGCAACCCGGGCGTGCGCCGCATCCTCGGCCTGATGGCGCCCGCCGTGCTGGGCGTCGGCGTGGCGCAACTGTCGCTGATGATCAATACGCAGATCGCCTCCTACCTCGCCCCGGGCAGCGTGACCTGGCTGTTCTATGCCGACCGGCTGATGGAATTCCCGACCGCGCTGCTGGGCGTGGCGCTGGGCGTGGTGCTGACGCCGCAGCTGGCCGGCGCGCTCGCGGCGGGCGATGGCGCGGGCTATTCGGCCATGCTCGACTGGGGCCTGCGCATGGTGGTGCTGCTGGCGCTGCCGTGCGCGGTGGGGCTGCTCGCGTTCGCCAGGCCCCTGGTGGCGACCTTGTTCCACTACGGCGCGCTGCACGACGCCGACGTGCTGCGCATCGCCTCGGCGCTGATGGGTTATGGCGTCGGGCTGCTCGGCCTGGTGGCGGTGAAGGTGCTGGCCCCGGGCTACTACGCCAGCCAGGACATACGCACGCCGGTGCGCATCGCCATCGTCGTGCTGGTCGTCACGCAGGCGCTCAACGTGCTGCTGGTGCCGCTGATGGCGCACGCGGGGCTGGCCCTGTCGATCGGCCTCGGCGCCCTGGTCAACGCCCTGTGGCTGCTCAGCGGACTCAGGCGCCGCGGGCGCTACACGCCGCAGCCGGGGTGGCGCGCCTTCCTGGTGCGCGTGACCGCGGCGGGCGCGCTGCTGGCGCTGTTTCTTGCCTGGGCGTCGCGCCACTTCGACTGGCTGGCCCTGGGGCACCAGCCGCTGGTGCGGGCCGGGCTGCTGGCGCTGTCGCTCGCCGGGGCGGTGCTCGTCTATTTCGGTGTCCTGGCGCTGTCCGGGCTGAAACTGGCGCAACTGGCGCGTCACTGATGCAGTGGATCCCCCCTACACCGCTGGAATACTTCGCCTCGCTGGTGCAAGGCGATCCGGTCCCCCTGCTCGAAGCGGCGGCGAGCCTGGCGCAGGACCAGGACCCGCGGCTGGACGTGCAGCAACTGCAGACCGACGTGGACCAGATGCTGCTGCGCCTGAAGCGGCGCCTGCCGGCCGACGCCGGCCCGCTGACGCGCCTGCGCATGCTGCACCACTTCTTCTACCGGGAGCTGGGGTTCGCGGCCAACCGCAACGACTACTACGCCCCCGAGAACAGCTACCTGCACATCGTGCTGCGCACCCGGCTGGGCATTCCGGTGTCGCTGGCCGTGCTGTGGCTGGAGTTCGCGCTGGGCATCGGGCTGCGGGCGGACGGGGTATCGTTTCCCGGGCATTTCCTGGTCAAGGTCCGGCTGCCCGAGGGCCACGTGGTGATCGACCCGCTGTCGGGCCAGTCGCTGTCGCCCGAGGAGCTGGGCGAGCGGCTCGAACCCCTGCGCGAGCGCATGGGTGCCGACGCGGCCGACGAACTGCCGCTGGCGCTCTACCTGCAGGCCGCCTCGGCGCGGGAAATACTTGCGCGGATGCTGCGCAACCTCAAGGAAATCCACCACACCCGGCAGGACTGGGAGCCGCTCGTCGCGGTGCAGGACCGCCTGCTGGTGCTCGACCCCGAAGCCTGGGGCGAGTGGCGCGACCGCGGCCTGGCGCGCGCCGAACTGGGACAGACGACGCAGGCGCTGGCCGACCTGGAAACCTATCTGGCGCATGCCGAGGGTGCGCGCGACGCGCCGCACATCGCCCGGCGGGCGCAGGGGCTGCGCGAACTGCGCGGGCCCGGTAGCGGCGATTGAGCAGAAGCCGGTTCAGTCCGCCTTGACCGCGAGCACGGGGCAGGGGACGTTCAGCAGGATTTCCTGCGCCATGCTGCCCAGCAGCAGCTTGCCCACGGGGTTGCGCTTGCGCAGCCCGATCACGAGCACGGTGACCTGCAGGGTCTGCACCATCTCCTCGATCTCTTCGATCGCGCTGTTGCCGCGCACGAAAACCTTGAATTCGGCCTTGATCGGCAGCGACGCCAGACGCTCTTCGACACGCTCCACTTCGTAGCCACTGACAACGTTCGGATCATCCGAGCGCCCGCCGGGGCCGGCATTGACCACCACGAGCGGTTCGTTGTTCTTGGTGGCGATTTCAATCCCCTTGTCCAGTGCAGCCTGTCCTTCGGGGCGCGGTACGTAGGCAACGAGAACGGTCATGTGGGTCTTCCCTTGCGATTTCGGTGTTCCGGATTATGCAGGAAGGCACGCGCCGCGTGTACCGGCCGGCCGAGGCGTCACGCCAGTCCGGCGGCCACGAGTTCCTTCTTGACGTACGCGTAAAACAGGGGGGCAGCGACCAGCCCGGCGGGGCCGAAAACGGCCTCGGCGACGAACAGCACGGCCAGCAACTCCCAGACCTGGATCTGGGTGCGCTGCCCCACCACCTTGGCGTTGATCACGTACTCGGCCTTGTGGATCAGGATCAGGAAGACCAGGCAGGCGAGGGCGGCGATCGGCGAGACCGAAAGCCCCACGAGCGTGATCACCGAATTGCACAGCAGGTTGCCGACGATGGGAATCAGCCCCGCCACGAAGGTGAGCATGATCAGCAGGGCGGTGTAGGGCAGCTTCATGCCCCACAGCGGCAGCACGAGCAGCAGAAAGAGGGCCGTGAGCACGGTATTGAACGCAGCGATCCAGAACTGCGCCGCGACGATCTGGCGGAACGCGTCGCCCAGGCGGCCGATGCGCACCATCAGCGCGCGCACCAGCGGTCCGTGGGACTGGGGGCCGTCGTGCCTGAGCGCCGCGAGCGCGCCGATGATGAGGCCGACGTAGGCGTACAGCAGCCCGCCCAGCCAGGCCCTGCCGGCCATGGCCAGCGCTCCCGCCTTGGCGCCCAGATAGCTGGCGAGCGCGTGCTGCACTTCCATCGCGCCGTCGGGCAGCTGGGCGGCGATCTCCGGAGGCAGTTTCTGGCGCAGCTCGAGCACCGTGCTGGCCAGGAAGTCGAGCAGCTCGCGGTACTGCAGCGGCGCGCCGATGATGTAGCTGCGCGAGCGCGACAGCGCCAGCCCCAGGATCAGCAGCGGGGCCAGCATCACCAGCGCCGCAGCCACCGTCTGCACCCGGACCGGCAAGCCCCGCTGCGCCCAGGCCAGGTGCTGGTCGAGCCAGCGCGTGAGCAAAAAACCGAGGCAGGCGGTGAGCAGGCCCGCGAGCAGGCCGTAGTGCATGACCAGCAGGAGCGCGCCCGCCATCAGGACGTAGCTGGCGCTCGTCAGGCGGCGGTCCGGATCAGCGGCGGACGCTGTCATGCCATGGGCTGTCGTGCGAGAACGGGGCCGCGGGCCGGAGCCCTGGTCAGCGGATCACCACCGCGGCGCCCGTGCCGTGCTGCGCGATGCTGCCGATGGCGTAAACCGTCTCGCCCATCGCACGCAGGCTCTCGGCCGTCGGCGCGGCCGCATCGGGCGGGACGACGACGACCATGCCGATGCCGTTGTTGAAGGTGCGGTTCATCTCGATGTCGTCGATCCCCGCGGTGGCCTGCAGCCACGCGAACAGCTCGGTGCGCGGCCAGCCGTCCCGGTCCAGGTGCGCCGCCAGTCCCGCGGGCAGCACGCGCGGGATGTTTTCCAGCAGGCCGCCGCCGGTGATGTGCGCCAGCGCCTTGACGGGATGCCGCGCGAGCGCCGCCAGCACGCTCTTGACGTACAGCCGCGTGGGCTGCATCACGGCCTGCCGGAACGGCTGGCCGTCGAGCTGCGCCGGCAGCCGGCCGGCGGCGCGCGCAATGCACTCGCGCACCAGGCTGAAGCCGTTGGAATGCACGCCGCTCGAAGCCAGGCCCAGCACCACGTCGCCCGCCTGGACGCCGGCGCCCGTGAGGATGGCGGATTTCTCCACCACGCCGACCGCGAACCCGGCCAGGTCGTACTCGCCCGGCGGATACATGCCCGGCATTTCGGCCGTTTCGCCGCCGATCAGCGCGCAGCCCGAGAGCTCGCAGCCCCGCGCGATGCCGCCCACGACCGCCGCGGCCACGTCCACATCCAGCTTGCCGCAGGCGAAGTAGTCGAGGAAGAACAGCGGCTCGGCCCCCTGCACCAGCACGTCGTTGACGCTCATGGCGACGAGGTCGATGCCCACGCCGTCGTGCATGTTCCATTCGAACGCCAGCTTGAGCTTGGTGCCCACGCCGTCGGTGCCCGAGACCAGCACCGGTTCCTTGAACCGCTTGGGCACCTCGAAGAGCGCGCCGAAGCCCCCTATGCCCGCCATGACGCCGTCGCGCAGGGTTTTTCTGGCCAGGGGCTTGATGCGCTCGACCAGCGCGTCGCCAGCGTCGATGTCGACGCCGGCGTCCTTGTACGAAATCGGGGAGGCAGCGGCAGGAGGACTCATGGGAGGTGCGTGGGGCATGCGCCAAAGCGCCGATTCTAGCCAGCGCACCGTAGAATCGGCGCTTTGACGCAGCCACGAGGCGCTTGGCCGCGTCTGTTCGCGGCGCTTTCGCGCCCTCGTTCTCGCAGGCTTCATGCAGCCAGTTTTCCTCTCGATCCACGGGCAGAGCGCCCTATGAAGCAGTTGGCACTGGCCATCGGGCTTGCCAGCAACCCCACGCTGGAGAATTTCCTGCCCGGCGACAACGGCCAGGTGCTCGCGTGCCTGCGGCAAACCGTGTCCGGCGCCGCGGCGCAACCGACCTACCTCTGGGGCGAGACCGGCACGGGCAAGACGCACCTGCTGCGCGCGGCGGCCGCACAGCTGTGCGACGCGGGCGCGCGCGTCGGCTGGCTCGACGCGGCCACGCTCCAGCCGCAGGCTTTCGACGATGCGTGGTCCGCGGTCTTCCTCGACCAGGTCCACGCCTACGACGCGGCGCAGCAGGCGGTCGCCTTCAACTGGTTCGTCAACGCCACCAGCCCGGCGCTGGGCCCGCCACGCTGGGTGCTGGCGGCCGGCCGGCTGCCCCCGGCGGACCTCGCGCTGCGCGACGACCTGCGCAGCCGCCTCGGATGGGGGCAGATCTTCCAACTGCGCCCGCCGGACGAAGCCCAGTGCCGCGCGATACTGCGCGCGCAGGCCGCGGCGCGCGGCATCCATCTGCCCGACGAGGTGCTGAACTACATGCTGGTGCGTTTCGCGCGCGATCTCGGCAGCCTGGTGCGGCTGCTCGATGCGCTGGATGGTTTCGCGCTGCGCACGCAGCGCGCCGTCACGGTCGCGCTGCTGCGCGCCATGCTCGACGACGGTGCGGCCGCGAGCCAGGCCCCGGAGCAATCGCATGCCTGACGACCGCCGCGCGAGCGCGCTCCGACTGGCCCTGTTCGACCTGGACCACACGCTGCTGCCGCTCGACTCCGACTACGAATGGGGCGAATTCACCATCCGCCTGGGCTGGTGCGACCGCGAGGACTTCGGCCGGCGCAACCAGGCGTTCTACGCCGACTACCAGGCGGGGCGCCTGGACGTGCACGACTACGTGCGCTTCGCCACCGACGCCGTGCGCCGGCGCGGCCCCGAGGCGGCTGCCGCGGCGCACGCGCGCTTCATGCGCGAAGTCATCGCGCCGGCCATCCGGCCGCAGGCCCTGGCGCTGCTGCAGCGCCACCGCGAGGCCGGTGATACGCTGGCGATCATCACCGCCACCAACGAGCTGGTGACCCGCCCGATCGCCGCGGCGTTCGGCGTGTCGGAGCTGCTGGCGATCGAGCTGGCGCGGGACGCCGATGGCTGGATCACCGGCGACATCAAGGGCACCCCGTCGATGCGCGAAGGCAAGGTCGAGCGCATGACCCAGTGGCTCGCGGCGCGCGGCCTGTCCTGGGCCGACGTGGACTGCACCTTCTACAGCGACTCGATCAACGACGTGCCGCTGCTCGAACGGGTGAACCACCCGGTCGCGACCAATCCGGACGAGCGCCTGCATGCCCTGGCGGTGCAGCGCGGCTGGCCGGTCCTGAACCTGTTTTCTCCAAACCCATGATCAAACAATTCATCCACAAGCTGCTGGGCAAGGAAGCGCGCACCAAGAGCCCCTTCGGCAAACGCGAGGAAGTGCCGGCGAGCGTGCACGGCATCGACCCGGCGCTGGTCGACCGGCGCGCCGCCGAGGTGGTGCGCACGCTCCAGGGCGCGGGCTTCACGGCCTACATCGTCGGCGGCGCGGTGCGCGACCTGCTGCTGGGGCTCAAGCCCAAGGACTTCGACGTGGCGACCGACGCCACGCCCGAGCAGGTCAAGCAGCTCTTCCGGCGCGCCTTCATCATCGGGCGGCGCTTTCGCATCGTCCACGTGGTGTTCGGCCGCGGGCGCGAGCACGACGTCGTCGAGGTCTCGACCTTCCGCGCCTACCTGGACAGCGCCGACGCCGAGACCGTGCAAGGCAACGAGAAGAGCAGCAAGGCCGAGCTGGCGGGGCTGCGCCACGCGGTGAACGCCAGCGGCCGGGTGCTGCGCGACAACGTCTGGGGGCCGCAGGAAGAAGACGCGGCGCGGCGCGACTTCACCGTCAACGCCATGTACTACGACCCCGAATCGCAGGTGGTGGTGGACTACCACAAGGGGATCGCCGACGCCCGCAAACGCGTGCTGCGCATGATCGGCGACCCCGCGACGCGCTACCACGAAGACCCGGTGCGCATCATCCGTGCGGCGCGCTTCGCCGCCAAGCTCGATGCGCGCGGCTTCACGCTCGAACCGCGCAGCGCGCGGCCGCTCGTGGCCTGCGAGCACCTGCTGCGCGAGATCCCGCAAAGCCGGCTGTTCGACGAGATGCTCAAGCTGCTGCAGACCGGGCACGCGCTCGCCTCGGTGGCGCAGCTCAGGAAGCTGGGGCTGGAAAAAGGGATCTACCCGCTGCTGGACGTGGTGGTGGAGCGCGCCGAGCAGCCGCTGGTGCACGCCGTGCTGCTCGACACCGACCGCCGCGTGGCCGAGGGCAAGGCCGTGGCGGCCAGCTTCCTGCTCTCGTGCGTGCTCTGGCCGGACGTCAAGGCCGGATGGGAGCAGCGCCAGGCACAGGGCGAGCACGCCCTGCCGGCGCTGCAGGCGGCGATCGACGACGTGTTCGCGCGGCGCATCGGCGACGTCTCGGGCCGGGGCAAGCTCGCGGCCGACATGCGCGAGATCTGGGTCATGCAGCCGCGCTTCGAGAAGCGCACCGTGCACAGCGCCTTCGGCATGGTGGCGCACATCCGCTTTCGCGCGGGCTTCGACTTTCTGCGCCTGCGCGCCGACACCGGAGAGGTGAGCGACGAGCTGGTGGGCTGGTGGCAGCAGTTCTCGATCGCCGACGACGCGCGCCGCCAGGACATGCTGGAGCAGGCGCGCGAGGAGCAGCGCCAGCACCAGCGCACCCGCCAGCGCAAGCCCGCGGCCGCCGCGCCGCACCAGGCGGCCCAGGACGACGGCCCGGCATCGATCGACGACGTGGCCGACGAGGCCGGCAGCGCCGGGGCCGCGCCCAGGAAGCGCCGGCGCCGGCGCCGCAAGCCGGCCGGGCAGGGCGGTGCCGGCGACGGCGACGGCGCGCCTGCGGCGTGAACGCCTTCATCGGCCTGGGCGCCAACCTGGGCGACGCGCGCGCCGCCCTGCAGGGCGCCCTGCGGGCGCTGGCGGCGCTGCCGCGCACCCGGCTCGCCGGCGTGTCGTCGCTCTACGCCAGCGCGCCGGTCGACGCGGACGGGCCGGACTACCTGAACGCCGTGGCGTGCCTGGACACGGCGCTCGCCCCGATCGACCTGCTGCACGCGCTGCAGGGCGTGGAGAACGCCGCGGGGCGCCAGCGCCCCTACCGCCATGCGCCGCGCACGCTCGACCTGGACCTCCTGCTCCATGGCGACACGTCCTGCCACGGCGACGAGCTCACCCTGCCGCACCCCCGCATGCACGAGCGCGCCTTCGTGCTGCTGCCGCTGGCCGAGCTGGCGCCGCAGCGCGTGAGCGCGGCGCAGCTCGCCGGCGTGGCCGGGCAGCGCATCACGCGCATCGCCCTGCCTGCCGAATGGGCCGGCTCATTTCATCAAAAAGATAGCTGCCAGCGCTTGACTGGCGGGCGATAGAGCCATTTTTCTTTTAAAAATCATGGCGGGCTGCCTGCCGGGTGCTTGTCGGCTTCGGTCAGGAATGCATCGGCGAAAAACTCCGCCTCGGGCAGGCCGCGCTCGGCGACGTAGCTCTTGCGCGCGGCGTTGACCACGACGGGCGCGCCGCAGGCATAGACCTGGTGGCCGGAAAGGTCGGCGAAATCGTCCAGCACGGCCTGGTGGACGAAGCCGCTGCGGCCGCTCCAGCCGTCTTCGGCCAGCGCGTCGGAGACCACCGGCACGTAGCGCAGCGTGGGCATTTCGGCCACGCGCTGGCGCACCCAGGCGTCCATGTACAGGTCGCGCGGGCGCCGGCCGCCCCAGTAGAAGACGGCCGGCCGGTGGCTGCCCAGGTGCTGCAGGTGCTCGATCAGGGCCTTGATCGGGGCGAAGCCGGTCCCCGAGGCCAGCAGCACCAGCGGTTTCTCCGAGTCTTCGCGCAAGTGGAAGCTGCCGAACGGCCCCTCGATGCGCAGGATGTCCTTTTCCTTCATCGCACCGAAGACGTGGTCGGTGAAGCGGCCGCCGGGCGTGTGGCGGATGTGCAGCTCCAGCCCCGGCTGCGCCGCCTGCGTGTGCGGCGCGCTGGCCATCGAATAGGAGCGGCGCGAGCCGTCGCGCAGCAGGAAATCGACGTACTGCCCGGCCCGGTAGCCGAACGCGTCGCCGGCCGGCAGCGCCATGCGCGCGAGCATCACGTCGTCGGTCGCGCGCTCCAGGCGCGCGACCCGCACCGGGAGCTTGCGCACGGGAAAGCTGTCGGCGGCGCTCACCTGGTCGGATTCGAGCACCACGTCGCCCAGCGGCACCGCGCTGCAGGCCAGCACCAGGCCGCGCGCCTCTTCGTCCGGGCTCAGGGCGCCGCCCAGGTGCTCGCGCAGGCGCACCTCGCCGCTCACCCGCAGGCACTTGCACGAGCCGCAGGCGCCGTCCTTGCAGCCGTAGGGCAGGCCGACGCCCTGGCGGATGGCCGCCGCCAGGATGGTCTCGTCCTGGCGCACCTCGAAGGTGCGGCCGCTGGGCTGGACGGTGACGGTGTGCGTGGCCTCGTGACCGGTCATGCTCTGGGTATCCTTGCAAACATCGACGACGGAAAGTTTTTGATTGTGCCTTCGAACCAGAGTCCCCTCGGAGCCCTGCCATCGCGGTTTCGCCGCACGCGGGTGCTGGTCGTGGGCTGCGGCGACGTGGGCCTGCGCACCGCGCGCGCGCTCGGCGCCGGCACCGGCCGGGTGCGGCTGCTGGCACTGACCTCGTCGCCCGAAAGAAGGCCGGCGCTGCGGGCCGCCGGCATCACGCCGCTTGCCGGCAACCTCGACGACGCGGCGAGCCTGGCGCGGCTGGCGGGCATCGCCCGGCACGTGCTGCACCTGGCGCCGCCGCCGGGGCAGGGGACGCGCGACCCGCGCACCGCGGCGCTGGTACGGGCGCTGGCGCGGCGCACGCTGCCGCACTCGCTTGTCTACCTGTCCACCACCGGCGTGTACGGCGACTGCCAGGGCGCCTGGGTCGACGAGACCCGCGCCGTGGCGCCGCGCACCGACCGCGCGCTGCGGCGCGTGCACGCCGAGTCGCTGCTGCGCGCGTTCGGGCGCACCGGCGTGCGCGTGGCGCTGCTGCGCGCACCGGGCATCTACGCCGCCGACCGGTCCAACGGCACCCCGCGCCAGCGGCTGCTGGCCGCGACGCCGGTGCTGCGCGCGCAGGACGACGTGTTCGTCAGCCACATCCACGCCGACGACCTGGCCCGCGCCTGCGCGGTAGCGCTGTGGCGGGGGCGCTGCCAGCGCAGCGTGCACGTGAGCGACGCCAGCGACCTGCGCATGGGCGACTATTTCGACCTGGCGGCCGACCTGTACGGGCTGCCCAGGCCGGAGCGCATCGCGCGCTCCGAGGCGCCCCGGCACATCGCGCCGGCACTGCTGGCCTTCATGAGCGAGTCGCGGCGCCTCGCGACCGACCGCCTGCGCCGCGAGCTGCGCCTGCGCCTGCGCTACCCGACGGTGCGCGAGGGCCTGGCCGCCGGGCTGCCCGGTCAGCGCGGGTAGCTGTTGCCCTGCCTGTCGTAGCAGCGGAAGACATTGCACTGCACCATTTCCGGTGCGCGCTGCGGCGGCCTCGGCCGCGCAGGCACCACCACCACCGGGGGCAGGTAGACGGGCGCCTCGTACGCCGGGCGGTAGGCCTGGCGGTTCTGCAGCCGGGCCAGTTCCGCCGGGTGCAGGCACGCCTGATCGGCGGCGTGCTGCGCCGCGTCGATGCGGGACCGGGTGTCGTACAGCGAGGGGTCGAGCGTGGAGACCAGGCCCTGCAGCGTCTGGCGCGCCTGCAGGCAGGCGGGCGAGCGCGCGGGGTCTTCAGCCGCGTGCCGGCGGGCGGCGGGTGCGCTGCCCTCGTGCGGCGCGTCCTGCCCCTGCTGCGCCTCGCGCTGTTCGCGCTTGAGCCGCAAGGCCTGCTCGGCCTGTTCGCGCTCCTGCCGTATCTCCTCCGGCGTCTGGCGCGGCGCCACTTCACGGCGGCTCTGCCCGCTGGCGCATGGACCGTCGGTATAGGTGACGCTGCCCGTGGCCGGATCGGTGCAGCGGACGACCTGCGCAGGCGAGGCCAGCGGCACGGCCAGGAACAGCGCGGCAACCAGCAGCGCGCAGCGGCTCGGACCGTCCCACGACCGGCTGCATCCCATGGCGTCTCCTCGTCAGCGCGAAGGCCCGCGCTCGCCGCGCTGGCGGCGGTCGCCGTCCGCATCCGCATCGGCAGGGCGCGGGCGGCGCTGCCACTCGCGCGGCGCCGCCGATGCGCCCGGGGGGCGGGCCGCAGGCCTGTCGCCGTGCGCCTGCGGGGGGCGCGCGTGCGGGCCCGGCTCCGGCGGCCGGTCCGGTCGGTGCAGCCGCGGCGGCGGCTCCCGACGGCCGTCCCAACGCGGCGGCTCGCGCCAGCGCGGGCCGATCCAGAACTGCTCCCGTACCACGACCGGGGGAGGGCCATACACCCATGCGGGATCCGCCGGCACCACGTAGTAGGGCGCCGTCGGGTACGTCGCGCCATAACCCGGGCCGCCATAGCCGCCATAGCCGTCGTAGTCGGCCACCGGCACCGCGCAACCGGCCAGCAGCAGCAGCGACAGCGCGGCCATGGTCGCGGCAGCGGGACGTAGAAGGCCTGGTGTCTTGACAGTGTTCATTGCCGTGAGACGCCCCAGCGCCCGTCGCGGTTGACCAGAAGCGCCGGTTTTACCCTTTCTTTACCTGTGGCAGCGCTGAACGAGTCCCTTGCGCGCCGCGCATCCCCGCTTTGGACGGTCTGCGGCATTGCGAATTTCAGCATTGCCCTATACGACCCCTTGCGCCCGCAGGGCGGCGATGGCCTGGGCATCCAGGCCCCATTCGCCCAGCACCTCGTCGGTATGCTGGCCCAGTGCCGGTGGCGCCGTGTGGTAGGCCACGGGGGTATCCGACAGGCGTATCGGACTGGCGACGGTGGCGATGTGGCCGATGCCATCGCCGCCGTCGCGCGGCAGATCGACGCGCAGGCCGCGCGAGCGCACCTGCGGGTTGTCGAAGGCCTGCGCGATGGTGTTGATCGGCCCGCAGGGCACCGCCTTGTCGTGCAACAGCTCGATCCACTGCGCACTGGTGCGCCCGCGCAGCACCGGCTCCATGAGCGCGAGCAGGGCGGCGCGGTGGCGCACGCGCGCGCTGTTGCTGGCAAAGCGCGGGTCCCGGGCCCACGCGTCCTGCCCGATGGCACTGCAAAAGCGCGCGAACTGCCCATCGTTGCCGATGGCGAGCAGCACATGGCCGTCGCTGGTCGCGAAATCCTGGTAGGGCGCGAGGCTCGGATGGCTGTTGCCCGCCCGCATCGGCGCCGTGCCGGTCGCGAGGAAACTCGCCGCCTGGTTGGCCAGCACCGCCATGCCCACGTCCAGCAGCGCGGTGTCGATGTACTGGCCTCGCCCGGTGCGCTCGCGCGCATGCAGCGCGGCCAGGATGGCGTTGCTCGCATACAGGCCGGTGAACACGTCGACCACGGCCACGCCGGCCCTGAGCGGGCCGCCGCCCGGCTCCCCGTCCGGGTGGCCGGTGATGCTCATCAGCCCGCACATCGCCTGCACCATGAGGTCATAGCCGGCGCGCCCGGCATACGGCCCATCCTGGCCGAATCCCGTGATCGAGCAATAGACCAGCCGGGGATTGGCCGCCCGCAGGCTCTCGTAGTCCAGCCCGTACCGCGCCAGCCCGCCAACCTTGAAGTTTTCCACCACCACGTCCACCCGCGCGGCGATGCGCCGCAGCAGCGCCTGGCCGGCGGGGTGCGCCATGTCCACGGTGATGGAGCGCTTGTTGCGGTTGCACGCCGTGTAGTAGCTCGCCTGGTCGGTCGCGCGCCCGGCGGCATCGTGCAGGAACGGCGGCCCCCAGTGGCGCGTGTCGTCCCCGCTGCCCGGGCGCTCCACCTTCACCACGTCCGCCCCCAGGTCGGCCAGCAGCTGCGTGCACCAGGGGCCGGCAAGCACGCGCGACAGATCGAGCACCTGGATGCCGGCAAGAGCGCCGCGGGCGGGAGTTTTCATGGGAAAGTGATTTAAACGCTTGTTGGTACTGCGTAAGCAGCTACGAAAAATGTAGTGCAGCGCGACGAAGGAAACCGCTCCATCGTAAGCGCCAAAGGAACGCCCGGGCGACGGCAGGCTCCAACCCGCATGCCAACCGGTTGGGAGAAGCGCGATGACCATGAATGCACACACCGATGGGTTCGATGCGACCTTCGACGAAATCGCCGTGCTCAAGCACCTGGAAATGCGCCAGACCCTGAGCGTGCCCGAAGCGTTGCGCCAGCACCTGCCCGGGCGCCTCGCCGAAGCCGGCTACATCACCAAGACCGCCCAGGGCCAGTACACGCTGACCGAAGCGGGCCGCAACCTGATTCGCCGCCAGGCCCGCTGAGCGCCTGGGAGGGCAACGAAGCGGCGGGAAGCCCGATCGTGGCCAACAACGGGTGGGGAACTGCAGCGCACATCGGATATAAACCGGAGATTGCAACCACCCTCATGGACACCATCCACATGAACCGCGCCGAACTCGTCGAAATCCTGGCCACCAAGAACGACCTGTCCAAGACAGCTGCCAATGCTGTGCTCGACACCCTGATCGACACCATCCAGACCGCAGTGAAGAAGGGCAACGCAGTACAGCTGGTCGGTTTCGGCACTTTCAAGTCCGCCAGGCGTGCCGCGCGCACCGGCAAGAATCCCGCCACGGGTGCAGCGCTCAAGATCCCCGCCTCCACGGTGCCCAAGTTCGTGCCCGGCGCGAAGTTCAAGGCCGTGGTCGATCCCAAGGCTGCCAAGCGCAAGGCCGAGAAGGCCGGCAAGTAAGCCAGCGCGCTTTCCCGCGCCGTCCGCGAGCGAGCAGTTCCGGACGGCTTTTTTGTGGGAGGCTGCTACGCTCTCCCTCATCCATAGCTCAGGTGGAAACGATGACAGCTTTCTCCGATGCATTTCGGGCCGAGGTCCTGCGCATGGCGCGCAAGGAAATCAAGGGCGGACTGGGGAATCTGCGCAAGACCGTCACGGCGCAGCGCTCCGAGATCGCGGCGCTCAAGCGGGAGATGAAGACCCTTGCGGCGCAGATGAAGGCGCTGAACAAGGCCGCGGGGCGCAAGGCCGGGACCGGCGAGGCCCAGGAACAGGACGCGCAAGCGCCGGAGCGCCGCAAGCGGCAGTTCCACTTCAAGGCCGAGGTACTTGCGGGCAAGCGCGAACAGCTAGGCCTCTCGCAGCAGGCCATGGCGGCACTGCTGGGGGCATCGACCTTGTCCGTTTCCCGATGGGAGGGCGGCAAGGTGATGCCGAGGGCGGCGCAGCTCGAGCGCATTCGGTCGGTGCTGAAGATGGGAAAGAGGGAGGCTCGGGCCAGGCTGCAGGGCTGAGCTTGCACGCATCTCCGTCGACCTCATGCACCCCGCATCGCGGTTGCCGCGCAATCACCAAGACGCCTGAACGCCATCGGGTAGCTTCGGCCGCATCGCCTTCCTGCGGTCGAAGCGCTCGCCATCGGCGACGAAAGTGCCGTCGCCGACGGCGTGCAGCATGCACTGATCGGGTTTGCCGCGATCGACATACGCGGCCAGGCCATCGAGTACAACGATGCCGTGAGGGGCGATGATCTCGGAGACCTTGCATTCGATGTTCGCCAGGCACTGCGCGACCAGCGGAGCCTGCACGTGTTTGGCCTCGGCGGGAGTGAGGCCGAAGCGCGTGAACTTGTCGGTGTCCGCACCCGAGCAGGTGCCGATGCCTACGACGGTGTCGAGCAGGTCGGCGGACGGGATGGCGATTACGCATTCGCGCGCCTCTTCCAGCGCGGTGAACGAATGGTTCCACGCACCGGTGCAGATCGCAAAGCGCGGCGTGAAGTCCATCACCATCGTCCACGAGATGGTCATGATGTTGTTCCGCCCCGCATGGCGGGTCGTGACCAGCACCACTGGGCCGGGTTCGAGCAGCGTGAAGATTTTCGCGGCAGCAAGGGGTTTCATCATGCCGGACTCCTTCATCGATCCGTCCTGGGTCGGGATCACCAAAGAAAAAGCCGCTTCTGCCTGAACAGAAGCGGCTTTTCCGGGTTGGTGCCCGGGGCCGGAATCGAACCGGCACGCCTTGCGGCGGGGGATTTTCTTCCCACTTCGGCTTTCGCCGCCGCCGTTTCCGAAGAAACGGCGTTCGTGGTCTGGAGCACGCCTTCACCATGGCCTTGCGGCCTTAGGTGCCCGCCGTCTGCTCTCTACACCTTCCGAGGCGCCTTTCGGCTCCAGGGCTTGGCTCGGTATTAGCTCGGACTTGCATCCAGGGCCTTCGCCGAGTTTGACGGGCTTCACCTCCGGGGTTTCCCCCGGAGGGCTCAAATTTGGTCTGAGTCCCCTGCGTCTACCAATTTCACCACCCGGGCAAAACAGTTCAGCAGCCTACAACACACTACCTTGGCAGGAATCCTTATTTTGAATCCCCTGCGCCCATCAATTTCACTACCCCGGCGCCGGTTCTCAAAGCGATGAATTATGGCACAGTAGCGACATATGACGACCTACCGTACCATCGAATCGACGATTGGAAAGACACCCCTGGTGGCGCTGCAGCGCATCGACGCCCAGGCCAATGCCCAGCGCGGCAACACGGTGCTGGGCAAGCTGGAAGGCAACAACCCCGCGGGTTCGGTCAAGGACCGCGCGGCACTGGCGATGATCGAGGGCGCCGAGCGGCGCGGCGAGATCAAGCCGGGCGATACCCTGCTGGAAGCCACTTCCGGCAACACCGGCATCGCGCTGGCCATGGTCGCCGCGGTCAAGGGCTACCGCATGGTGCTGGTGATGCCGGAGGATCTGTCGATCGAGCGTGCGCAGACCATGAAAGCTTACGGCGCCGAACTGGTCCTCACCCCCAAAAGCGGCGGCATGGAGTACGCGCGCGACCTGGCGCTGCAGATGGCCGCGCAAGGCAAGGGCAGGGTGCTCGACCAGTTCGCCAACGAAGACAACCCGCGCGCGCATTACGAGGCCACCGGCCCAGAGATCTGGGAGCAGACGGGGGGGCGCATCACCCACTTCGTGAGTGCCATGGGCACGACGGGGACGATCACCGGCGTGGCGCGCTTTCTGCGCAAGAAAAACCCCAGGATCCGCATCATCGGCGCGCAGCCCACGGAAGGCTCGCGCATCCCCGGCATCCGCAAGTGGCCCGAAGAGTACCTGCCCAGGATTTACGACCCCAAACTGGTGGACGAGCTGGTCTCCGTCTCGCAGAGCGACGCCGAGGACATGGCGCGGCGGCTCGCGGCCGAGGAAGGCATTTTTGCCGGCATCTCGGCCGCCGGCGCCTGCTGGGCGGCGCAGCAGGTGGCGCAGCGCGAGAGCGGCGCAACCATCGTCTTCGTGGTCTGCGACCGCGGCGACCGCTACCTGTCCACCGGCGTCTTTCCGGCCTGAGCGCAGATCCCCATGCAATACGACATGCGTTTTTGCCCGCATTGCGCGACCGCACTGGCGCCGATCGCGCAGTTGGAAGACAGCGGTGAAAAGGTTCGGCTGCGATGCGCGGCATGCGGCTGGACGCACTGGAACAATCCCACGCCCGTGCTGGCGGCCATCGTCGAAGTGGACGGCAAGGTGCTGCTCGCGCGCAACGCCGCATGGCCGCCCAAGATGTACGCGCTGATCACGGGCTTCATGGAGGCCGGCGAAACGCCTGAAGCAGGCATCGCGCGCGAGCTCAAGGAAGAGACCAACCTGGACGCGCAGTCCATCTCTCTCGTGGGTGTCTATGAGTTCTTGCGCATGAACCAGGTGATCATTGCCTACCATGTACGTGCCAGCGGCACGGTACGGCTCTCGCCAGAGCTGCTGGATTACCGCATGATGGAACTCAAGGATCTCAAGTGCTGGCCCGCCGGCACCGGCTACGCGCTGGCCGACTGGCTGCGCACCCGCGGCCACGATCCGGTGTTCTTCACCGAGCAAGAAAACGCCGAGCGCCGCCGCGGGCTGGATGCACCGAAGGACTGAAGCATGGATATCGACAGCGAACTCGACGCACGCGGCCTCAATTGCCCACTGCCCATACTCAAGGCCAAGAAGGCGCTGACGAAGATGCTCAGCGGCCAGTTGCTCAGGGTGGTCTCCACGGACCCCGGATCGGTTCGCGACTTCCAGGCCTTCGCCAAGCAAACCGGCAACGAACTCGTGGAGCAGCAGACCGTGGGTGAGGATTTCATCCACATACTGCGCCGCCGCTGAGCATCATCGCGGCGTTCTCGGATGCACATTGCTTGTGCTGTTTCTATTTTATACAATGTATAAAAACCCATTTCAGATAATCCGACCGAATAATCTTCATTGATTTTCAAAAAAAACGGAAGGGTGTCGGGATTGGAGTTATCCACATAATCGAGATAATCCCGGCACAGGCCGTTGGAGCGCCTGCGGCGCGAATACCGGCTTTCAGGCGCGAATGAGGGCAGGGTGGCATTGGCGGCACGCCCGCGATGGCCCTCAGGGGCGCACGGACGGGCGGATGCCGCAGGGACGGGCAGGGGCCGCGCCAGGTCGATGCCGGGGGCGCGCTGGGCACCTTGGCGCCCATGCCACGGGGTACGCTGCGCGACGGGACGGGAACATCGGGGGTTCCCCCCGATACCCCCGGCGGTGGAATTTTGTTGCCTACTGCTGATGATCGCCATGGCGAGAATCTCCCTCGATGGGTTGATGCGGCCGTTGCCCGGCATGGGGCACTGGCTGCGGGGTTTGCGGGGTCTGGCGCGCCTGCGCCGGTGGAGGCAGGGCCATGCGTCCGGTCTGGATCAAGGCCCCGGTGCTGCCGTTGGCAAGGCGCCAGCGGCGGTAGACGCGAGAGGAGAAACGGCTCATGGCTGGTCCTCCAGGTGTGCCCGCTGGCGTTCCAACGCCCTGCGGTAGTCCGCCAGCACCAGTTCCAGCCGATCCATACCGTTGGCCTCGGGCCAGCAGCCCACGTCGATGCCGTGGCGGTCGATGAGCAGCGCCAGGTTGTCCAGCAGCACATCGCGGAAGGTGAGACGGTCGCAGTACGCATCGCCGGCGACCATGAAGGGCTGGCCCCCGGGCGGGGCGCAGTCCAGGCGGGCCATTTCGTAGGCCAGCAGCGCCAGCCGGGTCAGGTCTTCCCGAAGCAGCCAGGAGGCGCAATCGGCGGCCGTGGTGGCCGCATCGAGCAGATCGGCGGGGGCGGTCATCGCGCACCCCCGTTCAGACGCTCAGGGGCCGGACTTCCTGCGTTCGGCTTCGAGCCGGCGCCGCTGCTTGCGGGTGAGGCCGGGCTCTGCCAGGGCAGCGGCAGGGACGGGGAGCGGCTCGATCCCGGCCGGTGCCAGGTCAGCCCCCCGGGGTTCTGCAGCGCGCAGGTATGCGTCCAGCGCCACACAGACGAGGGCATTGAAGCTGATCCCGAGGCGCTGGCAGCGGCTTCGGGCGTCGGCTTCGAGAGCGGCAGGGATCCGGACGGTTGATGGCATTGTGACGTCAGAATGATATCACTCTGGTGGCATTGTTCGCCTTGTTCGGGAGTCCGCGGTGACGTTGTTTTAGATAGGACAAGCCCAGCGGCGGCTGGCGCCGCCGCTCCCCCGGCTGCGCCGGGGAGCGATGCCCCGGCCTCGCCCCCGGCCAGCGCCGCCGCTGCGCGGCTGTCACTGTCCGTGGCCGCTGCCGTGGCCCGCTGCTCCGATTCGATCTGGCGCAAGCGGGCGATCGCCAGCTCCCCGATCTCGGCCCGGCGCGCCAGCAGCGACCACCATGCGGCATCCTTGGGATAGAGCTTGTGCCCCTCGGGCGTGACCAGCGCGCCGGCCAGGAACTGCCAGTCGCGCCAGTCGGCACCGGGCAGCGCGTAGCCGCAGTGGATGCGCAGCAGCTTGTAGGCCGCATACGGGATTTCGTGGCGGCCCGATTCCCAGTTATGTAAAGTGCGCTCGGAGACATGAAGAAACTTCGCGCAGGCGGCCCGGTCCATGCCCAGCGAGCGGTACATGGTTCGCAGCTTGCGGCCAAGCTGCACGCGCGCGTCCAGGTCAATCATGCGAGCACCGGGACGGCGTCCTGCTTTAGACAATGTATAGCATTGTTAATCCGCTAGCTATGATTCCGATAGCGTCTATCAAATTCGCGTTGTAGCAAATAAGCAACGCTACCACCGCGCCACCGGCTAGGGCCTTTCCCAGTATCTCCCTGATCTGCTCGGCTTTTGGGCCTGTTCGATTCCGCTCGATCACTGCCCGTATCACTGCCTCGCGTGCATCTTCGTTCGCTATGTCTGCGAGCAGCGCTGCCGTTTCTGGCGATATATCGCGCGTTCCGTGCTTCATTTGTGATAGCGATTGCTTGCTCGTGCCGATTCGGCGGGCGAGTTCTGCATAGCTAGAGCAATTTTCTGCTGCTTTGTCAATTAGGGATTTCTCTGGATTCATGTCATCACCTTTGATTACTTACGATCGCGCTGTCATCAACATTGATGACGCATTCAAGCCTGAAAGAGCGCAGCCATGATCAAAGTCCGCATTCTGTCCGACAAACTCAACGTGCTCAAGGGCACCGGCAAAGAGTCCGGCAAGCCCTACGAAATGCATATCCAGACGGCGTACGCCTACACCGTCAACGACGCTGGCGAAGTCGCCGAAATCCCCGAGAAATTCGAGTTTGTCCTGCCCAAGGACTCCGACGGCTTCATCAGCAAGCCCTTGCCCCGTGGCGACTACACCATCAGTGCCAACGCCGTCTACATCGACCGCAACGGCCGCATGTCGATCAATCCCCGGCTCGTACCGGTCGCGGGGTCGAAATGAGTACCGGAGCCCTCTCCGAGTCGGCTCGCGCCGAGATTGACCAGCGCATTGCCACGACCGAGGTCATGAAAGCGCTCGTTCTCCTGCTCGCGCTGCATGAGTCCGCTGACTCCGTGGACCTGCGCGCCGACATGCGCGATGGCTTCTTGCAGCGCCTCGACGTCACCTATAGCGCCAAGGGCGTGCAGCTTGGGGGGTTCGGGCAGTGATGGTTGCGGCGTTGTTCGTTCGTGCCGATAACCACTACGCTGAGTTTGGGGTTGATTGCTATGACATCGAGCGTGATGCGAGAACGTTCGACTTGTCGTGTCCTGTGATTGCGCATCCCCCTTGCCGATCGTGGTCGCGCATGCGGCATTTTTCGAGGCCTCGACCCGATGAAAAGGATTTGGCGCGGTGGGCGGTGTTTGTGGTTCGTCACTGTGGCGGCGTACTTGAGCATCCCTCTGGCTCGGCGCTGTTTCGTGAGCTTGGGCTACCCGCGCCATCCACTCCGGTACGCGATTCGTTCGGTGGGTGGGTGCTTCCGGTGTCACAGAAGTGGTTCGGCCATAGAGCGGAAAAGCGCACCTGGCTTTACATCGTCGGGTGTGATCCAGGCGCGATCCCTCGCATTCCGTTGGTTTTGGGAGAGGCGGAGCGTACCTGTGGTCTCTGGTCTGGCCGTGATCGATCCAGGGCGCGCAAGGAAATCGGTCCAGCAGAGCGTGAGCGCACGCCACCGGAGTTTGCGCGGTTCTTGGTCGACCTGGCGCGTTCGTGCGTTGTCGAGGTGGCTGCATGACAGTCGCGACGGCGACGCACGCCAGCGACAGCCGCGCAGCGGCGGCGCTGGCGGGTGGCGTCGGCGCGGGGCTTGTCCCTTCTAAAACAAAGTGCCCGCGCACTCTCGGCGGCAAGATCAGCCAGCATCCCGAAGACCTTTTTGCCCGTCGTTTCGGCCGCATGCGTGTAGCGGTCTGGTCTGCCGGGCAAGGCCACGACGAGAGGTTCTCGGGCTGGTACGGATGCCGTCCGTGGTTTGTCACGTTGACCTATCGGCCCGGGGTTGAATGGTCTGCCGATCACATTCGGCAGGCGATTCATACCTGCCGTAAATGGCTCAAGCGCCAGAACGGTGGCCCGCTCCGCTACGTCTGGGTGGCCGAACTCCAAAAGCGCGGCGCGGTGCACTACCACCTCATCGTCTACCTGCCCAAGCGCCTGTCGATGCCCAAGTGGGACAAGCAAGGCTGGTGGCCGCACGGCATGACGAACACGCAGGTTTCGCGCACCGGCGTCGCCTACCTCATGAAATACGTCAGCAAATTCTCGCCGTTCCACGCCTTCCCAAAGGGAATGCGCCTCTACGGCATCGGAGGACTGAATGAACAAGCGCGATCCATTCGCACCTGGCGAAACCTGCCCGCGTGGGCCCGTGACCTCTACGGAGTTGGGGAGCTCACGCGCCGGGCGTGTGGTCTTGTGGTGCGAAGCACGGGGGAAATTCTTGCCTCACCTTGGGCCGTCCTGCGGGGAGCCGGGGGCCTGTGGCTGTACCTCGTGGGAGAACTACCGCCGCGATTTGCAGACGGGCCGTATAGCTCGCTCGACAGTCGGCCATGCGGTGCTTGAGAGGGCAGGGCTGTGATGGATTGGCTTTTCGTTCCTCGTGTCGTCGATTGTCGCAATCGTTTTTACGGTGGCCCGGGCCTGACGCACCCGATCCGCCTTTTCAACCCGCGTCGTAGGAGAAAACCATGTTCCAAGCCTTCAAAACCCGCTATCTGGTGCCCGCTGGTGCTGGCCTGATGGTGCTCGCCGGTTCCGCTCACGCGGAAATCCCGACGGCTGTCACGACCGCCCTCAACGATCTGAGCACCGACGCGCTCACGGTCGCTGGCATCGTCCTCGCCGCCATCGTGGCGGTGTACGCCTTCAAGTTCATCCGCAAGGGCCTGTAATGCCCGCGATAGTGGCGGCCCTGGCTGATATGGCGGTCAACGCCGGTATCGTCGCCGGGGCCGTCCTATCGGCGCGCGTTCTGCTCTTCACGACACGCTTCCTTCGTGAAGTGATCGACGGATGGCATACCAAGTAGGCCCCGCGTGCTACAGCACCGCAGTTCAGGCGGCGCAGGCGTCGGCGTCCGCGCAAGCGGGAGCCATCGTTCAGCACGGCGGGGCCGCCTACATGATCGAAGTCGCATCCGTGCATTCCGATGCGATCGACTATGCCCTGCACCCCGTCTCTGGTGGTGCGGCAGTAACCCTCTCGGTGCCCTATAACGCGCAGCCCTGCGGCCTGTTGGCCTTGGACGATGGGCTTGCCTTCGGTTGGGGCATTGCAGCGGTCTGGCTGGGCGTCTACGCCCTGACGTTTATTGGCCGCGTGGTGGCCGGCAAGTGGGGAGCCGATGGCAACACCTGAGTTTTATGCGGCCTTCGTGGCCGTGCTGGGGGCCGTGTGGATTATCGTTTCTCGCTGATTGCTGCCCTGTATCTTGTTTGCGCGTCTTCGGCGCATGCCGGTTATGCGCAGTTGCGCCCGCCTGTCGGCTGGTCTCCTGGTGGTACTGGTGTCGGTGGTCAGTTCCTCGGCTCCGCGGCCAATGCATCGCAGTACCTTGGCGCGACTGTACAAACGGATGCGGCGCTCAGTGTCGGCGGTCGTAATGTGGTTGTGCCTGCGGCTTTGCGTTTTGCGGCGAACGCGCCCCAGATTGCGTCTGCTGTCCTTTTCGCTAATCCCGCCCTCCGCATAGGTGTGGGCATCGCGGCGTGGTTGGCTGCTGATTATTTGTGGGACGAAGGCATGGGTGCATGGCGTCGCTTGCAGGACGAAGCGACTGGTGATGGCGGCAAGCTCTGGCGCTCTCAATATTACGCCTCAGACCCATCTATCGGATGGCGCATGTCCAAGGCGGATGCGTGTCAAGATGGGATTTCGTATCTCAACTCGCTGCACCCGAGTGAAGATCATCGGACGTTCACGCGTGTGCAGGATTCGAATTGCTTTGCCAATCGGGTTTTTAAGATTGGTGACCAGTGGTTCGACAACGGAGAGGAAAGCGCTGGCGGGCTTGAGAGCAAGCCTATGGAGACTGAGCCTTGCTTTCCGGGTTGGGATTTAGTGGACGGAAGATGTCGTAGTCCTGCCTTGACAGAGCCTGAGTTTATCGATCAGGTTGGTTCGCGTCCGATGCCTGATTCCGTCCCGAGGGAGATTCCGCTGCCTTTGCCGATCGATCTACCAGTCATCAATCCTTCTTCCGGCACGTCGCCAGTGTCGCAGCCTCTTTTCATTCCTACGGGCGACCCTGTGCGCAATCCGCATTACGACCCCGAGGCCGAACCCAGCCCGGAGAATCGCCCCTATATTCAACCCGGTGTTCGGGTGGTCCCTTCTCCTACGTCTGCCGAACCCTGGCGTGTCGATGTGCAGCCGGTAGACCGCCCGGTCGAATCCTCCGACCCAATGACCGCTCCGGAGTCCGAGACTGGCCCGAACGATGGCGACAAGCCCAAGGAAGAGACTCCGGGCTTGTGCGACATGTACCCCGATATTGCTGCCTGCCAAAAGATGGGCGATTTGGACGAGGTGCCGGTGGCGAACAAGACTGTTCCGCTGGCGATCAACCGTGAAGAGGGTTTCGGCCCTTCCGAGGGCACCTGTCCTGCACCCCGTCAATTCACGATCATGGGCAAGACCATGGCCTTCCGTTGGGACCTGCTCTGCGATTTCGCTCAGGGCGTTCGCCCCGTCATCATCGGCATGGCCTACCTCGCCGCCGTGCTCGCGTTTTTGGGTCTATCTCGCAAGGGGTCATAAATGGATGGCATCGCAGCGTGGCTAGCGCGCATCTCCTGGCCACTGGTCACTCGTCTTATGGCCGCGCTTGGCGTCGGTTATGTCACGTATGAGGGGGCCGATACGGCGGTCACTACCGTTCTCAATGCGGCGAAGGGTGCGTTCATTGGCATCGGGTCGGAAGTGGTGAACCTGCTCGCCATGGCGGGATTCTTCGAAGCTATGGCGATCACCTCGGGCGGCATCGTCTCCGGTCTGGCTTGGATGACCCTTAAGCATTTCGCGTTGCAGACCACCGGCAGCACGGGGGGCGCATGATCACGTTGATCACCGGAGCACCTGGGTCTGGCAAGTCTGCCGCGTTGGTCTCGATGCTCGCCGAGTTGTCCCAAAATCGCCCGCTTTACTGCAACGGTATCCCGGGTTTGAAGGTGCCTCACGTCGACCTCGAGAAGCCCGAGAATTGGCCGTCCGACGTGCCTGACGGTGCCATCGTCGTGATTGACGAAGTGCAACGCATCTGGCGTCCGCGCGGCCCCGGTGTCAAGGTTCCTGACCACGTCGCCAAGCTGGAGACCCACCGGCATCGAGGGCTGGACTTCTACATCATCACGCAGGGGCCGAACCTCGTGGACACCAATGTCCGCGCCCTGGTCGGTCGCCACGTGCATCTGCGCGATCTAGGCATCCTCGGCCGCTGGTGGTACGAGTGGCCGGAAACCTGCGACAACTGCCGCACCGGCTGGAAGAACGCCCCGATCAAGAAGCGCTACCGCCTGCCAAAGCGCATTTTCGATCAGTACAAGAGCGCGTCGATCCACGTTAAGCCCGTGCGTTCGGTGCCGTGGATGCTCGCCGTCATGGTCGGTGCCTTGGTCGCGACGGGCACGCTTTCATGGGTTGCCTACAAGGGCATTTCCAAGCGCCTCGCGCCGGTGGAAGCCGTCAAGACACCCGCGACTACGGTAGCTGGCATGCCGCCGTCTGCTGTCCCGGTGGCCGCCAGACCCGCCCCGGCCATCAACGTCGGCCCGGTGGATGAGCGCGTGGGCTTCATGCCTCGTCTGTCGGGTAGACCGTGGACCGCGCCCGCGTTCGATGCTGTTCGTCAGGTGGTGCGCATGCCCGCCGTTGCGGGGGCGATCTGCACCAGCGAGCGCTGCGTGTGCGTCACCGATGCCGGTGAGCGCCTCGACCTGGCCGATCACGAGTGTCGCGAGTGGCTCAAGCTGCGTCCCTTCGACCCCTACCGCGAACCGCCTAGGCCCGTGGCTTCCTCGGCTGGCGCGGTCGCCGGTACTGCCGTGGCGAGTAGTCCAGCGAGCGCACCTGGAACTGCGCCTGTTCCTCAGGTGTCCGCAACCGTAGTCCCGATGCCTTCCGGCGTCTCGAACCCGCGCGCAGATAGCCTATTGCCTTCACCGCTGCCGCCAGGCTCACCAGTGCACCCAGGACCGCCCATGGGTGTCCTGACACCGATCGCGCAAGGTTTGCTATAGCGTCCATGCGCGTGAGTCTACGTGCTGGGGGTATCGGGGGATTCCCCCGATGTTCCCGTTCCGTCGCGCGACGTACCCCATGGCAAGGGGCACCAGGTGTCCAGCGCGCCCGCCGCTCTCATGTGGCTAGGTCGCCGCACATCCCTGCGGCATCCGCCCGCTTGCTTGTTGGTGAGGACCATCGCGGGCGTGCTGCTCGATCAGGCGCTGTGCTCATTCGCGCTTGAGAGCCGGTATTTCGGGGTACTGAGGACGTGTCGCGTATTCTGATTGAGACAATGTATATTATGTTAAATATAAAATTCGAATACCACTTTGTCCAAAAGTCAGCACGTTCCCGGACACCGCCCCTACGCAAGCTGCACCGGTAAAGCCGCCGCGAGCTTGGACGAGCATGGATAATGCCGCCGATCCGGTATGGACGTAACGATTCATGGAGTTGAGTGACTTGCTGGCGCGGGACTGCGTGGTGCCGAGCGCACCGCGCGCGGTGGCGTTGCTGACCGCGGAGCTGAGGCATCCCGAGCCCAGCCTGAGGCGCATCAACCAGTTTCTCTCGACGGACCCGGCGCTCACGGCCCGCTTGCTGCACGAGGCCAACGCTCCCGCATTCGGCTTGGAGCGCCAGGTCAGCGGCGTGGCCGAGGCCCTGGTGCTGCTGGATGCGGTCCAGCTGCGCGCGATCGCGTCGTCGGCCATCGTGGGCACGACTTCCGGCTCGGTGCCCGGCGTGAACCTGCAAAGCTTCTGGCGCTACAGCCTGAATACCGCCAGGCTGGCGCGGTCCCTCGCCGGGCTGGTGCGGCACGACCAGATCGCCGCGTACAGCGCGGGATTGCTGCACGGCCTGGGCGAGATCGTGATGCACCTGCTCGACCCGCAGGGGATGCGAAAACTCGCAAGCCTCGCCACGCCGCTGGATCTGCGCCGGGCCAAGGTGGAGCATCGCGCCCTGGGCTACAGCTACGCGCAGGCGAGTGCCGGCCTGGCCCGGCATTGGCACCTGCCGCAGGCCATCACCGACGCGCTGCGCTACCACGACGTGCCGTTCGCCAACGAGGTGTACGAGCCGCTGGCGGGCGTGCTGCACCTGGCCGCGTGGCGCGCGCGGGCGCTCGAGGCGGGCCTGGACCAGCGCGCGCTGGCGGCCACCTTCCCGGGGGAAGTGGGTGTCGCGCTGGGCATGGACATCGACACCGTGCTGCAGCAGGACCCGATTGACTGGAACGCGCAGTTCGACGCCGACGAGCGCGGCTGAACTGAACGCCGCGGGCCCGAGCGCGGCCCGCGGCGCCCTCCTGCCTTTTACCGCTTCTGCGGCGGCACGTCGGTGCAGCTGCCGTGCGCCACTTCCGCCGCCATGCCTATGCTCTCGCCCAGCGTGGGGTGCGGGTGGATGGTCTTGCCGATGTCCACCGCGTCGGCGCCCATCTCGATCGCCAGCGCGATCTCGCCGATCATGTCGCCCGCGTGCGTGCCGACGATGCCGCCGCCCAGGATGCGGTGCGTCGCCTCGTCGAACAGCAGCTTGGTGAAGCCCTCATCGCGGCCGTTGGCAATCGCCCGGCCCGATGCGGCCCAGGGGAACAGGCCCTTCTTGACCTTGATGCCCTGCTGCCGTGCCTGGTCCTCGGTCAGGCCGACCCAGGCGACCTCGGGGTCGGTATAGGCCACGCTCGGGATCACGCGGGCGTTGAACGCGGCCTTGGACAGCTTGTCGTCGCCCCGGAGTTCGCCGGCGATCACCTCGGCCGCGACGTGCGCCTCGTGCACCGCCTTGTGCGACAGCAAGCGCTGGCCGACGATGTCGCCGATGGCGAAGATGTGCGCCACGTTGGTGCGCATCTGGATGTCGACGCCGATGTAGCCGCGGTCGGTCACCGCCACGCCGGCCTTGTCGGCGCCGATCTTCTTGCCATTGGGCGTGCGGCCCACGGCCTGCAGCACCAGGTCGTAGGTCTGCGGCTCGGGGGCGGTGCCGCCCTCTTCCGCTGGCGCGAACGTGACCCTGATGCCCTCGGGCGTGGCCTCGGCGCCCACGGTTTTCGTCTTCAACATGATGTTGTCGAAGCGGTGGGCATTCATCTTCTGCCAGACCTTGACGAGGTCGCGGTCCGCGCCCTGCATCAGGCCGTCGAGCATTTCCACCACGTCCAGCCGCGCGCCCAGCGTGGAGTACACCGTGCCCATCTCCAGGCCGATGATGCCGCCGCCGAGGATGAGCATGCGCTTAGGCACGCCCGCCAGCGCCAGCGCGCCGGTGGAGTCGACCACGCGCGGATCGTCGGGCATGAAGGGCAGGCGCACCGCCTGGCTGCCGGCGGCGATGATGCAGTGCTTGAACTGCACCACCTGCTTCTTGCCGGTCTTCTCCTGCCCTGCCCCGGTGGTTTCCTCCACCTCGATCTGGTGGCTGCCGACGAAGTGGCCGTAGCCGCGCACCACGGTCACCTTGCGCGTCCTGGCCATGCCGGCAAGGCCCCCGGTGAGCTTGCCGACCACCTTTTCCTTGTGGCCGCGCAGCTGGTCGATGTCGACCCGGGGCGCGCCGAAGTCGATGCCCGCGCTCCTGAGGTGACCCACCTCGTCCATCACCGCCGCCACGTGCAGCAGCGCCTTGGACGGGATGCAGCCGACGTTCAGGCACACGCCGCCGAGCGTGGCGTAGCGCTCGACCAGGACCACGCTCAGGCCCAGGTCGGCCGCGCGGAAGGCCGCCGAATAGCCGCCCGGGCCACCGCCGAGCACCAGCACATCGCACTCCGAACTGACGCTGCCGGCAAAGCTGGCCGCTACAGGAGCAGGAGCTGCCGGCGCTTGGCTGACGGGCGCTGGAGCCGGTTTTTCTTCTGGTTTTTTCGCTTCGGCCGCGGGGGCTGCCGCGACTTCCAGCGTGAGCAGCACGCTGCCCTCGCTGATCTTGTCGCCCAGCTTGACCAGGAGAGACTTGACGACGCCCGCGTGGCTCGACGGGATTTCCATCGACGCCTTGTCGCTCTCCACGGTGACCAGGCTCTGCTCGGCGCGGACGCTGTCGCCCGCCGCCACCAGCACCTCGATCACCGCCACGTCCTTGAAGTCGCCGATATCGGGAACCTTGATGTCCATCACTGCCATGGCGTGCTTCCTTTCACAGCAGGATGCGGCGGTAGTCCGCCAGCACCTGGCCCAGATAGGCGTTGAAGCGCGCCGCGGCTGCGCCGTCGATCACGCGGTGGTCGTACGACAGCGACAGCGGCAGCATGAGGCGCGGCACAAAGGCCTTGCCGTCCCACACCGGCTTCATCGCGCTCTTGGACAGGCCCAGGATGGCGACCTCGGGCGCGTTGATGATGGGCGTGAAGTGCGTGCCGCCGATGCCGCCGAGCGACGAAATCGAGAAGCACCCGCCCTGCATGTCGGCGATGCCGAGCTTGCCGTCGCGCGCCTTGGCGGCGAGCTCGGACATCTCCTGGCTGATCGCGAGGATGCCCTTCTGGTCCGCATCCTTGAGCACCGGCACCACCAGGCCGTTGGGCGTGTCGGCGGCGAAGCCGATGTGGTAGTAGCGCTTGTAGACCAGGTTGTCGCCGTCCAGGCTGGTGTTGAACTCGGGGAATTTCCTGAGCGCCGCCACCACCGCCTTGATGACGAAGGCGAGCATCGTCACCTTGACGCCGCTCCTGGCCTTCTCGGCCTCCTTGTTGGTCTGCACGCGGAAGGCTTCGAGCTCGGTGATGTCGGCCTCGTCGTTGTTGGTGACGTGCGGGATCATCACCCAGTTGCGCGCCAGGTTGGTGCCACTGATCTTCTTGATGCGCGACAGCGCCTTGGCTTCGACGGGGCCGAACTTGGCGAAGTCCACCTTGGGCCAGGGCAGCAGGTCGAGCCCCACGCCCGAGCCGCCCGCCGGCGCTTTCGCGGCCTGCGCCTGGGTGCGCACACTGCCCTCCATCACCGCGCGGGTGAAGCCCTGCACGTCCTCCTGCGTGATGCGGCCCTTGGGGCCGGTGCCCTTGACCTCTGCCAGCGGCACGCCCAGCTCGCGGGCGAACTTGCGCACCGACGGCGACGCATGGGGCAGGCCGGCGACGGAGCCCCCCGGCTGGTGCGCCGGGACGCTGGCCGCCGCGGGCGCGGCCGGGGCGGCAGCGGCGCTGGCCACGGGGGCAGGCGCCGCGGCGGGCGCGGCAGCAGGTGGGCTCGCCGCGGCCTCGCCCTCGCCCTCGAGCACCGCCACCAGGTCGCCCGCGTTGATCTTGTCGCCGAGCTTGACCCTGAGCTCCTTGACGACGCCCGAGGCGGAAGAGGGTATCTCCATCGACGCCTTGTCGGACTCGACGGTGAAGAGCGACTGCTCGGCCTTGACCGCGTCGCCCACGGCCACCAGCAGCTCGATGACGGCGACGTCCTTGAAGTCGCCGATGTCCGGCACGCGCACCTCGACGCGGCCGGTGGCGGCCGGTGCCGGCGCGGCTGGAACCGCCGCGGGCGCTACGCTTGCAGGAGCTGCTTGCACAGGCGCAGTGGGCGCTGGAGCCTTGTTTTCGCTGGAATCTGCCGTCTCCACCAGCAGCACGACGGAGCCCTTGCTCACCTTGTCGCCGAGCTGCACCCTGAGCTCCCTGACGATGCCGGAGGCGGTCGACGGGATCTCCATCGACGCCTTGTCCGACTCGACGGTGATGAGGCTTTGCTCGACCTGTATCGCATCGCCGGGCTTGACCAGCAGCTCGATCACGCCGACTTCCGAGAAATCGCCGATATCGGGGACTTTGACTTCTGTGAGTGCCATGGTTTTCCCCTCCTCTCAGGCGTGCAGCGGGTTGGTTTTCTCGGTCTTGATCGCGTATTTCCTGACCGCTTCGGCGACCTTGGCCTTCTCGACCGTGCCCTCGTCGGCCAGGCTGGCCAGCGCGGCCAGCACGATGTAGTGGCGGTCGATCTCGAAGTGCTCGCGCAGGCGGAAGCGGAAGTCGCTGCGGCCGAAGCCGTCGGTGCCCAGCACCGTGTAGCTGCGGCCCTTGGGCAGGTAGGCGCGGATCTGCTCGGGATAGGCCCTGACCCAGTCGGTCGAGGCGATCACCGGCCCCGGATGGCCGGCCAGTTGCTGCGTGACGAAGGGCACGCGCGGCGCCTCGCCCGGGTGCAGCAGGTTCCAGCGCTCGGCATCGACCCCCTCGCGCCCCAGCTCGGTGAAGCTCGGGCAGCTCCAGACGTCGGCCTGCACGCCCCAGTCGGCGGCGAGCAGCTTCTGTGCCTCGAGCGACTCGCGCAGGATGGTGCCGCTGCCCAGCAGCTGCACCCGCCTGGCACCCTCGGCGCCGGGCCGGCAGAGGTACATGCCCTTGATGATCTGCTCTTCGGTGCCCGGGATCAGGCCGGGCATGGCGTAGTTCTCGTTGTGGATGGTGAGGTAGTAGTACACGTCCTCCTGGCGCTCGATCATGCGCTTCATGCCGTCGTGCATGATCACGCCGACCTCGTGCGCGAACGCCGGCTCGTAGCTGACGCACGAGGGGACGACCGCCGCCAGCATCATGCTGTGGCCGTCGCCGTGCTGCAGGCCCTCGCCGTTGAGCGTGGTGCGCCCCGCCGTGCCGCCGAGCAGGAAGCCGCGCGCGTGCAGGTCGCCGGCGGCCCAGGCCAGGTCGCCGAAGCGCTGGAAGCCGAACATCGAGTAGTAGACGTAGAACGGCAGCATGATGCGGTTGCTCGTGCTGTAGCTCGTGGCCGCGGCGATCCAGCTGGACATGCCGCCCAGCTCGTTGATGCCCTCCTGCAGCACCTGGCCGTCCTTGGCCTCCTTGTAGTAGGCCACCTCGCCCTTGTCCACCGGGGTGTAGAGCTGGCCCTGCGGGTTGTAGATGCCGATCTGGCGGAACATCCCCTCCATGCCGAAGGTGCGCGCCTCGTCCACCACGATGGGCACCACGCGCGGGCCCAGCGCCTTGTCGCGCAGCAGCTGCACCACCACGCGCACGAAGGCCTGCGTGGTGCTGATCTCGCGCCCTTCGGCAGTCGGGTCGAGCACCGCCTTGAACGTCTCCAGTGCCGGCACGGTGAAGCTCTCGTCCGACTTCACGCGCCGCGCCGGCAGATAGCCGCCGAGCTTCTTGCGCTGCTCGTGCAGGTAGCGCATGACCGGCGTGTCGTCGGCCGGCTTGAAGAACGGCAGCTTCTCCAGCTCGCTGTCGGGCACCGGGATGTTGAAGCGGTCGCGGAAGGCGCGCACGGCATCGTCCGAGAGCTTCTTGATCTGGTGCGCCGGGTTCTTGGCCTGGCCGGCCGAGCCCATGCCGTAGCCCTTGATCGTGCGCACCAGCAGCACCGTCGGCTGGCCCTGGTGCTGCGACGCCCTAGCGAACGCGGCATAGACCTTCTGGGCGTCGTGGCCGCCGTGGCGCAGCGCCCAGATGTCGTCGTCGCTCATGTGCTCGACGAGCTTGAGCAGGCGCGGGTCGCGGCCGAAGAAATGCTGGCGGATGTACGCGCCGTCGAGCGCGCGGAAGGTCTGGTAGTCGCCGTCGAGCGTGTCCATCATGACCTTTTTCAGCGCGCCGTCCTTGTCGCGCGCCAGCAGCGGGTCCCAGTTGCTGCCCCACAGGCACTTGATCACGTTCCAGCCGGCGCCGCGGAACTGCCCTTCCAGCTCCTGGATGATCTTGCCGTTGCCGCGCACCGGGCCGTCCAGGCGCTGCAGGTTGCAGTTGATGACGAAGATCAGGTTGTCCAGGTGCTCGCGCTGCGCCAGGCGGATCGCGCCCGTGCTCTCGGGCTCATCCATCTCGCCGTCGCCCAGGAACACCCAGACCTTGCGGTTTTCCGTGTTGGCGATGCCGCGCGCGTGCAGGTACTTGAGAAACCGCGCCTGGTAGATCGCCATCAGCGGCCCCAGGCCCATGGACACCGTGGGGAACTGCCAGAAATCGGGCATCAGCCACGGGTGCGGGTAGCTCGAGAGCCCCTTCTTGTAGCCCACCTCCTGGCGGAAGTGCACCAGCTGGTCCTCGGTCAACCGCCCTTCCAGGAAGGCGCGCGCGTAGATGCCGGGCGAGCTGTGGCCCTGGAAGTACACGCAGTCGCCGCCGTGGCCTTCGCTCTCGGCGTGCCAGAAATGGTTGAACCCGGTCTCGAACATGTGCGCCACCGACGCATAGGAGGCGATGTGCCCGCCCAGGTCGCCGCCGTCTTCCGGGTGCATGCGGTTGGCGCGCACCACCATGATCATCGAGTTCCAGCGCATGTAGGCACGCAGCCGCCCTTCGATGTCCAGGTTGCCGGGGCTGCGGCTCTCCTCCTCGGGCTCGATCGTGTTGACGTAGCCCGTGGTAGCCGAGAACGGCATGTCGATCGAGTGCTCGCGCGCATGCTCCAGGAGCTGCTCCAGCAGGAAGTGGGCGCGCTCGGGCCCCTCCTTGTCGATGACGGCGGACAGCGCCTGCATCCACTCGCGGGTCTCTTGTTCGTCGGGATCGGTAGCCGGCACGCCCTGTGCGAGATCACTCATGTCAAGTCTCCTTGCTGCGAATCGAAGGTTCAGGATAGTGGCGTGAGTGTCTCACATTTATGGAAAATTTCAAATAGTGTTTTTCAATTTCATGATATGGTAATACAGGGATAAACCATGAGCACAGCCCGCCACCAATCCATGGGCTGCCTATAAACTTCGTTCATGGTTAACCCTAGTGCGCCGCCCGCGGCCGCCCCCGCGCTGGCTGCGCCACCGACGCGCCGTTGGCGCAACTGGTGGCGCGGGCTGTCGCCCTACCGGCAGGACCGCTTCGCCGCCCTCGCTCCGCTCGTCGCGGTATTCCTGTTTTTCGTCGCCATCGTCACCTCGTTCTGGTACCTGCGTTCCGAGGAGATCGACCGCGAGCAGGAGGCGCTGCAGCGCGACGTGGAATATGCCCAGCAGCGCATCCGCCTGCGCCTGATGGAACGCCAGGAGCAGGTGATGCGCATCGCGCGCGATCTCACGGCCGAAGGCCTGGACGAGCAGGATTTCAGCGCGCAGGCGGACCTGCTCATCTCCCAGTACCCCGAGCTGCAGCTCGTGAGCTGGATCGACGCCGCCGGGCGCATCCGCGCCAGCCAGTCCGCGCCGACCCTGACCAGCAGCCAGCTGCGCGTGGCCGGCGAGGTGCTGCACGGCGGCGCCACGCTGCAGGGCTTCCAGAAAGTGCAGCAACTGCAGCAGCCGCTGTACCTGCAGCCGCCGCCGCAGCCGGGCGAGGCGCCACCGCTGCTGCAGCTGCAGGTGCCGCTGGCGGCGCAGGGACGCTTCGCCGGCGTGGTGCTGGCGGAATACTCGGCCGACAGCCTGCTGCGCTACGCCACGCCGATCGAAGTGCTCTCGCGCTACGCCGTGACCCTGCTCGACACGCGCCACGAGCTGCTCGCCGGCGTACCGCTGGCCGCGCGCAGCCAAACGCTGCTGCCCTGGCTCGCGCCCGCCAACGCCTACGAAGCGCCCGTTGCCCTGATGGGCGACGTGCTGGTGCTGCGCGCGCAGGCCTACCGCACCTCGCTGGGGCTGGTCGGCAGCGGGCTGTTCTGGCTCGTCGGCGCGCTCAGCGTGATGACCGCCTGGCTGCTGCTGGGCACCTGGCGCCACACCCGGCGGCGCATGCAGGCGCAAGAGGCGCTGCTGGCCGAGACCAATTTCCGGCGCGCCATGGAGAACTCCGTGCTCACCGGCATGCGGGCGCTCGACCTGCATGGCCGCATCACCTACGTGAACGCGGCGTTCTGCCAGATGACGGGCTGGTCCGCCGAGGAGCTCGTGGGGCAAACGCCGCCGTACAGCTACTGGCCCGAAAGCGAGCGCAATTCCCTGCAAAGCAAGCTGTATGAGGAGCTTTCCGGCAAGGCCGCTCCCGGCGGCCTGCAGGTGCGCGTGCAGCGCAAGAGCGGCAGCATCTTCGACGCGCGCCTGTACGTCTCGCCGCTGATCGACGGCCACGGGCGGCACACCGGCTGGATGACCTCGATGACCGACATCACCGAGCCCAACCGCGTGCGCGAGCAGCTCGTCGCCTCGCACGAGCGCTTCACCATCGTGATGGAGTCGCTCGACGCCTCGGTATCGGTGGCCCCCCTGGGCAGCAAGGAGCTGCTGTTCGCCAACCGCCTGTACCGCCAGTGGTTCGGCTCGCAGACCGACGGCCATCTCCAGCTCGTGGCGCAGGCCGGCGTGGCGCACGCGCCGCACACCGACGAGCCGCAGGACGAGGACAGCATGATGGGCCTGCCGAGCCACCCCATCACCGGCGCGAGCTCGGACAACGTCGAGATCTACCTGCCCGACCTGGGCAAATGGCTGGAAGTGCGCTCGCGCTACCTGCACTGGGTCGACGGGCGCCTGGCGCAGATGGTGATCGCGACCGACATCACCACCCGCCGCAACGCGCAGGAGCAGGCGGCGCACCAGGCCGAACGCGCGCAATCGGTGAGCCGCCTCATCACCATGGGCGAGATGGCCTCCAGCGTCGCGCACGAGCTCAACCAGCCGCTGACGGCCATCAGCAACTACTGCAGCGGCATGATTTCGCGCATCGAGGACGGCCAGATCGGCCAGGACGCGCTGCTCGGCGCGCTGCGCAAGACGGCGCACCAGGCCCAGCGCGCCGGGCAGATCATCCACCGCATCCGCGCGTTCGTGAAGAAAAGCGAACCCAACCGGCAGCTGGCCAGGGTGAGCGACATGGTCGCGGAGGCGGTGGAGCTCGCTGCGATAGAGCTGCGCCGCCACAACGTGCGCCTGACGCACTACGTCGCCGCGCGCCTGCCGCCGGTGATGGCCGACAGCATCCTGATCGAGCAGGTCCTGGTCAACCTGATGAAGAACGGCGCCGAGTCGATCGCGCAGGCGCACCGCCCGGCGGCGCAGCGCAGCGTGGAGCTGCGCGTCGTGCCGCGCCAGCACGACGGCAGCGACGTGATCCAGTTCAGCGTCGAGGACACCGGCCAGGGGCTGCCGCCCGAGGTGCTCGAACACCTTTTCGAAGCGTTTTACTCCACCAAGAACGAAGGCATGGGCATGGGGCTGAACCTGTGCCGCAGCATCGTCGAGTCGCACCAGGGAAGGCTGCGCGCGGAGAACCTCTACAATGGAAACGAGGTCACGGGCTGCCTGTTCACTTTCTGGTTACCGCTGGCCGGTGCTGCCGAAGCCACTAGCGATTTCGCAGCAACTTCCACCTCAAGGACGCTCGCATGAATCTCATGAGCCCGAAAAAAGGCACGGTCTACGTCGTCGACGACGACGAAGCGGTACGTGATTCGCTGCAATGGCTGCTCGAAGGCAAGGACTACCGGGTGCGGTGCTTCGACTCCGCCGAGGCGTTTTTCACCCGCTACGACCCGCGCGAGATCGCCTGCCTCATCGTCGACGTGCGCATGGGCGGCATGACGGGCCTGGAGCTGCAGGACCGCCTGCTCGAACGCAAGTCGCCGCTGCCCATCGTCTTCATCACCGGCCACGGCGACGTGCCGATGGCGGTGAACACCATGAAGAAAGGCGCGCTCGACTTCATCCAGAAGCCGTTCAACGAGAGGGAACTGGTGGAGCTGGTCGAGCGCATGCTCTCGCACGCGCGCGAGAGCTTCGCCGACCACCAGCTCGCCGCCAGCCACGAGGCGCTGATGTCCAAGCTCACGGGCCGCGAGTCGCAGGTGCTCGAGCGCATCGTCGCCGGGCGCCTGAACAAGCAGATCGCCGACGACCTGGGCATCAGCATCAAGACGGTGGAGGCGCACCGCGCCAACATCATGGACAAGCTCGACGCCAACACCGTCGCCGACCTGCTCAAGATCGCGCTCGGCTCCAGCACCACCAAGGCCTGAGCCGGACGGAGCGCCCGGCGCTCCCCCCGCCAAAGGTTCCACCCGCAACCCCCTTCCCTACCCCATGACAGCCCGATTGATCGATGGCAAGGCCCTGTCCGCGCAACTGCGCGACGGCGTCGCGCGCCGCTGCAGCGCGCTCAAGGCGCGCGGCGTCACCCCCGGCCTCGCGGTCATCCTCGTGGGCGACGACCCGGCCAGCCAGGTCTACGTGCGCAACAAGGTCAAGGCATGCGAGGACGCGGGCATCCGCTCCGTGCTCGAAAGACACGACGCCACGCTGACCGAGGCGGCACTGCTCGCGCGCGTGCAGGCACTCAACGCCGATCCCGCCATCCACGGCATCCTGGTGCAGCTGCCGCTGCCGGCGCAGATCGACAGCCACAAGGTGATCGAGGCGATCGCGCCAGGCAAGGACGTCGACGGTTTTCACGTCGCCAGCGCCGGCGCCCTCATGGTCGGCCGGCCGGGTTTCAGGCCGTGCACGCCGTACGGCTGCATGAAGATGCTCGAATCGATCGGCATGACGGACCTGCGCGGCAAGCACGCCGTGGTCATCGGCCGCAGCAATATCGTCGGCAAGCCCATGGCGATGCTGCTGCTGGCCGCCAACGCCACGGTCACCATCTGCCACAGCGGCACGGCCGACCTCGGCGCCCTCACGCGCCAGGCCGACATCGTGGTCGCCGCCGTCGGCAAGCGCAAGGTGCTCACGGCCGGCATGGTCAAGCCAGGCGCGGTGGTGATCGACGTCGGCATGAACCGCGACGAGGCGGGCAAGCTCTGCGGCGACGTCGATTTCGACGGCGTCAGGGAGGTGGCCGGCTGGATCACCCCGGTGCCCGGCGGCGTCGGCCCGATGACCATCGCCATGCTGCTCGTGAACACGGTGGAGTCCACCGAGCGCGGCGCTTGAACTTCGGCGCGCCGCCGCCATCTCAGAGCCTGTTTATGATCTCTTTATGGTGCCCGTTGCCCCGTAAAGGCAGTGGCTGCAAGGCGCAAACTGCAGCCGGGCTGGTGGCCCGGTGAGGATTTGCAACGCCGCAGACGCTGCCTTTTCGGGGCAACCCTCCGGGCAAGGCAGCAAAAAACCGCACTCGTCGTTGCGCACCTTGTCCAGGCTACCGGCATGGCCTGCGGCGCGCGCCTAGATTGCGGCTTTTTGCGGCCTTGCGGGCACCATAAAGAGATCATAAACAGGCTCTTATCGCATGAACAATCCCCTGCTCGATTTCTCCGGCGCCATCGCGTTCGACCGCATCACGCCCGCGCACGTCGCCCCCGCGGTTGACGAACTGCTGCAGCGCGCCGACGCGGCGCTCGCCGAGGTGACGGCCGACGGCTTTCCCGCCCAATGGAACGCCATCGCCCGCGTGCTCGACGTGGCCACCGAGCAGCTGGGCCGCGCCTGGGGCGTGGTGGGCCACCTCTGCGGCGTGATGGACACGCCCGAACTGCGCGCCGCATACAACGCCGCGCTGCCCCGCGTGACGGCGTTCTGGACGCGCCTGGGCGCGGACGAGCGGCTCTATGCCAAATACAAGGCCATCGACCCGGCGGAGCTGAACGCCGAGCAGCGCCAGGCGCTCTCCAACGCACTGCGGGGCTTTCGTCTCTCGGGTGCCGAACTGCAGGGCGCCGCGCGCGAGCGTTTCGCCAAAGTGCAGGAGCGCCTTGCCGAGCTGCAGCAGAAATTCAGCGAGAACGTGCTCGACGCGACCGACGCCTGGAACTGCCTGGCGAGCACCGACGAGCTCGCGGGCCTGCCCGCCGACGTGCTGCAGGCCACCCGCGCGGCCGCGCAGGCGGCGGGGCTGGAGGGCCACCAGATCACGCTCAAGATGCCGTGCTACCTGCCAGTGATGCAGTTCGCCGAAAACGGCGCGCTGCGGGAAAAGGTCTATCGCGCCTACGTCACCCGCGCCTCCGACCAGGCCGAGGACGAGGCGCGGCGCTTCGACAACACCGGGGTCATCGAGGAAATCCTCGCGCTGCGCCAGGAGGAGGCGCGGCTCCTGGGCTACGGCAATTTCGGCGAAGTCTCGGTCGTGCCCAAGATGGCCCAGTCGCCCGACGAGGTGCTGCACTTCCTGCGCGACCTGGCGCGGCGCGCGCGGCCGTTCGCCGAGAAAGACCTGGCCGACCTGCGCGCCTTCGCCCGCGATGCGCTCGGGATCGCCGACCCGCAGGCCTGGGACTGGCCTTTCATCTCCGAGAAGCTCAAGGAAGCGCGCTACGCCTTCAACGAGCAGGAGGTCAAGCAGTACTTCCCGGCGCCCAAGGTGCTCGCGGGCCTGTTCAAGATCGTCGAGACACTGTTCGAGGTGCAAATCCGCCGCGACACCGCGCCCGTCTGGCACCCGGCGGTGGAGTTCTACTGCATCGAGCGCGACGGCCGGCTGGTCGGCCAGTTCTACCTCGACAAGCCGGCACGCACCGGCAAGCGCGGCGGCGCCTGGATGGACGACGCCAGGAGCCGCTGGCTGCGCCCCGATACCGGCGCGCTGCAGACCCCCGTGGCCTACCTGGTGTGCAACTTCGCCGAAGGCGTCGACGGCAAGCCGCCGCTGCTCACGCACGACGACGCGACCACGCTGTTCCACGAGTTCGGCCACGGCCTGCACCACATGCTCACGCAGGTGAACGAGCACGACGTCTCGGGCATCAGCGGCGTCGAGTGGGACGCGGTCGAGCTGCCCAGCCAGTTCATGGAAAACTTCTGCTGGGAGTGGGAAGTGCTCAGGCACATGACGGCGCACGTCGACACCGGCGAGCCGCTGCCGCGTGCGCTGTTCGACAAGATGACCGCCGCGAAGAACTTCCAGGCCGGCCTGCAGACGCTGCGCCAGATCGAGTTCGCGCTGTTCGACATGCTGCTGCACACCCGGCACGATCCGGGCGAGAGCATCCTGCCCCTGCTCGAACAGGTGCGTTCCGAGGTGGCTCTGCTCAAGCCCCCCGCGTTCAACCGCTTCGCGCACAGCTTCAGCCACATCTTCAGCGGCGGCTACGCGGCCGGCTACTACAGCTACAAATGGGCCGAAGTGCTCTCGGCCGACGCCTACGCCGCCTTCGAGGAGACGCGCGGCAGCGACGGCGAGCCCAGCCTGGAAACCGGCCGCCGCTACCGCCAGGCCATCCTGGAGGCGGGCGGCAGCCGCCCGGCGATGGAATCGTTCAAGGCCTTCCGCGGCCGCGAGCCCCGGCTCGATGCACTGTTGCGCCACCAGGGCATGGCGTGATAGAAAAGTGAGTGGCCTGCGCTCGCCTCGCAAGGTTTCTGAGCAAAATCGGCTCGAAAACGAGCACGGGCAAGCGCGAGCAGCTATCAAAATGAGGAAACTGCCGAGGACAGCCCGATGATCCGACCCCGAACTCTCTTCGCCATCGCCGCCAGCGCCCTGGCGCTGCTGGCCACTGCGGTACAGGCCCAGTCGGTGTACCGCATCGTGGGGCCCGACGGGCGCGTCACCTTCACCGACCGGCCGCCCGAAGACGCCAGCAAGGGCACGCGCGTCGGTGAAGCGGCGCAGGCCGGCGGCGCCAGCAGCACTGCCGACCTGCCCTACGCGCTGCGCCAGGCCGCCACGCGCTACCCCGTGGTGCTCTACACCGGCGCCGACTGCCCGCCCTGCGTCAGCGGGCGCAACCTGCTGATCAACCGCGGCATACCGTTCGCCGAGCGCACCGTGGCGAGCGAGGACGACATCGACGCGTTCAAGCGCCTCGCGGGCGACGCCAGCCTGCCGCTGCTCACCCTGGGCAGCCAGCAGCTCAAGGGGTTTTCCGACGTGCAATGGAGCCAGTACCTCGACGCCGCGGGCTACCCGAAGCAGTCGCAGCTGCCCGCCAGCTACCAGCGTCCGGCTGCCGCGCCGCTCGTCGCACGCGGCAATGCGGTGGTTCCGGGCAGCACCGTCCCCAAGCCGGAGCGCGCGCGCCCGGCCCCAGCCGCGCCCAAGCCCGGCGGAACCACGCCCTCCAACCCCGCGGGCATCGTTTTCTAGAAGCGCGTCAGAACGTCAGCGTACGCACCCCGTGCGCCGTGCCCAGCAGGCACACATTGGCCTTCTGGTGCGCGAATACGCCGACCGTGACCACGCCCGGCCACTGGTTCACCTCGGATTCGAAGCCCGGCGGATCGGTGATCGACAGGCCGCGCACGTCCAGGATATGCTGGCCGTTGTCGGTGACCAGGGGCTTGCCGCCGGCGAGCCTCGGCGTGGCCTCGCCGCCAAGCGCGGCGAAGCGCCGAGCGATGTGCGCCGCCGCCATGGGGATCACCTCCACCGGCAGGGGAAAGCGCCCGAGCACCGGCACACGCTTACTCTCGTCGGCGATGCAGACGAACCGGTCGGCCAGCGCGGCCACGATTTTCTCGCGCGTCAGCGCCGCGCCCCCGCCCTTGATCATGCAGCCGCTCGCGTCGATCTCGTCGGCGCCGTCGATGTAGACGGCGAGCCCGTCCACGCGGTTCGCCTCGAACACCTCGATGCCCAGCGCCGCCAGCCGCGCCGTGCTGGCCTCGGAGCTCGACACCGCGCCCCGGATGCGGTCCCTGACCGTCGCCAGCGCGTCGATGAACTTGTTGACCGTCGAACCCGTGCCCACGCCCACGATGTCCCCGGGCACCACGTAATCGAGCGCGGCACGCCCGACCAGTGTCTTGAGTTCATCCTGCGTCAATGCCCTGTCTGCCGTCATGGAGGAAAATTCCCGAGGTTTTCCCCCGATTATCTCCATGCCGCTGCTGCCCTACGCCCTCGCCCGCCCGCTGCTCTTCAGCCTCGAACCGGAAGCCGCGCACGAACTCACGCTCAAACTGCTGGAACGCAGCCAGGGCACGCCACTGCAATGCGCCTGGCAGGCCCAGGCGGTGAACGACCCGGTGCAGCTCGCCGGCCTCAGCTTTCCCAACCGCGTCGGACTCGCGGCCGGTCTGGACAAGAACGCCCGCTGCATCGACGCCTGGGCCGCGATGGGTTTCGGCTTCGTCGAGGTCGGCACCGTCACGCCGCGCCCCCAGCCGGGCAACCCGAAGCCGCGCATGTTCCGCCTGCCCGAGGCGCAGGCGCTGATCAACCGCATGGGCTTCAACAACGAAGGGCTCGACGCCTTCGTCGCCAACGTGCGGCGCTCGCGGGTGCGCCGCCAGGGCCAGGGCCAGGGCCTGGTGCTGGGACTGAACATCGGCAAGAACGCCGACACGCCGATCGAGCAGGCCACGAGCGACTACCTGCGCGGGCTCGAAGGCGTCTACCCGCATGCGGACTATGTAGCGATCAACATCAGCTCGCCCAACACCAGGAACCTGCGCAGCCTGCAGGACGATGCGGCGCTCGACGCCCTGCTCTCGGCGCTGACGGCCCGGCGCGAGCAACTGGCGGGCGAAAACGGCCGCCGCGTGCCACTGTTCCTCAAGATCGCCCCCGATCTGGACGAAATGCAAGTCATGGGGATTGCTGCCGCCCTGAAGCGCCACGGTATCGATGGCGTGATTGCCACCAACACCACGCTCGAGCGCGCGGCGGTGCACGGCCTGCCGCATGCCGGCGAAGCGGGCGGCCTGAGCGGGGCGCCGGTGTTCCAGGCATCCAACGCCGTCATCGCGCAATTGCGCGCAGCGCTCGGCCCGGGCTACCCCATCATCGGCGTCGGCGGCATCATGGGCGCCGACGATGCAGTGCGAAAAATCCGGGCCGGCGCCGACCTCGTGCAGATCTTCACCGGGCTGATCTACCACGGCCCGGCGCTGGTGGGCCAGGCCACCCGCGCGCTGCGCGCCGCCCGGCCCGCCCCCTCGAGCACGCCATGACATTCGTCGACGCCAGCTACCAGCCCCATGCGCGCCGCGCATGGCAGTTCACGCTCACCATGCTGGCCGCGCTGCTCGCCCTGCTGCTGCTCCCCGACCCGGAGAGCGCCCACCGCAGCCTGCCCCTGTTCCTGCCGCTGCACATCGGGCTGGAGACCCTTTCGGTGGCGATCGCCGCGCTCGTCTTCGCCACCGTCTGGAGCGCGCGCGACGAAGCCCTGCCCCAGGGCATCGTGGTGCTGGCCTGCGCCTTTCTCGGCGTCGCCCTGCTGGACTTCTCCCACATGCTGTCCTACGACGGCATGCCCGCCTTCATGACCCCGGGCTCGACCGAGAAAGCCATCGATTTCTGGCTCGCCGCGCGGCTCCTGGGCTCCGCCGGCCTGCTCGCCATGGCCGGGCTGGCGCCGCGGCCCGCGCGCGGCTGGAGCCGCCCCGCGCTCGTGTTCGCGGGCGTGCTGCTGCTGGTCGCCGTGGTCCACGCCCTGATCCTGCGGGCCCCGGATTGGCTGCCGCACAGCTTCGTGCCGGGCCAGGGCCCCACGGCCGCCAAGACGGGCGTCGAGTACCTCGTCATCGCCCTGAACCTGCTCGCCGCGCTGCTGTTCTGGCGGCACTTGCACCGGCCCCGGGTGTACAGCAACGCCAAGCTCTGCGCCGTGGCCTGCCTGATGGCGATGAGCGAGCTCCTCTTCACCCGCTACGCGCAGGTCACCAACCTCTACAATCTGGCCGGGCACGTGTACAAGGTGCTGGCTTTCGCGCTGCTCTACCAGGCCGCGTTCGCCGACACGGTGCGCCTGCCCTACAAACAGTTGCGGGCCGCGCAAACCAAGATGCAGGCCATGCTGGACGCGCTGCCCGATCTGCTGTTCGTGGTGGACCGGCATGGCAGATACCTGGGCATCCACGCCAAGGACCAGGACAAGCTGCTCGCCAGGCCGCGCGCGCTGATCGGCCACTCGCTGCACGACGTGCTGCCCGCCGACCAGGCCGCCGTCGCCATGGCGGCGATCGACGAAGCCATGGAGACGGGCGCCTCGCACGGCAAGGTCGTCACGCTGGACGTGCCCGCCGCGCCCGGACGGGCGTTCGAGCTTTCCGTGGCGCGCAGCGTCACGCCGCACGGCGAGGAGCCGCGCTTCGTGGTGATCTCGCGCGACATCACCCAGCGCCGGCAAAACGCCGAGTCCCTGCGCCTGTTCTCCAATGCGGTGGAGCAGAGCCCGATCGCGATCGTGATCACCGACACGCAGGCCCGCATTTCCTACGTCAATCCCGCCTTCACGCGGGCCATGGGCTACGGCGCCGAGGAGGCGCTGGGACGCAACCCCCGCATGCTGCAGTCGGGCAAGACGCCGGCGGCACGCTACCAGGCGATGTGGGAGCAGCTGGCCCGCGGCGAGCCCTGGCAGGGGGAGCTGGTCAACCGCACCAAGGGCGGCGCGGAAGTGATCGAGTGGACCGTGATCTACCCGCTGCGCGACGCCCACGGCACGGTCACCCACTACCTGGCGCACAAGATCGACGTGACCGAAGAGCGCCGGGCCGACGCGCGGATACGGCAGCTGCTGGACTATGACCAGCTCACCAACCTGCCCGGCCGCCGCCTGCTGCGCGAGCATTTCGAATACGCCCGCGAACACGGGCACAACCTGTCGCTGCTCTGGCTCGACCTGGACCACTTCAAGGACATCAACGACTCGCCCGGCCATACCGTCGGCGACCGGATGCTGGAACTGACCGCGCAGCGCCTGCGCGCGCAGCTGCGGGTCAGGGACGTGGTCTCGCGCCACTCGGGCGACGACTTCGCGATCCTGCTGCCCCAATCCGGCCAGGGCGACGCAGCCGAACTGGCGCAGCGGCTGCTGGTGGCGCTGGCCGAGCCGGTCGAACTGGCCGGACAGACGATTTCGACCACCGCCTCGATCGGCATCGCGCTCTGCCCCGAGGACACCACCGATTTCGAAACCCTGCTCAAGAACGCCGAGACCGCGACCTACCGCGTCAAGCAGGAAGGGCGCAACCACTACCGCTTCTTCACCGGCGAGATGCAGCAGCGCGCGACCCGCGTCCTGACGCTGGGCAACGCGCTCAAGCAGGCCTTGCAGCGGGAAGAGTTCCACCTGGTCTACCAGCCGCAAATGCTGCTTGCCAGCGGCCAGATCGTCGGCGCCGAGGTGCTGCTGCGCTGGGACAGCGCCCAATGGGGCGCCGTCTCGCCCGCGGAGTTCATCCCGATCGCCGAAACCACGGGCCTGATCGCTCCGATCGGCGAATGGGTGCTGCGCACGGCGCTGGCCCAGTTGCGCCAATGGATCGATCGCGGCATGGAGCCGCTCGTGGTGGCGGTCAACCTCTCGGCCGTCCAGTTCAACCAGCCCAACCTGCCCGACCTCATCGACAGCGCGCTGCGGGAGTCCGCCATCGACGCGCGCCTGCTGGAACTGGAGCTCACCGAAGCCGCCGCGATGAAGGACCCGAACGCCGCCGCGCAGCACATGCACAAGCTGCGCGCCCTCGGGATCCACCTGTCGATCGACGACTTCGGCACCGGCTACTCGTCACTGAGCTATCTCAAGCGCTTCAAGATCCACCGGCTCAAGATCGACCAGTCGTTCGTGCACGACATCCACCTGGACCCCGACGACCAGGCCATCGTCGTCGCCATCATCCAGCTGGCGCAGGGCCTGGGGATAGACACCATCGCCGAAGGTGTCGAGACCGCCGAGCAGCAGGCGTTCCTGCGCGAGCGCGGCTGCAACGCCATCCAAGGCTACCATTTCAGCCGGCCGCTGCCGGCGCCGGAGTTCGAAAGCTTCGTGCGCCGCCACCCATCGGCCGCGAAAACCGCATGAAAAAACGCTCCGAAACCCGTGGCCGCGGAGCGTCTATGTATGCTGGTGGGTGATACATGGATCGAACATGTGACCCCTGCCGTGTGAAGGCAGTGCTCTACCGCTGAGCTAATCACCCGTTTTCGCTTTCACGAAAACGCGCATTATGGCACAGCTTTTGGAGCTTCCGGCGCCAAGCGCCAGACTGCCCTGCCCCCGCTCGATTGGTCGATCTCGGCGATCGTCGCCTCGTGGGCTGCCAGTTCGTGCGCGTTGGCACCCAGCACCAGCAGTTCGAAGCTGCTCAGGTCCGCGTCCACGGACAGGCCCACCACGCCGACGGCGGCCTGCTTGTCCTCAGCAACCAGGAGCGACTCCTGCCCGCGCGTCATCTGGATGTAGACGTCGGCCAGCAGCTGCGCGTCCAGCAATGCGCCGTGCAGCGTGCGGCCCGAATTGTCCACGCCCAGACGGTCGCACAGCGCATCCAGCGAATTGCGCTTGCCGGGGAACAGCTCGCGCGCCATGGTCAGCGTATCCACCACGCCCACGACCTGCCCGGACAGCGCCGGCAGCCCCAGGCGGGAGAACTCCATCTCCAGGAATCCCATGTCGAAGCTGGCGTTGTGGATGATCAGTTCAGCGCCCTGCAGGTAGCGCAGGATCTCGTCGGCGCGCTCGGCGAACCTGGGCTTGTCGCGCAGGAATTCGTTGGTGATGCCGTGGATCCGGATCGCGTCCTCGTGGCTGGCGCGCTCGGGGTTGAGGTACAGATGCAGGTCGTTGCCCGTGAACCGGCGCTGCACCAGTTCGACGCAGCCCAGTTCTATGATGCGGTCGCCCTGCTCCGCCGACAGGCCGGTGGTCTCGGTATCGAGAACGATTTGCCGGGTCACGGCGCCTCAGACCCGAAAACTTTCGCCGCAGCCGCAACGGTCCCGCTCGTGCGGGTTGCGGAAACGAAAACCCTCGTCCAGCCCCTCGCTCACGAAATCCAGTTCGGTGCCATCGACGTAGGCCAGGGCCTTGGCCGGGACCAGCAGCGTGACCCCGTGAGTCTCGAACGCGATGTCGTCGGGACGCAATTCGTCGACGTAATCGACCTCGTAGGCAAAACCGGAGCAGCCGGTGCTCTTGACGCCGAGGCGCACGCCCAGCCCCTTGCCACGGCGCTCCAGGGAGCCGAGAACATGGCGTGCCGCTGCGGGTGTGAGTGTGATGGACATGGCAAAAATCAATCTGCAGCGCGGTTGCCATGCTTGGCGCGGTAGTCGTCGACCGCGGCCCGGATGGCGTCCTGCGCAAGGATGGAACAATGGATCTTGACGGGCGGCAGCGACAACTCGCGTGCGATGGCGCCGTTGGTGATGGCGAGGGCGGCTTCGGGCGTCTTGCCATGGACCCACTCGGTGGCGAGGGATGCCGCCGCGATCGCGGGGCCGCTGCCGAAAGTCTTGAAGCGGGCCATGGCGATCAACCCGGTATCCGGGTCGACCTTGATCTGCAGCTTGATGACCTCGCCGTCGCCGGGCGAGCCGACGAGGCCGGTGCCGACCGACGGATCGTTCCGGTCGAGCGAACCCGCGTGGCGCGGGTTCTCGCTGTAGTCGATGACCTTGTCCGAATACGCCATGGCACGAGTGTACCGGGCATGGACGGGCCGTGCAGTTCAGTGCGCGGGCTCCCACTGCACCGCATCCACGTCGATGCCTTCCTGGTGCATCTCCCACAAGGGACTGAGTTCGCGCAGCCGCGTCACGGCCGCGCGGATCGCGCCGAGCGCGAAATCGATTTCCTGGCGCGTCGTGAAGCGGCCGATCGTCATGCGCAGGCTGCTGTGCGCCAGCTCGTCGCTGCGGCCCAGCGCCCTGAGCACGTGGCTCGGCTCCATGCTGGCCGAGGTGCAGGCCGACCCCGACGACAGCGCCACGCCGTGGATGCCCGCCATCAGGGCCTCGCCCTCGACGTACTTGAAGCTCATGTTCAGGTTCTGCGGCACCCGGTGTTCCAGGCTGCCGTTGACGACCACCTCGCCCAGGTCGCTCAAGCCATCGAGCAACCGCCGCTGCAACACGCTGGCCTGCGCATTGACCTCGTGCATCTCGCCCCTGATGAGCCGGAAGGCCTCGCCCATGCCGACGATCTGGTGCGTCGGCAGCGTGCCCGAGCGCAGGCCGCGCTCGTGGCCGCCGCCGTGGATCTGCGGTATCAGGCGCACCCTGGGCTTGCGGCGCACGTAGAGCGCGCCCACGCCCTTGGGACCATAGGTCTTGTGCGCCGTCATGCTCATCAGGTCTATCGGCAGGTGATCCATGTCGATCTCCACCCGCCCGGTGGCCTGGGCGGCGTCGACGTGCAGCAGCACGCCGCGCTCGCGGCACAGCGCCCCGATCGCCGCGACGTCCTGGATCACGCCGATCTCGTTGTTCACCAGCAGGACGCTGACCAGCGTGGTGTCCGGCCGCATCGCCGCCCTGAGCGCATCGAGGTCCACGAGACCGTCGGGCAGCACATCGAGGAAGGTGACCGAGAAGCCGCGCCGCTCGAGCTCGTGCATGGTGTCGAGCGTCGCCTTGTGCTCGGTCTTGAGCGTGACGAGATGCCTGCCCTTGTCCTGGTAGAACTCGGCGGCGCCCTTGAGCGCGAGGTTGATCGACTCGGTAGCGCCGCTGGTCCAGACGATGTCGCGCGCATCGGCGCCGATCAGCGCCGCCACGTGGCCGCGCGCCTGCTCCACGGCCTCCTCGGCCTCCCAGCCCCAGGCATGGCTGCGGGAGGCCGGGTTGCCGAAATGCGCACGCAGCCACGGGACCATCGCGTCGACGACGCGCGGGTCGCAAGGCGTGGTGGCGCCGTAATCCAGGTAAACGGGAAGCTGCGTGGCCATGTCCATGGCCGATTCTCGCGCCGCCTCAGATTTTTGCAAACGCCGTGCCCAGGGCGAACACCGAATTGGGCGCGTTCACGCGGATCGGCTTGACCACCGGCGCGGTGGAGATCGCCCGGCGCGCAGCGGGCCGGTCCTCGATCTTCAAACCCCGCGCCAGCTGGTCGTCCACGAGCTTTTGCAGCGTGACCGAATCGAGGAATTCGACCATGCGCTGGTTGAGCGCGGTCCAGAGGTCGTGCGTCATGCAGCGCCCCCCGCCCATGCAGTTTTCCTTGCCGCCGCACTGCGTCGAGTCGATCGGCTCGTCGACCGAGACGATGATGTCCGCGACGGTGATTTCCGCCGCCTTGCGCGCCAGCGTGTAGCCGCCGCCCGGCCCGCGCGTGGACTCCACCAGCTCGTGGCGGCGCAGCTTGCCGAAGAGCTGTTCCAGGTAGGACAGCGAAATCTGCTGGCGCTGGCTGATCGCGGCCAGCGTCACCGGCCCGTTGTTCTGGCGCAGGGCCAGGTCGATCATGGCGGTGACGGCGAAACGGCCTTTGGTGGTGAGACGCATGAAGGACTCCTTCGGTATGAATCGCTGACGGCAGTCGAGGGCCTGGTTCGCCCAAGCAATTACCCGACTGTTTTGCACAACTATACCAGAAATCTCTAGTTTTTTTATCAGGTATTTGCCGCGCCAGCGGTCATCCGGCGCTGCCGCCGAAGAGCAAGGCCCTGAGCCGCGCGAGCTGGTCACGCGCCTGCGCCGCCTGCTCGAACTCCAGGTTGCGCGCGTGCTCGTACATCGCCTGCTCCAGGCGCTTGATCTCGCGCGCCAGGTCTTTCTGCGACATGTCCTCGACGCGCGCCCGCTGCAGGGCCTCCTGCGCCAGTTTTTCGGCGTCGCGCCCGGCCTTTTCGCTATAGACGCCGTCGATCAGATCGCGCACCTGCTTGACGATGGCGCGCGGCTCGATGCCGTGCTCCAGATTCCAGGCGGTCTGCCGGGCGCGGCGGCGCTCGGTCTCGCCGATCGCCTTTTTCATCGAGTCGGTGATGCGGTCGGCGTAGAGAATCGCCTTGCCGTGCAGGTTGCGCGCGGCGCGCCCTATGGTCTGGATCAGGCTGCGCTCGGCGCGCAGGAAGCCCTCCTTGTCGGCGTCCAGGATCGCCACCAGCGAGACCTCGGGGATGTCCAGGCCCTCGCGCAGCAGGTTGATACCGACGAGCACGTCGAAGGCGCCCAGGCGCAGGTCGCGGATGATTTCCACGCGCTCCACGGTGTCCACGTCGGAGTGCAGGTAGCGCACCTTGACGCCGTTGTCCGCCAGGTAGTCGGTGAGCTGCTCGGCCATGCGCTTGGTCAGCGTGGTGATGAGCACGCGCTCGCCGGCCTGCGCGCGCAGGCGGATTTCCTGCAGTACGTCGTCCACCTGGCTGGTGGCGGGCCGCACCTCGATCTCGGGGTCGACCAGGCCGGTGGGGCGCACCACCTGGTCGACGATCTGCCCGGAGTGCTCTTTCTCGTAGTCCGCCGGCGTGGCCGAGACGAAGATCACCTGGCGCATGCGCGCCTCGAACTCCGCGAACTTGAGCGGCCGGTTGTCCAGCGCCGACGGCAGGCGAAAGCCGTACTCGACCAGCGTGGTCTTGCGCGAGCGGTCGCCGTTGTACATGGCGTTGAGCTGCCCGATCATCTGGTGGCTCTCGTCGAGGAACATCACCGTGTCGCGCGGCAGGTAGTCGGTGAGCGTGCTCGGCGGCTCGCCGGGCGCGGCGCCCGAGAGGTGGCGGGTGTAGTTCTCGATGCCCTTGCAGTGCCCCACTTCGCTGAGCATCTCGATGTCGAAGCGCGTGCGCTGCTCCAGCCGCTGCGCCTCCACCAGCTTGCCCTGGTCGACGAAGAATCTGACGCGCTCCACGAGCTCCTGCTTGATGGTCTCCACCGCCGCCAGCACGGTGTCGCGCGGCGTCACATAGTGGCTGCGCGGGTAGACCGTGAAGCGCGGGATGCGCTGCTGCAGCTGGCCGGTGAGCGGGTCGAACAGCTGCAGGCTCTCCACCTCGTCGTCGAACAGCTCGATGCGCACCGCCAGCTCGGAGTGCTCGGCGGGGAAGACATCGATGGTGTCGCCGCGCACGCGGAACTGCCCGCGCGCGAAGTCCATGTCGCTCCTCTGGTACTGCATGCGCACGAGCTGCGCGATCACGTCGCGCTGGCCCATCGGGTCGCCCGTGCGCAGTGTCATCACCATGCGGTGGTAGCTCTCGGGGTTGCCGATGCCGTAGATCGCCGAGACGGTGCCGACGATGACCACGTCGCGCCGCTCCAGCAGGCTCTTGGTGGCAGAAAGCCGCATCTGCTCGATGTGCTCGTTGATCGCCGAGTCCTTCTCGATGAACAGGTCGCGCTGCGGCACGTAGGCCTCGGGCTGGTAGTAGTCGTAGTAGCTCACGAAGTACTCGACCGCGTTCTTCGGGAAGAACTCGCGGAACTCGCTGTAGAGCTGCGCCGCCAGCGTCTTGTTGGGGGCGAACACCATGGCCGGGCGGCCCAGGCGCGCGATCACGTTGGCCATGGTGAAGGTCTTGCCCGAGCCGGTCACGCCCAGCAGGGTCTGGAAGGCCTCGCCGTCGCGCACGCCCTCCACCAGCTTGTCGATCGCCTCGGGCTGGTCGCCGGCGGGCGGGTACGGCTGGAAAAGCTGGAACGGCGAGTCGGGAAACTCGACGAATCGCCCGCTGGCGGCGGGCGGTGCGACTGGTGCTTCATGCATGGGATGCGTCAACGGCGGACGGGCGCGCTCGTTAAAATTACGGTTCGGCCCAGCCATGGTAGCTGGTGCCCGGCGCACATTCTTTCAACCTCCAGGAAGCCCCATGTCCTTGTTCTCCGCCGTCGAGATGGCCCCGCGCGACCCCATTTTGGGCCTCAACGAACAATTCAACGCCGACCCCAACCCGGCGAAGGTGAACCTGGGCGTTGGCGTGTACTTCGACGACGCGGGCAAGCTGCCGCTGCTGCAATGCGTGCAGGCGGCCGAAAAGGCCCTGATGGCGACGCCCAAGCCGCGCGGCTACCTGCCGATCGACGGCATCGCGGCGTACGACAGCGCCGTCAAGGCGCTGGTCTTCGGCGCCGATTCGGCTGTCGTGCAGTCGGGGCGCGTCGCCACGGTGCAGGCCCTGGGCGGCACCGGGGGGCTGAAGCTGGGCGCCGACTTCCTCAGGAAGCTCGCCCCCCGCGCCAAGGTGCTGATTTCCGACCCCAGCTGGGAAAACCACCGCGCCATCTTCCAGAACGCCGGCTTCGAGGTACAGACCTACCGCTATTACGACGCCGCCCGGCGCCGGATCGACTTCGACGGCATGCTGGCCGACCTGCGCGCCGCCGCGCCGGGCACCATCGTGGTGCTGCACGCCTGCTGCCACAACCCCACCGGCTACGACATCACGCCCGCGCAGTGGGACCAGGTGGCGGCCGCCGTCAAGGAGCGCAACCTGACCGCGTTCCTCGACATGGCCTACCAGGGCTTCGGCCACGGCCTCGCGGAAGACGGCGCCGCCATCGGCAAGTTCGTCGCCAGCGGCATGGACTTCTTCGTCTCGACGAGCTTCTCCAAGAGCTTCTCGCTCTACGGCGAGCGCGTGGGCGCGCTCTCGGTGGTCGCGCGCGACAAGGACGAGGCCGCGCGCGTGCTCTCGCAGCTCAAGATCGTGATCCGCACCAACTACAGCAACCCGCCGACGCACGGCGGCACCATCGTCGCCACGGTGCTGGGCACACCCGAGCTGCGCGCCCTGTGGGAAAAGGAGCTGGGCGAAATGCGCGTGCGCATCAAGACCATGCGCCAGCAGCTCGTGGACGGCCTCAAGGCTGCGGGCGTGCAGCAGGACATGTCCTTCATCACCGACCAGATCGGCATGTTCAGCTACTCCGGCCTCTCCAGGGAGCAGATGGTGCGCCTGCGCAGCGAGTTCGGCGTCTATGGCACCGATACCGGCCGCATGTGCGTCGCCGCGCTCAACTCGCGCAACATCGCCTACGTCTGCCAGTCGATCGCCAAGGTGATCTGACGTACCCTCGCCCGGCCCGGAAAAAACCGCCTTCGGGCGGTTTTTTTATAGTCGGCCATTCGCCTGGCACCCACCTTCCATGAATCCGCAAGAATTGGCACCGCACACCCCCGTCATGGCGCAGTACATGGCGCTCAAGGCCGAGCACCCGGACACGCTGCTGCTCTACCGCATGGGCGACTTCTACGAGCTGTTCTACGCCGACGCCGAGAAGGCCGCGCGCCTGCTCGACATCACGCTGACGCGGCGCGGGCAGTCGGCCGGGCAGCCGGTGGTGATGGCGGGCGTGCCGTTCCATGCGCTGGAGAGCTATCTGGCGCGCCTCATCAAGCTGGGCGAATCGGTGGCGATCGCCGAGCAGGTGGGCGACGTGGCCACCGCCAAGGGGCCGGTCGAGCGCAAGGTGGTGCGCGTGGTCACGCCCGGCACGCTGACCGATACCGAGCTGCTGCCAGACAAGAGCGAAGCGCTGCTGCTGGCGCTGCACCAGGGCCAGCGCGCGCGCTGCGGCCTGGCCTGGCTCTCGGTGACGCAAGGGCGGGTGTTCCTGGCCGAATGCGCCGGCGCCGAGCTGGGCGGGTGGCTGGCGCGCATCGCGCCCAGCGAGCTGATCTACAGCGCAGGCGTGACGCAGCGCTTCGAGCAGCAGTTGCAGGACCTGCGCCAGGCGGGCGCCTACGCCTGCCCGGCCCATCCGCGGCCCGACTGGCTGTTCGACGCGGCGCTGGGCGAGCGGCAGCTGCTGGAGCACCTGGACGCGCGCACGCTCCAGGCCTGGGGCGCCGAGGGCCTGCCCGAGGCCCACGCCGCCGCCGCCGCCCTGCTGCACTACGCCGAGCACACGCAGGGGCGGCCGCTCACGCACCTGCACAGCGTGCAGGTGCAGCGCGGCGACGACCTGATCCACCTGCCCGCGAGCACCCGGCGCAACCTGGAGCTCACGCAGACCCTGCGCGGCGAGGACGCGCCCACGCTGTTTTCGCTGCTCGACACCTGCATGACCGGCATGGGCAGCCGCCTGCTCAAGACCTGGCTGCTCGAACCCCGGCGCGACCGCGCCGATGCGCAGCAGCGCCTCGCCGCCACCGCGGCCCTGCGCGGCACCGGCAGCGGCGGCCCATGGCAGGGCCTGCGCGAACAACTCAAGGGCGTGGCCGACGTGGAGCGCATTACCGCCCGCGTCGCGCTGCGCCAGGCACGGCCGCGGGAACTCGTCGCCCTGCTCCAGACACTACAACATTCAGAGCTGCTTGCGCTCTCTGGCAAAGCGCCAGAGCCGTATTTGGCTCAAATTTTTGAAGCCCTGCATCCACCCGGGGAATGCGCCCTGCTGCTGCGCCGCGCGATTGCCGAGGAGCCTGCGGCCCTGGTGCGCGACGGCGGCGTGATCGCCACCGGCTTCGACGCCGAACTCGACGAGCTGCGCGCCATCCAGGACAACTGCGACGGCTTCCTGCTGGAGCTGGAGGGGCGCGAAAAGGAGCGCACAGGCATCCCCAACCTGCGCGTGCAGTTCAACAAGGTGCACGGCTTCTACATCGAAGTCACGGGCAGCCACCTGGACAAGGTGCCGCAAGACTACCGGCGGCGCCAGACGCTGAAGAACGCCGAGCGCTTCATCACGCCCGAGCTCAAGAGCTTCGAGGACAAGGCGCTGTCGGCGCAGGAGCGGGCGCTGGCCCGCGAGAAGTGGCTCTACGAGCAGGTGCTGGACCAGCTCCAGCCCCACGTGCCGCGGCTCGTGCAGCTGGCGCAGGCGCTGGCCCGGCTCGACGTGCTCTGCTGCCTGGCCGAGCGCTCGCTGACGCTGGACTGGTGCGCGCCCACCTTCGTCAACGAACCCTGCATCGAGATCGAGGCCGGCCGCCACCCGGTGGTGGAAAGCAGGCTGGCCGCGACCTCCTCCGGTGCCTTCATCGCCAACCACACGCGCCTGAACGCCCACCAGCGCATGCAGATCATCACCGGCCCCAACATGGGCGGCAAATCGACCTACATGCGCCAGGTGGCGCTGATCGCGCTGCTCGCCGGCATGGGCAGCCACGTCCCCGCGACGGCCTGCCGCCTGGGGCCGATCGACGCCATCCACACCCGCATCGGCGCGGCCGACGACCTGGCCAACGCGCAATCCACCTTCATGCTGGAGATGGTGGAGGCCGCGCAAATCCTGCACGCCGCCACGCCCCACTCGCTGGTGCTGATGGACGAGATCGGCCGCGGCACCAGCACCTTCGACGGCCTGGCGCTGGCGTCGAGCATCGCGATGCACCTGCACGACAAAACCCGCGCCTTCACGCTGTTCGCCACGCACTACTTCGAGCTGACCGAACTGCCCGCCAGCGCGCGCCAGGCGATCAACGTGCACGTGAGCGCGGTGGAGAGCGGCAAGGACATCGTCTTCCTGCACGAGCTGCAGGCCGGGCCCGCCAGCCGCAGCTACGGCATCCAGGTGGCCCGGCTCGCGGGCATGCCCGCCAGCGTGCTGCACCACGCGCGGCACACCCTGGCGGCGCTGGAGGAGCGCGCGCAGGAAAGCCAGCGCCAGGTCGACCTGTTCGCCCCGCCGCCCGCGCCGGCGCCCCAGGCATCGAGCGCCGTCGAAACCCTGCTGGAGCAGATCAACCCGGACCAGCTCTCGCCGCGCGAGGCGCTCGACGCGCTCTACCAGCTCAAGGGGCTGCTGCCGCGCCCGCCTGCGTGACGAAAGAGGTGGGGCGGCGCCGCGCCATCATGGCCCGTCAACTCGAGCGCAGCCCGGCGGCCTTGACGAATCGACCCCAGTGATCGAGCTCGCTGCGGATCAGCGCACCGAACTCCTGCGGCTGGTTGGGGTCGGCCACCACCATGCCGAGATCCGATAGCCTGGAACGAACGTCAGGAACCGCCAGGATCTTGAACAACTCCCGGTTCCACTGCTCGATGATGGCCCTAGGCGTGCCCGCGGGGGCCACCAACCCCTCCCACTCGCCGCGCAGCGCGATGTCTCCCTGCCCGCTTTCCGCGAACGTCGGCACTTCGGGCAACGCAGGCAGCCGCTGTGGGCTGGTGACGGCGATGGCGCGCAGTTTGCCTCCACGCACGAGGGGAGCTGCAACCGAGGTACTCGCAAACATGACGGAGATCTGATCCCCGACGAGCGCCGACAAAGCATCCGACGGACCCTTGAATGGCACGTGCATCATGGTGATCTTGCTCGCCTGGCAGAACGAGTCACCGATCAGATGCGCCGGGGAACCATTGCCGCCCGAGGCATAGGTCAGGGCATCCGGCCTGGCCTTGGCGGCCGCTATCAGATCCTGCAGGGTCTTGATGGGCGAAGCGGCAGGCACCACCAGCGCGTTATACAGCCACACCAGATTCGCCACTGGAGCCAGGTCGCGCGCGGTGTCGTAGGGCAACGGGCCCATGAGTTCAGGCAGCACCGTATGCGTCAGAAACAGCACGCCGAAGGTGTAGCCGTCTGGCGCGGAGCGGGCTACCGCCTGCATTCCGATCATGCCGGTGGCGCCCGGACGGTTCTCCACTATCACCGGTTGCTTCAAGGTCTTGCCCATGTTTTCGCCAATCAGCCGGGCCAATATGTCTGGCGGACTGCCTGGTGGAAGCGGGACAATGATCTTGATCGGCTTGTCCGGATAGCCTTGGGCAGCGGCCGGCAGACTATCCAGCCATGCGGCAGTGGCCAATGCCCCCAATAGTGTTCTGCGCTTCATCATGATTGTCTCCTGTCTGATCGATCTAAACGTAGAGTTGCAACGGAGGCAAGGGGGATTCGCAGTTGATGATCGTGACTTTTTTCCGTCGCATTTTCAGCGCATCGCCCTCCCTGCAGAGGGAATAATAAGAAGTCCCCGATAGACGATGCAAAACGTCTCCTCTTACCTCCGTATAAAGAAAATTGGCTTGCACTTCAAACCTCTGAGCCTCCGTATCAACAGTGTCGATTTTCGGTCGCGACAAGAGATGATTGCAATAAACCGCAGGTATCAGCGAGTAGGCTCGTGGATCTTTCATCCTCTCGATCCGTAATTCCATCAATGCGGCATCATCATATATCAAGGAAGTATGATGGACAGGATCCGGTTGCTCGCGTTCAAGTGGCATCCAATAAAACCCATCTCCCGTGAACAGCGCCTTCCACTCATCGAAACGCTGCTTGTCCAGCAAATCCGCCTCGTGATAAACAAATTCCCTGAGCTCCTCCATGAGCCCTGTCGAAGCAATATCCATGAGATTCTCCTAGTTCTTTTCCAGCATGCCTTCCAGGATGAATTTCTTCCAGGCGCGAAATTCATTTCTTGCATAGATATCGCTCGTCCCATTGGTGAAAATTTCCTTCGGGCCAACCTCTTCAGCCTTGAAGTTGCGATGAAAATCAACCCATACATTGCCCGAGGCGTGAAGCGCCTCCTGCATGCTCTCATAGGCGCTCAAATCATCGTGGCCCACGAAAGAGAACGGCGAATTGATGAGGCGTGAAAACGTCTGGGTCTTGATCAACTCTTCTTTCGGCGCCCCCTTCAAATTGAAAGTCCAGCTCTCGACCAGCGTCTTGGATGCACTTATCGGACGGACAACCCGTATCTGCTGGATCTCGCATTTCGTCATGACGCTCGGGTACAAGATGGTGTTGTGCCGGATGACGCCGAATATCTCCTTCACACGCTCTTTCCCATAAGCGGAAATCATGAGCTCTTCATAGCCGGATCTGGATGCTTCCAGCGCGGCCGCATACTTGTCGTGTATGCCCCCCGCCTCTCCTCCGTAACAATGGCCGTTCTCGAAGACCCGCACGCCGCCCTTGTCGAAGAACTCATAACTACTGCCAAAAGGGACCACGTAGCGGATCGCGTCAGGAACTTGCCCCCCGGACTCTATCTCCTCTCGCCACAGCCGTTCGGCGGTGTATGCAGAAGAAGCATGCGCAACCATGGGATGCACGGTATCGTTCTGATTTTCGATAAACATCTTCCAGTTGCACTCGTGCATGTAGCGAAGACATCCGCCAGCCACTTCCAGTTCACCTGACGGTGATCTGTCGGCCATATTATCCAAAGAGTTGAGCACGGGACCAAAATAATCCTCGAAACCTATGCCTTTGCCGCTCAATCGAATAAAAACAAACCCCCTGTAGCTCTTCACGTTATCGACATGAGAAAGACCGTGCGACGCCTCACAGCAATCGAACCCGGTGTTCTCCATTCCCTTCTTGAAGGGGATCGACAATAGCTTGCCGTCGGTGTCGTAAGCCCAGGCGTGATAAGGGCATTTGATGAATTTTCCTGTATTGCCCTTGACGTCAAGAACCAATTTTGCACCTTTATGAGCGCATCGGTTCATGAGTACTTTTACCGTACCATCCGTATGGCGCACTGCAAACAATGGCTCACCGGCAATGGTGGTGCTGTAATAATCTCCGACATTGGGAATCTGCGAATCGTGGCAGAGATAGATCCAAGTGCGCTTGAACAGATGTTCATTTTCCAGTTCGAATATTTCCTGATTGATGTAGACATCACGATGAACGCGCGCGTCTTCTATCAGATCGCTGACCGCGCCGGGGTTGTCGATATAATTTTTATGAATCATGACGGAATTTTCCTCGGATTTCATGAAGGCCAAGTCGCGGGCCTCACCTTCGATTGCATTCCAGACTGTCGTTTCTCAGTCGTTTCTCCGTTTTGTCGAATCCATGCCGGCAAACGGTAGGCTGAAAAATCATTCTTGCGTGGAATTTTTCATGATAGGAAGCCGCCATCTGCTCGTCTAATGGCATTTTTTCAACTCGATTACCATGGGTTATCACCTGCGCATCGCGCAGGGCTCGGGATCCGAACCATGCGACTACGGCATCTGCATTTGTTGTTGACACTCGCCCAGACCGGCAGCCTGCGCGCCGCAGCCGACGTCCTGAAGGTGACGCAACCGGCCGTCACCAAGGCCCTGCGGCAATTCGAGGAAGAGCTGGGCACCGCTCTGGTGCTGCGCCACCCCAAGGGCGTTCGCCTCACTCCAGCAGGTGAATTGCTGGCGGTGCGCGCGGCGACCGTGGTGCGGGAGATTGACCGGGCACGTGAGGAAGTCGCCTGGCTGGGTGAGCATGCCGAAGCCAGCGTCAGCGTAGGGCTGTCGCCAGCTGCGGCAGAGATGCTGGCGCCCGGGGCGATTGCACGCCTGCAGAGCCGCTGGCCGCAGGTTCGCGTGCGGCTGATGGACGCGCTGTACCCCGACGTTTTGCACCAATTGCGTACCGGCGCGCTGGATCTGGCATTGGGGCCCTTGCCACCGACGGGCCTGGGCCCGGACGTAGGGGTGCAGACATTGATCGTGGTCGACAGCCCGCAGGTGATTGCGGCCCCGAAGCGCCACCGCCTCGCCCAGGCGCGCAGCCTGCCCGATCTGGATGGCGCACGGTGGATCCTGACAGGTCCGGCACACGGGCCGGGCGATCCGGCGCATCTGGGATTCGAGGAAGCGGGTCTGCCTGCTCCCAAGGTGATCCTGCAATGTGAATCCTTCACCACGCTGCTCGCTGTGTTGCCCGGCATGGAGGCGCTGGCGCTGATGCCCCGGCGCTTCTTCGACCGCCACGGGGCACACATCGGTCTGGTGGCGTTGCCGATGGCCGATGCATGGCCACTGACGACGATCCACCTGTTCCAGCGCACCGATCGGCCCCAGACCTTGCCGACGCAGCGGCTGATCGATTGCTTCGTCCAGGAGGCGCATGGCCTGCGGGGGACGCCGGCTTCGAAACTCTGAAGTGCATCGCACCCGTTCCGCCTGCTGCCGCGCCCCTCTGTATGATCGAAAACCGTGTCGGGGCGCGGAAGAACACCGCCATCGGGCACGTTCCGGGCGGCGCCGGAGCAGGCACGCCCTGCCCCTGATCGCCGCAACCCCATGGGCTGCCCGCCGGCAGGAGGAGGGATCGATGCAAACGCCGTTGGACCTGTCCGACCAGTACCGGGTAGGCTCGGTGGCGCTCAGCCCGGCCGATTCGCACCAGAGCCAGCGCGAGAAGCTGGCGCGCATCGTGCTCGACTCGATGTACCAGTTCGTCGGCCTGCTCGACGCGGACGGGCGGACGCTGGAAATCAACCGGGCCGCGCTGGACGGTGCGGGCGTGCGGATGTCCGACATCCACGGCAAGCCCTTCTGGGAGGCGCGCTGGTTCCAGATTTCGCGCGAAACCACCGAGATGCTGCGCGACTTCGTGCGCCGCGCCCGCGGCGGCGAGTTCATCCGCTGCGACATGGAGATCTACGGGCAGGCGGCGGGGGAGGAAACCATCATGGTGGACTTCTCCCTGCTGCCCGTGCGGGACGCGCAGGGCCGTGTGGTGTTCCTCCTGGCCGAGGGCCGCAACATCACCGCCAAGAAGCGCGCCGAGGCGGAAATCGCCCGCAAGAACGCCGAGCTCGAAAGCCTGCTGGAGCGCATCCGGCAGCTCGACCAGGTCAAGAGCGACCTGTTCGCCAACGTCAGCCATGAGCTGCGCACGCCGCTGACCCTGATCCTCGGCCCGCTGGAAGAGCTGCTGGGGGCAGGCGCCGCGCCGCTCACCGAGGCGCAGCGCGAACAGCTCCGGCTGATGCAGCGCAGCGCCTTCACACTGCTCAAGCACGTCAACGATCTGCTCGACCTGGCCAAGCTCGACGCGCGGCGCATGGACCTGCACTACGCGCGCATCGACCTTGCCGCCCTGGTGCGCGACCAGGCGGAGCGCTTTCGCGCCCTGGCGCCGCGGCACGAGCTGCGCTACGTGACCTCGGTGCCCGAGGCGCTGCCGGCGGTGCTCGATCCCGAGAAGACCGAGCGGATCCTGCAGAACCTGCTGTCCAACGCCTTCAAGTTCACGCCGCCAGGCGGCCGGGTGCGCTGCGCGGTGCGGCGCACCGGGCGCGAGCGTTGCCTGATCGAGGTGCAGGACTCGGGGCCGGGCGTGCAGCCGGACATGCGACAGGCGATCTTCGAGCGCTTCCGGCAGGCGCAGGCGGGCACGACGCGCGACTTCGGCGGCACCGGGCTGGGCCTGGCCATCGCCAGGGAACTGACGGAGCTGATGCACGGCACGATCACCGTCACGCCCGCCACGGGCGGTGGCTCCATCTTCCAGGTGGAGCTGCCGCTGGCGCCGCCCAGCGGCACGCCCATGGTGCCGATCGATCCCGCCGACGACCTCGCGCCGCCGCCGCGCCTGCCGTTTCCGCCGCCGATCGACGGCGCGCTGGCCGAACTGGCGCTCCCCGGCAGCGACGCCGCGCCGCCCCCGCCCGACGCGGGCGCGGCCCGCATCCTGGTGGTGGAGGACGACGCCGCGACGCGGCGCTTCATCTGCGATGCCCTGCGCGCCGAGTTCGCGGTGCTGGCCACGGCCGACGGCCAGTCGGCCCTGGACTCCGCCATCGCGCACCCGCCCGACCTCCTGGTCACCGACCTGATGCTGCCGCGCCTGGGCGGCGACCGGCTGGTGCAGGCCCTGCGTGCGCGAGACGACCTGAAGGAAATCCCGGTGCTCGTGCTGTCCGCCAAGGACGACGCGGTGCTGCGCGCCCAGCTGCTCGCAGGCGCGGTGCAGGACTACGTGACCAAGCCCTTCTCCGCGCACGAGCTGCGCGCGCGCGTGCGCAACCTGGCCACGATGAAACGCACCCGCGACGAACTGCGGCAGGAGCTGCTGTCGCAGAGCAGCGACCTGACCCAGCTCGCGCGCCAGCTCATCGACAGCCGGCGCGCGCTGCGCTCGTCCGAGCGCCGCTGGCGCAGCATCTACCAGCACTCGCCGGTCGGCATCGCACTGGTGGGGGCCGACGGCACCCTCCAGGCGGCCAACCCGGCCTTCAAGACCATGGTCGGCTACTCGGACGAGGAAATCCAGACCCGCGCCCTGTCGCGCATCACCCCGGTGGAAGACCGGGCGGCGATGCAGCGGCGCGTCGACCGCCTGCTGGCCGGGGATGCGCGCGAACACCACGCGCAGTGCCGCTTCCAGCACAGGGAAGGCGCCCTGGTGTGGGCCCACACCAGCGTGTCGCTGGTGCGGGGTGCGCCGGGCGAGGAGAACCTGCTGGTCGTGGTGGCGGAAGACATCACCGAGCAGAAGCGGGCCGAGCAGGCGCTGGTGCGGGCCCGCGCGGAACTGGCGCAGGTCTCCCGCGTCAGCTCGCTGGGGGAACTGGCCGCATCGATCGCGCACGAGGTCAACCAGCCGCTGGCCGCGATCGTGGCCAACGGCCAGGCCGGCGTGCGCTGGCTCGATGCCCGTCCCCCTAACCAGGAGGAAGCCAGGGCCGCGATGGAGCGCATCACCCGCGACGCCAACCGGGCCGGCGAAGTCATCACCCGCATCCGCGGCTTCGTGCAGCGCCGCGAGACGCGCCACGACCGGATGGACATCCAGGAAGCCATCCGCGACGTGCTCGAACTGGTGCGCGGCGAAGCGCAGGCGCGGCGGGTGGAAATGACCCATGCGGCACCGCACCCGCCGCTCCCCATCAGCGCCGACCGCGTCCAGCTGCAGCAGGTGCTCCTCAACCTAGTGATGAACAGCCTGGAGGCCATGGGGCACGACGGCGGGCAGCGCACCATCGTCCTGCGCGCGGCGCCCTGCGTCGGCCACTGGGTGCAGGTGGACGTGGCCGACAGCGGCCCGGGCATAGACCCCGCCGTGGACGCCACCCTGTTCGAGGCCTTCCAGACCACCAAGGCGGACGGCATGGGCATGGGCCTGGCCATCGGCCGGTCCATCGTCGAATCCCTAGGCGGACGCCTGTGGTTCACGCCGAACGACGGCCCGGGCGTCACCTTCAGCTTCACCCTGCCCGCCGAGGCGCCGGAGGCGCTCCCATGAGCACGTCCGGCACGTCTGCCGCCCTGGTGCACGTGGTGGACGACGACCTGTCGGTGCGCGAGGCCGTCAACAGCCTGCTGCGGTCGATGGGCCTGCGGGTCCGCACCTACGCCTCGGCCGCCGATTTCCGCGAGCAATGGACCGAGCCGTCCCCCGGCCCCGAATGCCTGGTGCTGGACGTGCGCATGCCAGGCCTGAGCGGGCTGGAGCTGCAGCGGCAGCTCGGGCCGCTGCAGCAGCGGCTGCCCATCGTGTTCATCACGGCCCATGGCGACATCCCGATGACCGTTCGCGCGATGAAGGCCGGCGCGATCGAGTTCCTCCCCAAGCCGTTCAGGGACCAGGACCTGCTTGACGCCATCCAGGCATCGCTGGCCCGCTCCGGCGACGCACTGCGCGACCACGAGAGCATGCGGGACCTGCAGGCCCGGTTCGGCACCCTCACTCCGCGCGAGCGCGAGGTGCTCGAACTGCTGGCCCAGGGCCTGCGCAACAAGCAGACGGCCTACCAGCTGGGCATCACCGAGGTGACGGTGAAGGTGCACCGCCACAACATCATGGACAAGATGCAGGCCGGCTCCGTCGCGGCCCTGATCGGCATGCTGCAGCGGCTGCGCCATGCCGGCGGCATGCCGGACTGAAGCAAAGTACAAGCGGCATAAACCAAAGTCCAATGGCCCTGCGCGGGCGTTCTCCCTACATTCGTTGACGCGTGGGCGGCCTGCCCGCGCCGTGTTCAACAACGACAGGAGACAAGCACATGGCCTTGCTGGAACGCAGCGAGTGGTACGACATCGCGCGCTGCACGAACTGGACCCCGACCTACGTCGACGAGGCGGAACTCTTTCCGCCAGTGATGACCGGCGCGATGGACATCCCCATGGCGCAGTGGGAATCCTACGACGAGCCCTACAAGACCTCCTACCCCGAGTACGTACGCATCCAGCGCGAGAAGGATGCCGGCGCTTACTCGGTCAAGGCGGCGCTGGAGCGCAGCCGCATGTACGAGCAGGCCGATCCGGGCTGGCTGTCGATCCTGAAGTCGCACTACGGCGCCATCGCTTTAGGCGAATATGCGGCGATGAGCGCCGAGGCGCGCATGGCGCGCTTCGGCCGCGCGCCGGGCATGCGCAACATGGCCACCTTCGGCATGATGGACGAGAACCGCCATGCGCAGATCCAGCTGTACTTTCCGCACAGCTACTGCGCCAAGGACCGGCAGTTCGACTGGGCGCACAAGGCCTACCACACCAACGAGTGGGGCGCGATCGCCGCGCGCCATGCCTTCGACGACCTGTTCCTCTCGCGCAGCGCCACCGACATCGCGGTGATGCTGACCTTCGCCTTCGAGACCGGCTTCACCAACATGCAGTTCCTGGGCCTGGCGGCGGATGCCGCCGAGGCCGGCGACTACACCTTCTCCAGCCTGATCTCGAGCATCCAGACCGACGAGTCGCGCCACGCGCAGATCGGCGGGCCCACCCTGCAGATCCTCCTGGCCAATGGCCGCAAGGAAGAGGCGCAGAAGCTGGTGGACGTGGCCATCGCCCGCGCCTGGCGCCTGTTCTGCCTGCTGACCGGCACCGCGATGGACTACGCCACGCCGCTGGTACACCGCAAGCAGTCGTTCAAGGAATTCATGCACGAGTGGATCGTCGGGCAGTTCGAGCGCTCGCTGCTCGACATGGGGCTGGACCTGCCCTGGTACTGGGACCAGATGATCAACGAGTTCGACTACCAGCACCATGCCTACCAGATGGGCATCTGGTTCTGGCGCCCGACGCTGTGGTGGAACGTCGCCGCCGGCGTGACCCCGGACTGCCGCGACTGGCTGGAGGAGAAGTACCCCGGCTGGAACGATTCCTTCGGCCGGGCCTGGGACGTGATCATCGACAACCTGCTGGCCGGCCGCACCGAGATGACGCTGCCCGAGACGCTGCCCATCGTCTGCAACATGAGCCAGATCCCGATCTGTGCCATCCCGGGCAAGGGCTGGAACGTGAAGGACTACCCGCTCGACTACCAGGGCCGTACCTACCACTTCAACTCCGAGATCGACCGCTGGGTCTTCCAGCAGGACCCGGTGCGCTACCGCGACCACCTCTCGCTGGTCGACCGCTTCCTCGCCGGCCAGATCCAGCCGCCCAACCTGATGGGCGCCCTGCAGTACATGAACCTCGCCCCCGGCGAGATCGGCGACGACGCGCACCAGTACGCCTGGGTGGCCGCGTACCGCGACAAGCGCTACGAGCGCAAGGCCGCCTGACGGCGGGGAGGAAAGAGAGATGGCCCAATTCCCCGTGATTTCCAACTTCCAGTACGACTTCGTCCTGCAGCTCGTGGCGGTGGACACCGAGAACACGATGGACGAGGTGGCCGCCGCCGCGGCCCACCACTCGGTGGGCCGGCGCGTGGCGCCCCAGCCCGGCAAGGTGATCCGCGTGCGCCGCCAGGGCAGCGAGACCTTCTTCCCGCGCGATGCCAGGCTGGACGCGACCGACATCCGCCCGATGGAAGCGCTGGAATTCATCTTCTGCGACGACTGACGGAGACCCCATGACTTTTCAGAAAGCCTGCACCCTGGACGAAGTCTGGGAGGGCGAGATGACCGAAGTCGAGGTCGGCGGGCACGTCGTGCTGCTGATCGGCATGGAGGGCGGCGAGGTGCGCGCCTTCCAGGGCGCCTGCCCGCATCAGGACATCCCCCTGTGCGAAGGACGGTTCGACGGCAGGGTGCTGACCTGCTGCGCCCACCAGTGGACCTTCGACGCCCGCACCGGGCAAGGCATCAACCCCGGCGACAGCTGCCTGGCGCAATACCCGGTCCGGCTGGACGGCGACGACGTGCTGATCGACGTCGAGGGCGTGCAGCCGCTGTTCGCCCACAGCTGAATTCACGAAAGAGACCCGCACCATGAACCCCACCCCCACCCGCGGGAGCCACCGCAACAACCGCGTCGGCCCCGTGCTGCGCGCCGGCCCGCTCACCGCGGCCGTCGTCGAGGCGGCCGAGGAAGACAACCCGGACAAGACCATCCGCGTCGACGACAAGGGCGCCTACGTCCGCATCGACTGCGAGGGCGAGCTGATCCTGCGCCGCGACTCGCTCGAGCGCGCGCTGGGACGGCCGTTCCGCATGTCGGAGCTGGAAGTGGAGCTCGGCTCCTTCGCCGGGCGCATCGAGACGACGGAAGACCTCGTGCGCTTCTATTTCGAAAAAACGCTTTGACCGGAGATCCGCAATGCCACAACCCGAAGTCCTCAAGCCGCTGAAGACCTGGAGCCACCTGGCGGGCCGCCGCCGCAAGCCCAGCGAGTACGAGATCGTCTCGACCAACCTTCACTTCTCCACCAACAACCCGGACGCGCCCTTCGAGCTCGATCCCGACTTCGACATGGCGCGCTGGTTCAAGCAGCACCGCAACCAGTCCCCGCTGGCCCACCCCGACTGGAACGCCTTCCGCGATCCGGACGAGATGGTCTACCGCACCTACAACATCCAGCAGGATGGGCAGGAGACCTACGTGCTCGGCCTGTTCGACCAGTTCTCGGCGCGCGGACACGACGCGATGCTGGAGCCCACCTGGGCCGGCAGCCTGGCGCGGCTGTACACGCCCGCGCGCTACCTGTTCCACACCCTGCAGATGGCGTCGGCCTACCTGACCCAGATGGCGCCCGCTTCGACCATCTCCAACTGCGCCACCTACCAGGCGGCCGACGCGCTGCGCTGGCTGAGCCACACGGCCTACCGGACGAAGGAGCTGTCGAAGACCTTCCCGGGCATCGGCCTCGACCGCGACGAGCGCAGCTACTGGGAGAGCGATCCGGCCTGGCAGGGCTGGCGCAGGCTGGTGGAGCAGGCCCTGGTCGCCTGGGACTGGGCCGAGAGCTTCGCCGCCTTCAACCTGGTCATCCATCCGGCCGTCGAGGAAACGGTGCTGCGCACGCTGGGCGAGGCCGGCCGGCGCAACGGCGACACCTTGCTCGGCCTGCTGACCGACGCCCAGCTGGTCGATGCCCAGCGCCACCGCCGCTGGGCCAGCGCTCTGGTGCGGCTGGCGCTGGAGCAGCCCGGCAACCGCGAAGTGCTGGGCCGCTGGGTCTCCCGCTGGGCACCGCTGGCCGACGAAGCCGTGCAGGTCTATTGCGCGGCGCTGCCGGACGTGGCCGGCGCCGCCGAACGCGTGGGCGCCGCCACTCGCGCCTTCAGGGAAGGGCTGGGCCTGTGAGCGGGCGGCCGGCAGCGGCACCGCCGGCGCGCCACCGCATCGAGATCGACGGCGGGCCCAGCTTCGAAGTCGGCCCGGAGGAAGACGCCCTGCTGCGCGGCGCCCTGCGCGCCGGCCTGCCCTTTCCCTACGAATGCAGCGTGGGCGGCTGCGGCACCTGCCGCTTCGAGCTGCTCGACGGCGCGATGGCTTCCCTGTGGGACGAGGCGCCGGGCCTGTCCGAGCGCGAGCGCAGGCGCGGCAAGCGCCTGGCCTGCCAGTCGCGGCCCCAAGGCGACTGCCGCATCCGCGTGCGCCTCGGCGCCGGCGAGGCGTCGCCGGCGGCCGCCCCGCGCCGCATGGAGGCGGTACTGGCCAGCCGCCGCGCCATCACCGCCGACATGGTGGAGCTGGGCTTCGCGATGCCGCAGCCCCCGGCGTTCCTGCCGGGGCAGTACGCCCTCCTCTTTCCCGCGGGCGTACCCGGCGCCAGGGCCTACTCGATGTCCAACCTGGACGGCCAGGACGGCCTATGGCGCTTCATCGTCCGCAAGACCCCCGCGGGTCGGGGCAGCGGCGCGCTGTGCGACCACCTGCCCGTCGGCGCGCGCCTGGAAATCGACGGTCCCTTCGGCCACGCCTGGCTGCGGCCCACGCCGCGCGACGTGGTCTGCGTGGCGGGCGGCTCGGGCCTGGGGCCCATGCTGTCGGTGGCGCGCGGCGTGCTGGCCGGCGGCGGCGCGCGGCGGCTGCACTTCTTTCTCGGGCTGCGCACGCAGGCCGAGCTCGGCGCCGCGGCCGAGATCGATGCGCTGGACCGGGACCGCGTCGCGGCGACGGTGGTGCTGTCGGACCCGCAGGCCTCCCCGGCCTGGCCGGGGGCGAGGGGCTTCGTCCACGCCGAGGTGGAGCGGGCGCTCGCCGCGCCGCTGGACCGGTTCGACTTCTACTTCGCCGGCCCGCCGCCGATGATCGACGCGATGCAGGAACTGCTCATGATCCGCCACCGCGTGCCCTTCGACCAGATCCACTTCGACCGCTTCGTGTGATGCGAACGCCCACGCCCTAGCGCCGGTCTGCCAGCGCATGGGCGATGGTGCCCAGATCGACGTATTCCAGCTCGCTGCCCACCGGCACGCCCCGGGCCAGGCGCGTGACGCGCACGCCGCGCCGGCGCAGCGCCTCGGTCAGGGCGTGCGCGGTGGCCTCGCCTTCGGCGGTGAAGCTCGTGGCGAGGATCACCTCCTGTACCACGCCATCGCAGGCTCGGTCGAGCAGCGGCCGCATGCCGATGTCGCCCGGCCCGACCCCGTCGAGCGGCGACAGGCGGCCCATCAGGACGAAATACAGCCCGTTGAACGCGCCGGTGCGCTCCAGCGCCGCCTGATCGGCCGGCGTCTCGAGCACGCACAGGCGCGTGGCGTCCCGGCGCTCGTCCCGGCAGATGGCGCACACCGGCTCCTCGGTGAAGGTGTGGCAGCGCTCGCAGTGCCCGACCCGGTCGATCGCCTGCCCCAGCGCGCGCGCCAGCACCTGCGCCCCCGGCCGATCGTGCTGCAGCAGGTGGAACGCCATGCGCTGCGCCGATTTGAGGCCCACGCCCGGCAGGCGCCTGAGCGCCTGCACCAAGGCCTCCAGGCTCCCGGTGTCAGACACGGCGCGCGGCAGCCATCAGAACGGGAACTTCATGCCGCCGGGCAGGCCCGGCATGCAGGCGGTGATCTTGCCCATCTTCTCCTGCGAAGTTTCCTCGGCCTTGCGCACCGCGGCGTTGAACGCGGCGGCGACGAGGTCCTCGAGCATGTCCTTGTCGTCGGCCAGCAGGCTGGGGTCTATCGTGACGCGCTTGACGTCGTGCTTGCACGTCATCAGCACCTTCACCAGCCCGGCGCCCGACTCGCCCTCGACCTCGATGCGCTCGAGCTCCTCCTGCGCCTTCTTCAGGTTGTCCTGCATGGCCTGCGCCTGCTTCATGAGGCCGGCGAGCTGTCCCTTGTTGAACATGAAATGCTTCCTTGGTTTGCTGCAAAACGGTTATGCGAGCCTGATGCTGCCCGCGATGATTTTCGCGCCGAAATCGCGCATCAGCTGCTGCACGTAGGGGTCGTTGCGCACGATATTCTCGGCGGTACGCTGGCGCTCCGCGGCGGCCTGCGCGTTGCGCAGCGCCGGGCTGTCGGTGACGGGGCCCACTTCCACGCTGATCTCGCGCGCGCATCCCGCGGCCTGCAGCGCCGCGCGCAGGCGCTCGCGCGCACCGGCCTGGTTGAGCGATTCGCTCTCGACGCGCAGGTGCCAGTGCTCCCCGTCGCGCGCCACCAGCTGCGATTGCAGCGCCAGCTCGCGCGTGAGCGCGGCGACGGCCTGGCGCGCCACCAGGTCCTGCACCGCGGCATGCCAGAGGTCACCCTCCTCGGTCGCCACCCAATGCGACACGGCCAGCGCCTGCGGAGCTCTTCCATCGGGGCTGGTAGCAGGCAGCTCCTGCACCGGAATTACTATGGTTTCGGTAGCTTCTTGCGCTTTATCCGCCTGCGCTGGATCCGTATTTCTTTCAAAACGATCGGGGGAGCGCACCGGCAGGCGCAGCGTCGCGGCAGGCGCTTCTTCGGGCGCCGGCCGGCCGGCCGGGGCACGCTCGGGACGATCGCGGACGGCAGCCACCGGCGGTGCGGCGGGTTCGGCCGGCTCAACGCTCGCCGTCAGGTTTTTTTTTTCCGGCTCCACCTCTGCCGCCGGCTTGAACGCCAGCAGCCGCAGCAGCACCATGGTCAGCGCGGCGTATTCGTCGGGCGCCAGGCCCAACTCGTCGAGGCCATGCAGGCAGATGCCGTAGAGCAACTGCACCTCGTCCGCCGCCATGGCGCGCGCCAGGCGGGCGGTCTCCATCGCCTGTGCATCGCCGTCGCCCTCCTGCGCCACCGACGGCACCGCCTGCAGCACCGCCATGCGCTGCAGCACCGCCACCATTTCCTGCAGGGTGGACGCGGCGGACAGGCCCTCGCCACGCAGCCCGTCGATCACCTGCAGCACCACGCGGCCATCGCCGCGCGCCAGAGCGTCGATCAGCGCGAACACGTGGGCCTGGTCGACGCTGCCCAGCATTTGCCGCACCGCAGGTTCGTCGAGCGCACCGCCGCCGAAGGCGATGGCCTGGTCCGTCAGGCTCAGGGCGTCGCGCATCGAGCCGCGCGCCGCGCGCGCGATCAGCCGCAACGCCGGCACCGGCGCGTCGATGCCCTCGGCCGCGAGCACCTGCTCCAGATGCGCCTGCATCGTCTCCGGCGCCATCGGGCGCAGGTTGAACTGCAGGCAGCGCGAGAGCACGGTGACCGGCACCTTCTGCGGGTCCGTCGTCGCCAGCACGAACTTGAGGTATTCCGGCGGCTCCTCCAGCGTCTTGAGCATGGCGTTGAACGCCGTGTTCGTGAGCATGTGCACCTCGTCGATCATGAAGACCTTGAAGCGCCCCTGCACCGGCTTGTAGACCGCCTGCTCCAGCAGGCCCTGCACCTCGTCGACGCCGCGGTTGGACGCCGCGTCGAGCTCCACGTAGTCGGGAAAGCGCCCGCCGTCGATCGCGGTGCATGCCGGACACACGCCGCACGGCGTCGCGGTGATGCCGCCCTGCCCGTCCGCCCCGGTGCAATTGTGCGATTTGGCGAGGATGCGCGACACCGTCGTCTTGCCGATGCCGCGCGTGCCGGTGAACAGATAGGCATGGTGCAGCCGCTGCTGCGTGAGCGCATTGCCCAGCGCCCGCACCACATGTTCCTGCCCGACCATTTCCGAGAAATTGCGAGGGCGGTATTTGCGGGCGAGCACGAGATAGGACATGGTCGGTGATTCTATGTGGGTCGCGCGGTCGGACGGGGCTGCGCGACCGCATACAATCGCAAGCGACGGGCCTCCCCGCATGGCGAAGCAGCCAACCGGGTCAGGTGGGGAACCAAGCAGCCCCAACTGTGGAACCAGTGCCGGGGGTAAGGCTCGTCACCCATAACCACCCACCGCGACACCATGAAAAAAGCCCCGCATCGCGGGGCTTTTCATTGCAGCAGGCTTGCGCGCGCTGGTCAGTTGGCGCGCGTACCGACCACTTCGATCTCGACGCGGCGGTTCTTGGCGCGACCTTCCTTGGTCTTGTTCGAGGCGATGGGCTGGGTCTCGCCCTTGCCTTCGGTGTAGATGCGGTTCTTCTCGATGCCCTTGGACACCAGGTACGCCTTCACGGCTTCGGCGCGGCGCACCGACAGCTTCTGGTTGTAGGCGTTGGAACCGATGGAGTCGGTGTGGCCGACGGCAACGATCACTTCGAGGTTGATGCCCTTGATCTTGGAGACCAGGTCATCGAGCTTGGCCTTGCCTTCGGGCTTGAGGACCGACTTGTCGAAGTCGAAGAACGCATCGGCACCGTAGGTCACCTTGCTGGCCACGGCAGGCGCCGGAGCCGGAGCGGGTGCCGGGGCGGCGGCGGCAGGAGCCGGGGCGGCAGCCGGGGCGGCGGCAGGAGCCGGGGCGGCAGCCTTCTGCAGCGCGCCGTCGCAGCCCGCAGCCGCGGTGGCGGGCGTCCAGGACGCATCGCGCCAGCACAGCTCGTTGGTGCCGTTCTTCCAGACCAGCTCGCCAGTACCGTTGACCCAGTTGTCGATGACTTTGCCACCGTCGGCCGCCTTCACTTGGGCGGTGGCCGAAACAGCCAGCACGGCAGAGGCCAACAACACTGCCACTTGGTTCAGTTTTTTCATGGTTCTCCTCTTGGAAAATAAAAGCCGCAGCCGGGCTGCGAAATCCAGACGTTTTCAATGAAACGCATTCAAAACGTTGCCGCGATTGTGCCACAGGCCAAGCGCGGACAGAGCCAAGGGTAGCGCGCGCAAGCCCTCAGACAGGTACTTTCTTTTTTAATCTGTTGCCTGACGGCCACAAATACCTTGCCCATAGAATAACCGGCTGTTTCGCTGTCAATTACGTTTTTACATGCCCGAGTTTGCCAAGGAAACCCTGCCCGTCAGTCTCGAAGACGAAATGCGGCGCAGTTATCTCGACTACGCCATGAGCGTGATCGTGGGCCGGGCGCTGCCGGATGCGCGCGATGGCCTCAAGCCCGTGCACCGGCGCGTGCTCTACGCGATGCACGAGCTGAACAACGACTGGAACCGGCCGTACAAGAAGTCGGCGCGCATCGTCGGCGACGTGATCGGCAAGTACCACCCGCACGGCGACAGCGCGGTCTACGACACCATCGTGCGCATGGCGCAGGACTTTTCGCTGCGCCACATGCTGGTGGACGGCCAGGGCAACTTCGGCAGCGTGGACGGCGACAACGCCGCAGCCATGCGCTACACCGAGATCCGCCTGTCGAAGATCGCGCACGAGATGCTGGCCGACATCGACAAGGAGACGGTGGATTTCGGCCCCAACTACGACGGCAGCGAGAAGGAGCCGCTGGTGCTGCCGGCGCGCCTGCCCAACCTGCTGGTCAACGGCAGCGCCGGCATCGCCGTGGGCATGGCGACCAACATTCCGCCGCACAACCTGAACGAGGTGGTCGACGCCTGCCTGCACCTGCTGCGCGCGCCCGACGCGAGCATCGACGAGCTGATGGAGATCATCCCGGCGCCGGACTTCCCCACCGCCGGCATCATCTACGGCATC
>CAUJIM010000039.1 GCA_963205335.1 Pseudomonadota bacterium
CATCGGCCTTGTGCAGTCGGGATAGACGGCCCACTACTCTGGTCTGAGAGCGCGCGCAGCGGAGGCGGGCTACAAGTTCATCATTGTTATCGCCGGCATTCACAACAATCTGCGCAGGCAGACACAGCAACGAATCGACGAGGCTTTCATAGGCCGATCGAGCGATCCCGAGGATCGTCGCAACATCGGCGTCGGTCTCGCGCCGGGATATCCGCATCCGGCAACGCTCACCAACATCAACGAAGACTTCAACAAGAACACAGCGGCCAAGAGTGGCTGGAAGATCAACGACTTCAGCAAGCCGATCATCCTGATCATCAAGAAGAATGTCACGACGCTCACTGCGTTGCACAAATGGCTGAAGGCGCTGAACGCCGAAGGGGAAGACCGCATTTCCGATGTACCCATGCTGCTGATCGACGACGAAGCCGACAACGCATCCATCAACACGAACAAGGAGGATCTGGATCCGACCCGGACAAATGCCATGATTCGCCGCATCCTGGGGTTGTTCGCGAAGTCCTGCTATGTCGGATATACGGCAACCCCGTTCGCCAACATCTTCATCAATCCGGATGCCTATGGCGATGATGTGCGGGAAGAGCTTTTCCCTCGCGACTTCATCTATTGCCTGGATGCACCCACAACCTATTTCGGTGCGGAGAAGGTATTCCTCAATGAGGCGACAAGCGAATCGATCGTCATGCCGATCGATGATTGCGAGGATCTCATTCCCTACTCGCACAAACGCGACGATCCTGTCCATGAGCTGCCTCCCAGCCTCTATCGCGCACTCGACGAGTTCATCATTGCACGCGCCATCCGAAACCTGCGCGGACAGGCCAGCAAGCATTGCTCGATGATGGTCAATGTGTCGCGCTTCGTGCCAGTGCAGAAGGCTGTGCGCGATTTCCTGAGTCTCAGGGAAAAGAAGATCAGGGAAGCGGTTCTCGCAAACTACGCGATGCCGGAGGATGTTTCTTCAAGGAACATGTACATGCAAGGCCTGAAGGATGCCTTCGACGCCGAGTATGCCGATGTCGGGGTGACGTGGGAGGAAGTGAAGGCAGCCCTCGTCGGCGTCTTCGAGCACCTTCATCTCTACGTCATCAACAGCAAGAGTGACGAAGTACTCGACTACACCCGGTACGAGAAGGAAGGCATCGGGCTGACGGCGGTTGCGGTCGGTGGCCTGAGCCTGTCGCGAGGTTTGACCATCGAGGGACTGACCGTCAGTTACATGTACCGCAACACGAAGATGTACGACACCCTCATGCAGATGGGTCGCTGGTTCGGCTACCGGCCGGGCTTCGAGGATCTCTGTCGCGTCCATCTCTCGCGCGATTCGATCAACTGGTACTCCCACATCGCCGATGCCGCCGAAGAACTTGTCCAGCAGGTCAAGCGCATGCGGCGTGATCGCCTCAGTCCGAAGGATTTTGGACTTTACGTCCGTTCGCATCCGGACAGTCTGCTGATCACGGCTGCGAACAAGATGCGATCCGGCCAGGAAGTCACTGTCGAACAGAGCTTCAGCGGACGACTCCGTGAAAGCTACATCGTCTCCACCGACCCCGACGTGAATGCCAAGAACTTTGAGCTGATCGCCGATCACTGGCGAAGTGGATTCGGCGGACGGCCGGAGGAGTTCACCGAGAAAGGCGTCATCTTCAGAGACGTGCCCGTCGAGGTGATCGACGATTTTCTCACTCGATTCGAATGCCATTCGACCTTTGCGGGACAGAAATCGGACGTGGTGAGCTATCTCGAACGGATTGCGACGAAGCGTCCGCTTGCGGATGTTCTGCTGATTTCCCCCTCGGGTGGATCGGGCGGCGAACGCCCATTCACCTTGAGGAATCAGGTGCGTGTGGTCGGGAAGGATCAGCCGAACGGCACTGCGTGGCGCCTCAACAAGGACAGAGTTGCTTCGCGTGGTGACGAGAAACTCGGGCTCAGCGATGAGCAACGCGCCGAGGCGAGAACGGTTGCTGGCAATGACGACGGCTCGGGGGCAGTATCCGACACACATTACCGGATGGTGAGAAACAGACCCCTCCTCATGATTCACAGTCTGGAGCCCAAGGGTGATGCCGTGACAGGGCCGATTGCTGCCTTTGGCATGAGCTTCCCTTACGGGGACTACTCGACGACCATCAATGTCGTCGTCAACAAGGTCTGGCTCCAGCAGATGCAGGGCTATGTGGACGATCCTGACGAGGAGGAGGACTACGATGCCTGAAACTTCGCCATGGGACGAAATCGCCGTTCCTGGCACGGACTTCAATGTCCGCCAGGTTGCGGCGAAAATGGCCGTGCCCTGCTTCTGGGGACGCGATGCCAGTGGTGCCTGCCTGTTCATTGTGGAGCTTCACGGCAACCACACAGCCCAGTACCGGAAGAACGCGGTCACGGTGAACGGCATCGATGTCGATCTTCGTGCGGGAGATAAAGGTCAGCAACACCTGATCCTCGCTCTTGAAAGGCAGGTCGATCGCGATCTTTTCGAGGGACTGTGCCGCACCCTTGCATTCGCGCTGGAGCACGCCACCGATTCGGCCAGTTCTCTGGCCGTCTCGTTGGCGCACATCCGTCGTTGGAAGACTTTCCTCTCGGGCCGAAGTCAGCATCTGTCCGCCGAGGATGTTCGAGGCCTCTTCGCCGAAATCGTCTTTCTGACGGAACTGATCGATCGGGAAATGCCGAGCAATGCCGTCGTTGAAGCCTGGCTTGGTCCGGAACGGTCACATCAGGATTTCATCTTCGGCAACACGGCTGTCGAGGTTAAGTCGCTCTCGGGTGCCGAACGGAGCAGCATCCGCATTTCGTCGGAAGACCAGCTCGAATCCCTGAACGATGCACTGTTCCTGCGCGTGTACCGGCTGAGCAATCTGGATGACGCGGCAGGTGCCCGCTCGCTCAACGAGCTTGTCGCCGCCGTCCAGGCGCGGCTCGGCAAGGCAGAGGCCGTCGAGGCCTTTGACCGGAAGCTGGTTGCACATGGCTACGCGCCGCTCCCTGACTACGATGAACCGCGTTTTGTTGTCAGCGACGTGCGCAGCTATCAGGTCGCCGATGATTTTCCGCGTCTCATGCGATCACAATTGCCGACAGGGATTGCCAAGGTAGCCTACGACATCAGGCTGGAAACGATTGCTCAATACGAGTGCGACGGAGCCGCTGTCTTCGGAGGAGAGTGATGGAGCAAACCGGCGAAGAGTTCTTCCACGACTTCCGGCAGGAACTGCTGGCGGGAGCCGAGGCCAATGGCAGGTTTCAGCTCGACGAGTTCATGGAAACCATCGCTGCAGAGCTTGTCGAGACAGGCTTCACGGAAGGCTTCGAGCTTTGTCATTTCCGGGCGCAACGTGGCATGCGCGTGGACGGCTACTGGTTCAATGACGAGGGAGTCCTGCACCTCTTCATCGCAGACTTCGAGTCCCGCAACGAACTGGTGTCCCTGACCAAGACGGACGTGGATGCGGCATTCAAGCGCGTTGCCAACTTCTTCGATGCAAGTATCGACAGGAATCTGGCTGACGATCTGGAAGTCACTTCGCCGGAATACGGCCTTGCCAGACAGATTGTCGATCGCAGAGGTGCCATCGGCTCGCTCAACCTTGTTCTTCTCTCCGAGCGCACGCTCAGTGGGGCGGTGCAGAGCCTTCCGGATGGAGAGGTCGCTGGCGTTCCCACGAGTTATCACGTATGGGATATTTCACGGCTTCATCGTCAGCGAAGCTCACGCAGCCACAAGGAACCACTCGATCTCGACTTCGAGCAGATGTTCGGCCAAGGCATCGCCTGCCTTCCCGCTCACTTGACAACCGATGCCTATCAGTCCTACCTCATGGTCATGCCAGCAGATGTGCTGGCGACCCTGTACGGAAGTTTCGGAGCGCGCCTGCTGGAGCAGAACGTCCGGACATTCTTGCAGGCTCGTGGCAATGTGAACCAGGGCATACGGGCAACGATTCTGAATGAGCCGGGAATGTTCTTTGCCTACAACAATGGGATCACGGCCACTGCGCAGAGTGTCGAAACCGAGGCAACGGATTCCGGTCTGGCGATCACAAGGATTGTCGATCTTCAGATCGTCAATGGTGGGCAGACGACCGCATCCCTGTTCCATACGCGGAAGCGGGACAAGGCGGACCTTTCCCAGATATTCGTTCAGATGAAGCTGTCCGTCATCGACAGCCAGCAAAGCGAGATGGTTGTGCCGAAGATATCGGAGTATGCGAACACCCAGAATCGGGTGAATGCTGCCGACTTCTTCTCGAATCATCCGTTCCATGTCCGGATGGAAGGATTTTCGCGGCGCATCTGGGCGCCGGCGCAGAAGGGAGCCCCCCGCGAGACGCGCTGGTTCTATGAGCGGGCACGCGGTCAGTATGCCGATGCACAGTCCAAACTGACACCGGCAGAGCAGCGTCGCTTCAAGGCCGAGCATCCCAAGCCGCAGATGTTCACCAAGACGGATCTGGCGAAGTTCGAGAATGTCTGGGATGACCATCCAAGATGGGTCAATCTTGGCTCCCAGAAGAACTTTGCGCGCTACGCTGCACGAATCGGCAGCGAGTGGGAAAAATCGTCCGACGCTTTCAACGAGTTCTATTTCAAGAGAGCCGTCGCGCGCGGGCTGATCTTCCGTGCCACCGAGCGCATTGTTTCTGCGCAACCTTGGTACAACGGTGGGTATCGAGCAAACATCGTGGCCTACACGCTGGCGGTATTGGCTGAGATCACGAAGCGAAGAAAGGAGAGCATCGATTTTCTGGGAGTCTGGAATGCACAGATGGTTGATGCCGTGTTGGAGGATGCCATCGCTATCGTGTCGGGCGTGGTGAACGATGACATCACCAAGCCACCACACGGTATCTCGAACATTTCCGAGTGGTGCAAGAAGGAAGCGTGCTGGACGAGGATACAGGCTCGTACCGAAGCCATTGCCAATCTTCTCCCGTCCCAGTTCCATGATCGCCTTGTTTCGCTCGAAAATCAGACGGCGACCGTGCGTTCCGCGAAGCAGACGCAGCGAATCGACAATGGCATCGAGGCACAGCGAAAAGTTCTGGCTGTTCCTGCTGCGGAATGGACCCGCATCCATCGGTCTCTGCTTGAAAGAAATCTACTTACGCCAAAGGAGGCTGGCGTACTGAAGGTGGCCATGCAGATTCCAATCAAGATTCCAACAGAGAAGCAGAGTCTCGTTCTGCTGGAAATCCTCCATAAAGGACGAATGGAAGGTGTTGTCTCAGTCGAATCCTGACAAAGGTCGCAGATGATGACGTAGCCTGAGGTGGCATCAAGGTACGCTTCAGGCGCCCAGGTAGATCGATGTCACTTTCAGCCTTTCATGCCCAAGTTCGCGGCTGATCTGCTGCCGGGCGTGTTGATCATTCATTCGGTGGCTTGCATTGAGCTGGGCTTTGCCAAGACCAGCCGCTGCCGGTGCCTTCCACCCCGTCAGCGCCTCATAGCGCATCTGCGCATACCGATGCCGCAGCCCGTGCATGTTGCTCAGGCCTGCCGCCTTGCACTGCCCGTCGTAGACGTGCCGCTGCTGGATGTAGGTCTTGTTCGCCGGGATCAGCGAGCCCAACCCTGCCAGTCGGTGCGCTTCGTCTAGCACCGTCCGCTGTTCCGGCGTCGTGATCGGCACCGTCCGGTCGCGCCCACCCTTGGCCCACGAGCCTTTGATGGCGATGTGGTCGCCACGGTCGGCATAGCGAGGCTGGAACTTGATGGACTCCTCCCGCCGCAGGCCAAAGGCCGCTTGCAGGCGCAGGCTCATGTGGACGTGTGGATCAATGATCCTGTGCAGTCCGTCGCCCAATTCCTTGGCCTTGCTTTCATTGGTCACATAGCGGCGTTCAGGGATGCCCAGCCTGGTGTTGTCCGCTGGCAGGATGCCCGCCTTGCCGACCTTCTCTGCCCACCAGCGCAGGTGCGCCATGCGATTCTTCAGTGTGCCCGCCGACAGGCCTTCGGTTTGCCAGCGCTGCAACAGGGCTTCGACGTGCTTGCCCTTGAGCGAGGTGGCCCGCATCTGGCGGAAGCCTGCTTCGCGCAGTTGGCGGGCGGCCAGTGCCAGTGACCGTTGCCGGTCGGCCTGGGTGGCGTGGCTGCCGTCGCGGTTGCGCAGGCAGAGCTGGCGCAGGGTATAGGTCAGGTCGTCCACCGCAGTGCTGTTCTATCGGTTGTCGGGGCTGAGAAGCAAACGGTCAGTGTTTTTGCCAACTCGCCAAGGCGAGATCCCCGAAGGGCAAGGGCCAGGTGCTCAGTTCACCTGTGGCCTCGAATGAGGCGTCCGCCTTGCTTCCTGTGGGAAGGCCGGGCGGAAGAGTTGCAAGGGACGACAACGCGATGTGCTGGGATGGGTGCCTCCTGTTGTGCAGTGGTGGAAAGAAGCCGGCAGGTCGGGCGACCCGCGACGAGTGCCTGGAACGGCGGATGTGTGCGGCGACGATGGCGCGACGAACCACGCCGAGGATGAGGAAGGCTCTGCCCATGGTAGGGCGGCACACAGAGCGAGCCGGGGTGTGCCTGGGATGGTTCCGTCCGGCGAGCCGGGTCGGCGCTTGCAGGAACCTGCGCCATGGTTCCGGTATTCATACCCACCGGCAGGTCGTTGCTGGGCCAGTGTGCCGGGGCATCGTCATGTGCGCAGCCATCAATGCGACGCCGCGCCAACCCGCATTCCTGCGGCAGTTCGCCGGGCCGTCACTGCGGTGGGCAGTGACGGCCCCATCTGTCTCACGCCGAGCCCAGTGGTCCCAGCCTTGCAGCAGCAGGCGTGTTTCCCGGGGCTGTTGGCAGCATTCCGCTGTCAGCCATGCACCCGATGATCTGCCCGATGGGCAGCGATGGCGTCTTCAGCATGCGCCTGATCTGATCCAGATGCCGTTGCGCCACCTCGCGCGACGCAGGCTTTGCGGCTTGGCTGCTGGACGATGGCGAAGGAGCAGGCGGCGAGCCATGTTGGCTGTTGCTGATGGTCTGCACGGGTGTCTGCTGCGGGGTGGATTTGCGCGCCGCCCAGAGCTTGAACACGCCTTCCACGGCCTTCTTGATCAACCCGTAGAGGTAGGCGATGGCGTTGTGCACGCCACCTGATTCGCAGCGCACGTCCCACTCGGCCAGCACCGCCAAGCGTTGCTCCAGAGGCAAGCCCCTGAGACGAGCGGTGAGAATCTGCTGCTGATCCTGCGGGAGCTGCCGGAAGCGGATGGGCACATCCGACCCCGATGTCTGGACTTCGGTTGGTGACCGGTACGTATGTACTTCTTTAAATACTTCTTTTTGTACAGTACGTACTACTGTCGCAGATGCCGGAACGGGTTTCGGAACGCCACCGCTGGCTTTGGGCACGAGGGCATCGCGCGCAGTTGAGCCACCAGGACTGCCCGGGTCATGGTCGTCGCCACGGTGCTGTAGGCGACTGATCCGCTCTTGCATCGTTGCAGGCAGCTTTTCCAACCTGTCCGGATGGCGCATGGCCTCATCGAGAATGGACTGCGCCAGTTGGCGAATCGTCGCGCTGGCATGGCCGAGCGCCCGTTCCAGCAGGGGCAGGTAGTCTTCGTCCTCCATGCAGGCGTCGTCGAACGCGAGGGGCTGATTCCGCACCGCGTAGCGGCTAGCCATCGAGAAGCCGGTCATCGGATTGCGACGGTATTCGACCAGCGCAATCCACGTGGACAGCCGCAGGCACAGCACGGCCCTGGACACGGTTTCAAGGGCAGCACGCTTGCTGCCCGGTGCGCTGGGCAGGTATCCGCGCAGCGCGTCGTGTAACTGAGAACCACGGTGCCGTCGCTGCCGGCCAGCGCACGGAAAGTCAGCCAAGCGTTGCGCTCCAGCGGCGTCAGCCGCTCATCGAGCAACAGGGCTTTCGGGGTGATGATGTCTGAGGCTTGGTGTGACATGGTGAGGCTCCTGTCGGTATCGGCCAACTGGCCAAAGGAGCCGTCATCTCACCCCGGCATCACCGCTGCCGCAGCCATCAATCCGAACTGCGTTCCTCCCGTTTTTTCGGACTGAAGCAGGGCGCAACATCCTTGGTGTTCCGGATCAGGAGGTGGGAAAATGAGTTCGTTGCAGTGCATTGGACGTTGGCGAACGTCGATGGCCGGTTTCGCTGCCACTGATCAGGTCGTCTGCTGATGCATCGCATCGGTAATGGGAGAGCGGGAAGTGTCCAGGGAGGGCCATCCGCCGCTACCAAGAGACACGCTTGGTTTTTTGATCCAAGAATAGATCCAAGCGCGTCGATGGGGTTCAAAAACTCCCTTGCAAATCAACAGCATGCGGCGAAAACGACACTTCTGCATCGGCAAATAGGGCGCGCGCCGGGGCCCGCGTGGGCCCCTGCTTGCGCGACGGCACGACTTACGCTAACTTTGATGCCATGGGCGCCATCAATTTCGCATCCGCCACCGGCGGAAACCTGCAAGGCTTGGCCGCGGCCATCGCACGCGCCCCCGAGGAAGACGGGCTGGGCAACGCGTTCACCCCGGCGCAGTGGACGATTCTCGCGTCCTACCTCCAGTCGCTCGACCTGCCCGCCGGGCAGGTGCTGTTCGCCGAGGGCAGCAGCGACCGCACCCTGTACCTGGTCGAAAGCGGCTCGCTCAGCGTGCACTACCAGGACGCGAAGGAACGCGTGCGCCTGGCGGTCGTGGGCAGCGGCTCGATCGTGGGCGAGGGTGCGTTCTTCTCGCATCGCCCGCGCAGCGCCACGGTGCAGGCGGGCGCCGCCTGCCGGCTCTGGGCGCTGGCGCCGCTGCGCTTCGCCGAGCTCGCCAACCGGCAGCCCGCAGTGGCGCTGGCGCTGACCCTGGCCGCCGGCGCGGTGCTGGCCAAGCGCCTGGCCAACCGCCGCCTGCGCGTCGCCGCCACCTGATCCTAGGGCGGCCGGCAAGCCCCGGCCAGCGCCGCGCGACACCGTCCTGGCGCAAGCGTTGTCGCCGGCAAACACCCCCAAATCCCGGGCTTGCTCCGTCGGGTGCGCACAGTACACTGAGGCGCTTGTTGCATCGTGCAAAGGCTTGCAATGTCCCTGTGGAACCGGCTTTTCCCGAGAAAACCCAAGACGGCGGCTCCCCGCGTGACCCAGCCCGCGCAGCGCACGCCGCCCTCGGCCGGCGGCAGCGCCGAAAAGAGCGAGCGCACGCAGCGGCGCGAACAGCTGTATCTGGCGGTGCGCGACGCCATGGTGCGCTCGGGCGTGCTCTCCTCGGCCTACAAGTTCAAGGTGCTGTCGCTCGATCCGCAGGGGCGCCAGTTCCTGGTGATGATCGACATCGCGTCGGCCAACGGCGGCGACATCGCCCGCCAGCACGAGATGGCGGCGCTGCTGGCGCAATTCGCGCGCACGCGTTTCCGCATCGAAGTCACGGGGGTGTATTGGCGCGTCCAGCCCGCCCTCGGCGCGGCGGGGCAGGCCGCGTCGGCGCCCCGCGCCGACTCCGTCGCACCGCAGCCGCTGCGGCCCGGTGGCGTGGCCGTGGCCGTGGCACCCCCTGTTCACCCGGCACCGACCGCGCCCGCGGCACCGGGGTTCGAACCGATCGCGCCCGACGAGGTGGAGGCGTTCAAGCAGGCCGTGCAGAAAGCGCCCGCGGCGGCCGAGGCACCCACCGTGGCGCTGCCGCGCCGCCAGGCGTCGGCACGGGCCGAGCCGGAGCCCGATCTCGAATCCGAAGCCAACGGTTTCGCCGATACGGTGCTCAGCGACGAAGAGGGCCGCGTATCGCGCATCGGGGGGACGCAGTACGGGCACATGGGCTGAGAAGGTGCGAGTGAACCGCGAGCGCCCGGCCCCGGATCGCGCGCAGGCTCAGTGCCCGGCGAAGTCGACCAGGGTGAAGAGCGCCAGCCCCGCCGCGCGCAGCCGCGCCGAGCCGCCGAGCTCCGGCAGGTCGACGATGGCCGCGCCCTCGGTCACGTGCGCGCCGAGCTTCTCCAGCAGGTTCTTGCCCGCCATCATGGTGCCGCCGGTGGCGATCAGGTCGTCGACCAGCAGCACCCTGTCGCCCGCCTTCACCGCGTCGGCATGCAGCTCGACGGTAGCGCTGCCGTATTCGAGCTCGTAGGTCTCGGTGACGGTGGTGTACGGCAGCTTGCCCTTCTTGCGGATCGGCACGAAGCCCAGGCCCAGCTCGTAGGCCAGCACCGAGCCGATGATGAAGCCGCGCGCATCGAGCCCCGCCACCACGTCGGGGCGGGTGCTCCTGTCCATGTAGCGGCGCACGAAGGTATCGATCAGCACGCGAAAGACGCGCGGATCCTGCAGCAGCGGCGTGATGTCGCGGAACTGCACGCCCGGCGCGGGCCAGTCGGGCACGGTGCGGATGTGCGAGCGCAGGTAGTCGGCGATGCTGGGTGTGGGCATGGTTGCTGGGTTGCGGCGGGGCGGAGATGGCCAATGCTACCCGCGCAGCAAGGCCTCCTGCGCCAGGCTGAGGGCCGCGGGATGGCCGCTGAGCACCAGCGTGTCGCCCGCGGACAGCGGCAGCGGGTCCTCGGGCAGCGTGGAGCGGCCGCTGGCGCGGCGCACCGCCATCAGCCGCGTGCCCATCGCCGCCAGCGGCAGCGCCCCGGGGCTCTGGCCGAGTGCCGCCGCGCCCTCGGGCAGCGTGACGGACGACAGGCGCTCCTGTTCGCGCTCGGAGTGCGTCTCGTCGAGCCCGTGGAAATAGTTGCGCAGCAGCCCGTAGCGCGCCTCGCGCTGCTCCTGCAGCAGCCGCACCACGTGGCGCAGCGGCACGCCGACCAGCGCCAGCGCATGGCCCGCGAGCACCAGCGAGCCCTCGATCGCCTCGGGCACGACTTCGGTCGCGCCCGCCGCCTGCAGGCGCTCCAGCTGCGTGTCGTCCTGCGTGCGCACCACGACGGGCACCTGCGGCGCCAGGGCGTGCACGTGGCCGAGCACCTTGAGCGCCACCGACACCTCGTGCGTCGTCACCGCCACCGCGGCGGCCCGCGCCAGGCCCGCGGCGCGCAGCGCCTGCGCGTGCGTGGCATCGCCGAACACCACCGAGTTGCCGGCCGCCGCCGCCTGGCGCACCCGGTCGGGATCCAGGTCGAGCGCGAGGTAGGCGATGCCTTCGAGCTCCAGCAGCCGCGCCAGGTTCTGCCCGCAGCGGCCATACCCCACGATCAGCACGTGGCCGCTGGCGTCGATCGCGCGGCGCGCGATCTGCGTCATCCGCAGCGACTGCTGCATCCAGTCGCTGGCCACGACCTTGCCGACGATCTGCGGGCTGTACTCGATCAGGAAGGGCGTGGCCAGCATCGACAGCACCATGGCCGCGAGCACCGGGTTCATCAGGCGTGGCTCGATCAGGAGGTGCGTCTGCATCAGCGCCAGCAGCACGAAGCCGAATTCGCCCGCCTGCGCGGCGTAGAGCCCGGTGCGCAGCGCCACGCCGGCGCTGGCGTCCAGGCCGCGCGCCAGCCCGAAGATGATGGCCGTCTTGATCGCCAGCGGCACCAGCAGCAGCACGGCCACCAGCGCCCAGTGCTCGAGCATGATGTGCCAGTCGAGCATCATCCCCACGGTGATGAAGAACAGGCCCAGCAGCACGTCGTGGAACGGCCGGATGTCGCTGCCCACCTGGTGGTGGTAGGGCGTCTCGGACACCAGCACGCCGGCGATGAAGGCGCCGAGCGCCAGCGACAGCCCCGCCAGCTCGGTGAGCCAGGCCATGCCGAGCGTGATCAGCAGCAGGTTGAGCATGAACAGCTCTTCGCTCTTGCGCCGCGCCACCAGCGTGAGCCACCAGCGCATCACGTGCTGCCCGCCCACCAGCAGCACCGTGACGAGCACCGTGGCCTTGAGCAGCGCCAGCCCCAGCGCCAGCGCCAGCTCCTCGGGCGAGGTGCCGAGCGCCGGGATCAGCACCAGCAGCGGCACCACCGCGAGGTCCTGGAACAGCAGGATGCCGAGCACCCGCTGGCCGTGCTCGGTGTCGATCTCGGCGCGCTCGGTGAGCAGCTTGACGACGATCGCGGTGCTGCTCATCGCCAGCGTCCCGCCGAGCGCCAGCGCCGTCTGCCAGCCCATGTCCCAGACACCGCCGAGCCAGGCCGAGAGCAGCAGCAGGCCCGCCATGAAGACCGCCGCGCTGCCCAGCACCTGCAGCAGGCCCAGGCCGAACACCAGGCGGCGCATCGCACGCAGCTTGGGCAGGCTGAACTCCAGCCCGATCGCGAACATCAGGAACACCACGCCGAACTCGCCCAGGTGGCGCACGCCTTCGGAATTGAGCGCCAGCGCCAGCGCATGCGGCCCGATCAGGATGCCGGCCGCCAGGTAGCCCATCATCGGCGGCAGGCGCAGCGTGCGGCAGGCGACCACGCCGAGCACGGCGGCCAGCAGGTACAGGAGCGTGAGCGCGAGCGAGGACATCGCGCGATGGTAGAGGCAGAGCGCGCCCGCGCGGGCCCTCGCCGATAGAATTTGCGCATGTCTTTTCCACACGGCGCCCCGCGCCTCGACGCCGACCGCATCCTGCGCCTGGGGCGCGACACCTGCGCCATCGAAGCCGCCGCGCTCACGCGCATGGGGCAGCAGCTGGGCCAGGCCTTCGTGCAGGCGGTGCGGCGCATCCTGGCCACGCGCGGGCGCGTCGTCGTCATGGGCATGGGCAAGAGCGGGCACGTCGGGCGCAAGATCGCCGCCACGCTCGCCTCCACCGGCACGCCGGCCTTCTTCGTGCACCCGGCCGAGGCCAGCCACGGCGACCTGGGCATGGTCACCGGCGAAGACCTGGTGCTGGCGCTGTCCAACAGCGGCGAGAGCCACGAGATCACCGCGCTGCTGCCGGTGCTCAGGCGCCAGGGCGTGCCGCTGGTCGCGCTCACCGGCGGGCCCGACTCCACGCTGGCGGCGCACGCGGACGTGGTGCTCGACTGCAGCGTCGAGCGCGAGGCCTGCCCGCTCAACCTCGCGCCCACCGCCAGCACCACGGCGCAGATCGCGCTGGGCGACGCGCTCGCCGTCGCGCTGCTCGACGCGCGCGGCTTTCGCGCCGAGGATTTCGCGCGCTCGCACCCCGGCGGCGCCCTGGGCCGGCGCCTGCTCACCCTGGTGCGCGACGTGATGCGCAGCGGCGACGAGGTGCCGCGCGTGCTGCCCACGGCCGGCTTCAGCGAACTCATGCGCGAGATGAGCGCCAAGGGCGTGGGCGCGGCCGCCGTGGTCGACGCCGCCGGGCGCCTGCAGGGCATCTTCACCGACGGCGACCTGCGCCGGCGCATCGAGGCCGGGGCCGACGTGCTCGCGCTGCGCGCCGACGCGCTGATGCACGCCCGGCCGCGCACCATCCGGGCCGACGCGCTCGCCGCCGACGCGGCGCAGCTGATGGAGCAGCACCGCATCACCAGCGTGCTCGTGACCGATGGCGCGGGGCTGCTGCAGGGCATAGTGCACATCGGCGACCTGATGCGGGCCAAGGTGATCTGATGCCGGCGCAACCACCCGTGCTGCGCTTCGCCCCCGAGCTGCTGCTGCGCGCGCAGGAGGTGCGCGTGGCGTTCTTCGACGTCGATGGCGTGCTGACCGACGGCGGGCTGTACTTCTCCGAGTCGGGCGAGACGCTCAAGCGCTTCGATTCGCTCGACGGCCACGGCATCAAGCTGCTGGCGCGCGCGGACATCACCCCGGTGGTGGTGAGCGGGCGCGATTCGGCGCCGCTGCGCCTGCGCCTGGCCGCGCTGGGCGTGCAGCACATGCGCCTGGGCACCGAGGACAAGCTGCCGGCCGCCCAGGCGCTGCTCGCCGAGCTCGGGCTCGCCTGGGACCAGGCGGCGGCGATGGGCGACGACTGGCCCGACCTGCCGCTGCTGCGCCGCGCCGCCCTGGCGTGCGCGCCGGCGCAGGCGCACCCCGAAGTGCGCGCCATCGCGCACCATGTCGCCCGGGCCGCCGCGGGCCACGGCGCGGCGCGCGAGTTCTGCGACCTGCTGCTGGTGGCCAGCGGCAGGTACGCCCGGCTGCTCGCGGCGAGCGATCCGCCATGATGCCGCCGCGCCTGCGCCGCGCCTGGGAGCGCGCCAGCCTGTACCTGCCCGTGGCGCTCATGGGGCTGCTCGCGCTCGGCACCTGGTGGCTGGTGCGCAGCGCGCCCCAGCCGCTGGTGCCGCAGGCGAGCACGCCGGCGCGGCACGAGGCGGACTATTTCATGCGCGACTTCTCGGTCAAGTCGTTCGACGCCGACGGGCGCCTGCAGAGCGTGGTGCGCGGGCGCCTGGCGCAGCATTACCCCGATACCGACACGCTCGAGATCGACGCGGTGCAGATCCATTCCACCGACGCGCAGGGCCGCGTCACCGTCGCCAGCGCCCAGCGCGGCGTGAGCAACGCCGACGGCTCCGAGGTGCAGCTCTTCGGCGATGCCGTCGTCGAGCGCTCCGCCCCGCCGCGGCCGGGGCAGGCCAGCGCCGCGCCGATGCGCTTCGAGGGCCAGTACCTCCACGCCTGGGTGAACGAAGAGCGCGTGCGCTCCGACCAGCCGGTGACGCTGATCCAGGGAGGCGACCGCGTCACCGCCGACAGCCTGGACTACGACAACAAGGCGCAGCTGCTGGAGATGCGCGGCAACGTGCGCGGCCTGGTGCAGCCCGCGCGCAACCGGCCCAGGCGGTGAGCGCGGCGCCGCCGCTGGTTTTCATCACCGGCGCCTCCAGCGGCATCGGCCAGGCGCTGGCGCTGCGCTACGCGCGCCGGCTGGCGCCTGGCACTCGTCGGCCGCCGCGAAAACACGATCAAATCGTGGCTTGACGCTTACGGGACAAGCGTGAGCAGCTATGGTATTTATGGCGCCGACGTGGCCCAGCCCGACAGCGTGCAGGCCGCGGCGCAGGCGTGCCTGGCGGCACAGGGGCTGCCCGACGTCGTCATCGCCAATGCCGGGATCAGCATCGGCATCGATCCGGCCCGGCGCGAAGACATCGACGTGCTGGCGCGCACCCTGGCGACCAACGTCACCGGCCTGGCCGCGACCTTCCAGCCCTTCATCGCGCCCATGGTCGCGCGCGGCAGCGGCCGGCTCGTCGGCGTGGCCAGCATGGCGGGCGTGCGCGGCCTGCCGGGGCACGGCGCCTACTGCGCCAGCAAAGCCGCCGTGATCGGCTACTGCGAAAGCCTGCGCGGCGAGCTGCGCGGCAGCGGCGTGAGCGTGCTCACCCTGTACCCCGGCTTCGTCGCCACGCCGCTCACCGCGCGCAACCGCTACCCCATGCCCTTCCTGCTGCAGGCCGACGATTTCGCCGATCGCGCCATGCGCGCCATCGCTTCCGGCGCGAGCCGGCGCGTGATCCCCTGGCCCATGGCGCTCGCCGCGCACATCCTGCCGTGGCTGCCCGATGCGGTGTTCGACCGCCTGCTCGCGGGGCGCCCGCGCAAGCGCCGCGAGGGGGAATAAAAAAAGCTCCCGAAGGAGCTTTTCTCGAGTGCGCGAGGGATCAGTACCCGCCGCCGTGGTTGTCGTCGTAGCCGCCGCGGCCACCACCGCCGCCGTGCCGCGGGCCGTTGCCGTAAGGGCTGCGAAAGCCGCCCTCGCTGCGACCGCCGCCGCCATAGCCGCCGCCACCGCTGCGGCCGCCGCCACCGTAGCCACCGCCGCCGCCACCGGAACGCGGCGGGCGCGGCTCCATCGGACGGGCTTCGTTCACCACCAGGTTGCGGCCGCCCAGCGGCTGGCCGTTCATGCCGTTGATCGCCTGCTGCGCCTCGGCGTCGCTACCCATTTCGACGAAGCCAAAGCCCTTGGAGCGACCGGTGTCGCGTTCCATCATGACCTTGGCGCTGGTGACCGTGCCGTATTGTCCGAAGGCCTGTTGCAGGTCTTCGTCGCGCACTTGGTACGGCAGATTGCCGACGTACAGTTTGTTGCCCATGAAAGGGGCTCCTCAAAAACAAAAAGTGGAACCACGGAGTCCCGAAACCGCCACCAGTGGATCAACCAAGAGCCCCATGCGCGAAAACCGACGGATCACCGTAACCTCGGTGCGCAATTCGCGCACCGACCGCTACTGTTCTTGAACTTTTGTCCCAATGCAAGAAATTTTCGCGTGTGCGGCGTCGTTTTTGCAACAAAACGTGGCGAAATGCCGACGAACCGGGCTCACCCGCCGCCGCGGCAGACCTGCAGCACCTGGGCGCCGTAGGCCTCGATCTTCTTGCTGCCCAGGCCCTGGATGCCTTGCAGTTCGTCCGGCGACCCGGGGTTGCGTTCGGCAATGGCCGCCAGGGTGGTGTCGTGGAAGATCACGTAGGCCGGCAGGTTGTGTTCGCGCGCCACGGTGGCGCGCCAGGCCTTGAGGTTGATGAAGCGCGCCTGCGCATCGGGCCCGAGCTGCGCCGCCGCCGCCGCCGGGGCCTGGCGGCGCGATTTCCTCGCGCCGCGCGGCGCGGCCGTGGCCTCGCGCAGCAGCACGCTCTGCTCGCCGCGCAGCACGGGCCGCGCGCCGGCCGCCAGCGTCAGCGTGTCGAAGGCGCGCCCGCCGTCGAGCGTGACGCGCTGCACGCCCACCGCGCCGCGCGCCAGCAGCTGCCGCAGCACCGCGCGCAGCTGGCTCTCCGCGTACTGCGCGCCGACGCTGAAGGTGGAGAGCCTGTCGTGCCCGAACTGGCGCACCTTGTCGCTCGCCGTGCCGCGCACGATGTCCATCAGGTGCCCCATGCCGAAGGCCAGGCCGCTGGCCTGGTGCACGCGGTAGATCGTGGAGAGCAGCTTGCGCGCCGCGTCGGTGCCGTCCCAGACCGCGGGCGGGTGCAGGCAGTTGTCGCAGTTGCCGCACCAGGGCGTGGCTTGGGAATGTTCCTCATTTCCGCCTCCAGCGCTTGCCGGGTCTGCGCCATCAGCTCTTCTTGCAGGAGCATTGGATGACGGCCGCGGCGCCATGGTCTCGCCGAAGTAGGCCAGCAGCCGCGCGCGGCGGCAGTCGGTGGCCTCGGCCAGCGCCAGCAGCGCGTCGAGCTTGCCGCGCAGCACCGCCTTGAACTCCTCGGCGGCATCGCCCTCGTCGATCATGCGCCGCTGGTTCACCACGTCCGCCAGGCCGTAGATCATCCAGGCGTCGGCGGGCAGGCCGTCGCGCCCGGCGCGGCCGGTTTCCTGGTAATAGCCCTCGATGTTCTTGGGCATGTCCACGTGCGCGACGAAGCGCACGTCGGGCTTGTCGATGCCCATGCCGAACGCGATGGTGGCCACGATCACGACGCCGTCCTCGCGCAGGAAGCGGTCCTGGTGCGCCTGGCGCATCTCGGCAGGCAAGCCGGCGTGGTAGGGCAGCGCGGCGATGCCCGCGCCCTGCAGCGCCTGCGCCATTTCTTCCACGCGCTTGCGCGACTGGCAATAGACGATGCCCGCGTCGCCCGCATGCTCCTGCCCGATGAAGCGCAGCAGCTGCGCCAGCGGCTCCTTCTTCTCCTCGATCGTGTAGCGGATGTTGGGCCGGTCGAAGCTGCTGATGAACAGCCGCGCGGCCTGCAGCTGCAGGCCCTCGACCATGTCGGCGCGCGTGAGCGCGTCGGCGGTGGCGGTGAGCGCGATGCGCGGCACGCCCGCGTAGCGCCCGGCGAGCATCGCGAGCTGGCGGTATTCGGGCCGGAAGTCGTGGCCCCACTGGCTCACGCAGTGCGCCTCGTCGATGGCGAACAGCGCGAGCTGCCCGCGCGCGTGCAGGCCGTCGAGCAGTTCGAGAAAGCGCTCGGTCATCACGCGCTCGGGCGCGGCGTACAGCAGTGTGAGCTCGCCCTGTGCCAGCCGCCGCTCGACGTCCAGCGTCTGCGGCCAGTCGAGCGTGGAATTGAGGAAGGCCGCGGCCACGCCCGCCTCGCGCAGCGCGCCCACCTGGTCGTGCATCAGCGCGATCAGCGGCGAGACCACCACGGTGATGCCGCGCCCCGCCTGCTGGCGCACGATCGCCGGGATCTGGTAGCACAGCGACTTGCCGCCGCCCGTGGGCATCAGCACCAGCGCGTCGCCGCCCCCGATGACGTGTTCGACGATGTCCGCCTGCGGGCCGCGGAATTGCTCGTAGCCGAAGACATCGTGGAGGACGGAATGCGCTGGAGACACCGAATGCTCTATTTATAATAGCTGATAGCGCTTGACTGGAAAGCGCTGAAGGCCGATTTTTCCCGCAATGCCGGGGCGGCGTGCGCGCGGCGCCGCGGGCGCGTACGCGGGCGCATATTGTGCGCGCCCGCGCCAGGGGCCGGCGGCACGGGCCCGTGGGCGTGGCGGCCTCAGAGCCCCAGGAACTTGAACGGCTCCGCCGGCTGGAAGGAGCGCGTGGCGTCGCCCGCGAAGGCATGGCGCTGGTCCGGGCCCAGGTCGAGCTTGAGCACCTTGCCGGTTTCCTTGCTGAAGTCCACGGCCTTCAGATCGACCCAGAAGGTGTTGGGCGTGAGGGCCGACTCGAAGAAGTACAGCTTGCGCTGGTGGTCGAAGACCGTGCGCCAGCGGGTCGAGGCGATGTTAGGCTGCCCGGGCGTGCTGATGCCGTAGGGCACCGAGACGTTGCGGATCACGCTGAAGACGCTGGCCAGCGCCTTGTTCGGGTCCGGGTCCTTGGGGATGGCGTTGACGTAGAACGAGGCCCGCGCGAAGCGGTCGGCCGCGCGGTTGGTGCCCGGCAGCATGGTGGTGCCGCCGATCTGCTGCCAGTAGGCGTTCAGCGCCAGCTGCTGCTCGAACAGCGGCGAGTTGGTCATCACCTGGTAGCTGCGGCTGTGGTGGATCACCGGGCGCCCGCCGATGTACTCGACGATGGCGCTGTCGACGCTGGCGTCCGACATCGACAGGTGCAGCGTGGCCAGGCGCTCCTCGCCCGGCACGTTGTCGGTCACCAGGGTGAAGGGTTCCTGCTCCAGCGCGGCCACGGCCTCCTGCACGGTGGCGAAGTTGTCCAGCACGTACTGCGCCCAGGCCGCGATGGTCAGGCCCGGCTTGCTCCTGGTGTCGAATTTCGGGTATTGCGATTCGGCCAGCCACAGCAGGTTGGCCTGCAGCCCGGCCTCGTTCACGCCGTCGGTGGTGGAGATGTCATAGCCCGAGGTGATGACGCTGCCGTAGCGCGAGGTCCAGTGCAGCGAGTTCGGACCCGCCTCGCCGCTGCGCGCCACGCCGCGCGGCAGCACCCACAGGTTGCTGGTGATGTCTCTCTTCCAGTCCATCGAGCGCGCCGTGATCACCTGGCCGTTGGCGCCGAGGTAGACCAGGCGCGTGCAGGCCCAGGCGGTGGACAGTGCCGTGAGTCCGGCCAGACCCGCCAGCAATGCGCCTCGCAGGGAACGGAAAAGGGAAACTTGCTGCATCAGAAATACCTTTCATGGCAGAGTTGAGTGGAAACAGGCACCATCTGTACGCTTTGGTGGACAACTGCAGGATATCAGCATGCAGGCGTTTGGAAATGCGCGGTCCGCCAGGGGCCCCGGGCCCCGGCTTTCTACAATCGCCCCCATGACCCTGCCGACCTACACCCGTGCCCAGCAACTCCCCGCCATCCTGCGCCAGCGCATCGCCATCCTCGACGGCGCCATGGGCACCATGGTGCAGCGCCTGAAGCTCACCGAGGCGCAGTTCCGCGGCGAGCGCTTCAAGGACTTCCACAAGGACGTCAAGGGCAACAACGAGCTGCTTGTGCTCACCCAGCCGCAGGTGATCCGCGACATCCACGAGGGCTATCTCGCCGCCGGGGCCGACCTGATCGAGACCGACACCTTCGGCGCCACCAGCGTCGCGCAGGCCGACTACGACATGGCGCACCTCGCGCGCGAGATGAACGTCGCCGCCGCCCGGCTGGCGCGCGCCGCCTGCGACAAGTTCTCCACGCCCGACAAGCCCCGCTTCGCCGTCGGCGCGCTCGGCCCCACGCCCAAGACCGCGAGCATCAGCCCCGACGTGAACGACCCCGGCGCGCGCAACATCACCTTCGAGCAGCTGCGCGCGGCCTACCACGAGCAGGCCAGCGGCCTGATCGAGGGCGGCGCCGACGTGCTGATGGTGGAGACCATCTTCGACACGCTCAACGCCAAGGCGGCGCTGTTCGCCATCGACGAGGTGTTCGAGGACAGCGGCGAGGTGCTTCCGGTGATCATCAGCGGCACCGTCACCGACGCCTCAGGCCGCATCCTCTCGGGCCAGACCGTCACTGCCTTCTGGCACAGCGTGCGCCACGCCCACCCGCTGGCCGTCGGCCTGAACTGCGCGCTCGGCGCGGCGCTGATGCGCCCCTACATCCAGGAGCTGGCCAAGGCCGCGCCCGAGACCTTCATCAGCTGCTACCCCAACGCCGGCCTGCCCAACCCGATGAGCGACACGGGCTTTGACGAAACGCCCGAGGTCACGAGCCGCCTGCTGCACGAATTCGCCGCCGAGGGGCTGGTCAACATCGTCGGCGGCTGCTGCGGCACCACGCCCGAGCACATCCGCGCGATCGCGCAGGCGGTAGCGCCGGTGCCCGCGCGCCAGCTGTTCTATCC
>CAUJIM010000040.1 GCA_963205335.1 Pseudomonadota bacterium
CGTGGCCAAGCCCGGCTCGATCACCCCGCACACGCACTTCAGCTGCGAGGTGTACGTCCTGTCCAAGGACGAAGGGGGCCGTCACACGCCGTTCTTCAACAACTACCGCCCGCAGTTCTACTTCCGCACCACCGACGTGACTGGCGCCATCGAGCTGCCGGCGGACAAGGAAATGGTGATGCCCGGCGACAACGTCTCGATGACGGTCAAGCTGATCCACCCCATCGCCATGGAGGAAGGCCTGCGCTTCGCCATCCGCGAGGGCGGCCGCACCGTGGGCGCCGGCGTCGTCGCGAAGATCATCGAGTAATTCGCAGGAAAACCGGGAATTATTCATGTCCAAGCAAAAAATCCGCATCCGCCTGAAGGCGTTCGACTACAAGCTGATCGACCAGTCCGCCACGGAGATCGTCGACACCGCCAAGCGCACCGGCGCCATCGTCAAGGGTCCCGTGCCCCTGCCGACGCGCATGAAGCGCTTCGACATCCTGCGTTCGCCCCACGTCAACAAGACGAGCCGCGACCAGCTCGAAATCCGCACGCACCAGCGCCTGATGGACATCGTGGACCCCACCGACAAGACGGTGGATGCCCTGATGAAGCTCGACCTGCCCGCGGGCGTGGACGTCGAAATCAAGCTGCAATGAACCGCGGCCGCCTTGCGGCCCGGGTCTTAACGAGTTATACTGCCTAGCTTCGCGGTAGGTGTTCACGAACATCGACGGCGAAGCCTTAACAACCTCTTTCATGCGCTTTTGGTGGATCTGCCCCGGGCCGGTCCCCGAATGTCGCCAACGCGCTGGCCAATTGCAGTCGGCGCGGTGAAAGTCTTGGAGCAAAAACATGAGTCTGAGTAACTCCTTGGGGTTGCTGGGGCGCAAGGTAGGCATGATGCGCCTGTTCACCGACGACGGGGAAACGATTCCCGTCACGGTGGTGGACGTGTCGGGCAACCGCGTCACCCAGGTGAAAACCCAGGAAAACGATGGCTACGTGGCCCTTCAGGTCACGTACGGCACGCGCAAGGCTTCGCGCGTCACCAAGCCGCAGGCCGGCCACCTCGCCAAGGCGGGCGTGCAGGCTGGCCAGGTCATGCGCGAGTTCCGCGTGACGGCCGATACCGCAGAGAAGTACCCTGCAGGCAGCAGCGTGCCGGTGACCGACGTGTTCGCCGCCGGCCAGAAGGTCGACGTGCAGGGCACCTCGATCGGCAAGGGCTATGCCGGCACCATCAAGCGCCACAATTTCGGCTCGCAGCGCGCGTCGCACGGCAACAGCCGTTCGCACAACGTGCCGGGCTCGATCTCGATGGCGCAGGACCCGGGTCGCGTGTTCCCGGGCAAGAAGATGACGGGCCACATGGGCGACGTCACGGTCACCACGCAGAACCTCGACGTGGTGCGCGTGGACGAGGCACGCCAGCTGCTGCTCATCAAGGGTGCCGTTCCGGGTTCCAAGGGTGGCTTCGTCACCGTGCGTCCGGCCGTCAAGGCCGCTGTTGCGAAAGGAGCGAACTGATGCAGCTCGAACTCCTCAATGAGCAAGGCCAGGCGGCATCCAAGATCGATGTGCCCGAGACCGTGTTCGATCGTCAATACAACGAAGACCTGATCCACCAGGTCGTCGTGGCCTATCGGGCCAATGGCCGCCAGGGCACCCGGGCGCAAAAAGACCGCCAGCAGGTGCGCCACTCGACCAAGAAGCCGTTCAAGCAGAAGGGCACGGGCAACGCGCGCGCCGGCATGACTTCCTCGCCGCTGTGGCGCGGGGGTGGCCGGATTTTCCCGAACCTGCCTGAAGAAAACTTCACGCACAAGATCAACAAGAAGATGTATCGCGCCGGCATGGCGTCGATTCTTTCGCAGCTGGCCCGCGAAGGGCGTCTGGCGGTGGTCGATGCGATCAAGGTCGATACCCCAAAGACCAAGGTGCTGGCCGATCGGCTCAAGGCCATGAAGCTGGACTCGGTGATGGTGATCGCCGAGGAGGTCGACGAGAACCTCTATCTGGCTTCGCGCAATCTCAAGAACGTGTTCGTCGTCGAGCCGCGTTATGCCGACCCCGTCTCGCTGGTGCAGTTCAAGAAGGTGCTGGTCACCAAGGGCGCCATCGACAAGCTCAAGGAGATGTTCGCATGAGCGCGTCCCAGTTCGATGAAGGCCGTCTGATGCAGGTGCTCGTGGCGCCCGTCGTGTCCGAGAAGGCCACGATGGTGTCCGAGAAGTCCAACGTCGTGACGTTCAAGGTGCTGCAGGGGGCGACCAAGCCCGAGATCAAGGCGGCGGTGGAACTGCTGTTCAAGGTCGAGGTCACGGGCGTTTCCGTCGTCAACATCAAGGGCAAGGCCAAGCGCTTCGGCAAGAGCATGGGTCGCCGCGACAACGTGCGCAAGGCCTATGTGCAGCTCAAGGAAGGCCAGGACCTGAACCTGTCCGGGGAGGCGGCGTAATCATGGCTGTCATCACAATCAAACCGAATACGCCGGGCCAGCGGGGCGCGGTGAAGATCTCGCGCGATCACCTGCACAAGGGCGAGGGCTACGCGCCGCTGCTGGAGCCGCAGTTCCAGAAGGCCGGGCGCAACAACCGCGGGATCATCACGACGCGCCACAAGGGCGGCGGGCACAAGCACCACTACCGCGTGGTCGACTTCGTGCGCAACAAGGACGGCATCACGGCCAAGGTCGAGCGCATCGAGTACGACCCCAACCGCTCCGCCCACATCGCGCTGGTGTGCTATGCCGACGGCGAGCGCCGCTACCTCATTGCGCCGCGCAACCTCGAGGTGGGCGGTTCCGTGGTGAGCGGTTCCGAGTCGCCGATCCGCGTGGGCAATACGCTGCCGATCCGCAACATTCCGGTCGGCTCCACGATCCACTGCATCGAGCTCAAGCCGGGTGCCGGTGCGCAGATCGCGCGTTCGGCCGGCACGTCGGCGACCTTGCTCGCCCGCGAAGGCGTGTACGCCCAGGTGCGCATGCGCTCAGGTGAAGTGCGCAAGATCCACGTCGAGTGCCGTGCGACGATTGGCGAGGTGGCCAACGAAGAGCACAGCCTGCGCCAGCTCGGCAAGGCCGGCGTCAAGCGCTGGATGGGCATCCGCCCGACGGTGCGCGGCGTGGCCATGAACCCGATCGACCACCCGCAGGGCGGCGGCGAGGGCAAGACTGGCGAGGGGCGTCACCCGGTCGATCCGTGGGGCAACCTGACCAAGGGCTATCGCACCCGCAACAACAAGCGCACACAGAACATGATCGTGTCGCGTCGCAAGAAGTAAAGGGTCGCCAATGTCTCGCTCCGTGAAAAAAGGTCCGTTCGTTGACCATCACCTGCTGGCCAAGGCCGAGAAGGCCATCGCCACCAAGGACAAGAAGCCCGTCAAGACCTGGTCGCGCCGCTCCATGGTGCTGCCCGAGTTCATCGGCCTGACCATTGCCGTGCACAACGGCAAGCAGCACGTGCCCGTGTACATCACCGATCAGATGGTGGGCCACAAGCTGGGCGAATTCGCCCTGACGCGCACCTTCAAGGGCCATCCCGCGGACAAGAAGGTCCAGAAGAAGTAAGGAACGATCATGTCTGAAACACGTGCAGTGCTGCGGGGCGTTCGCTTGTCGGTGGACAAGGGACGCCTGGTCGCGGATCTCATTCGTGGCAAGAAAGTGGACCAGGCCCTCGACATCCTGGCGTTCACACAGAAGAAGGCGGCCGGCATCGTCAAGAAGGTGCTGGAGTCGGCCATCGCCAATGCCGAGCACAACGACGGCGCCGACATCGACGAGCTGAAGGTCAAGACCATCTACGTCGAGCAGGGCACCACGCTCAAGCGCTTCACGGCGCGCGCCAAGGGCCGCGGCAACCGCATCAGCAAACCGACGTGTCACATTTTCGTGACCGTGGGCAACTGAGGGCGAGAGGAAGAATATGGGACAGAAAATCCATCCGACCGGCTTTCGCCTTGCCGTCAGCCGCAACTGGTCCAGCCGCTGGTACGCGGGCAACCGCGATTTCGCCGGCATGCTGGCCGACGACATCAAGGTGCGCGAGTACCTCAAGACCAAGCTCAAGAATGCGGCGGTATCGCGCATCCTGATCGAGCGCCCGGCCAAGAATGCCCGCATCACGATTTACTCCGCCCGGCCGGGCGTGGTGATCGGCAAGAAGGGCGAGGACATCGAGAACCTGAAGAAGGAACTCGCCAAGCGCCTGGGCGTGCCGGTGGCGGTGAACATCGAGGAAGTGCGCAAGCCCGAAATCGATGCCAAGCTGATCGCCGACTCGATCACCCAGCAGCTCGAGAAGCGCATCATGTTCCGCCGCGCCATGAAGCGCGCGATGCAGAACGCCATGCGCCTGGGCGCGCAGGGCATCAAGATCATGTCCGCCGGCCGCCTGAACGGTATCGAGATCGCGCGCACCGAGTGGTACCGCGAAGGCCGCGTGCCGCTGCACACGCTGCGCGCCGACATCGACTACGGCACCTCCGAGGCCCACACCACCTACGGCGCCATCGGCGTCAAGGTCTGGGTCTACAAGGGCGACACGCTCGGTCGTGGCGACCTGCCCGCCGTCGAGACTCCGCGTCCCGATGACGAGCGCCGCCCGCGCCGCGATGGCCGCCGTGACGGCCGTGGCGATGGTCGCCGCGACAGCCGCGGTCCGCGCCGTGGCGCCGGCAGCAATGCCGCGCCGGCCGACGGCAGCGACAAACCCGAAGGCGCTTCCGGCGCCGATGCAACAGCCGTTAAGCGCGTTCGCAAAGACGCGCCCGCTGCCGCAGCGGCGGACGGCAAAGGAGAATAAACATGCTGCAACCTGCTCGCCGCAAATACCGCAAGGAGCAAAAAGGCCGCAACACCGGGATCGCCACGCGCGGCAACTCGGTGGCGTTCGGCGACTTCGGCCTGAAGTGCACGGACCGCGGGCGCCTGACGGCGCGCCAGATCGAGGCCGCGCGCCGCGCGATCTCGCGCCACGTCAAGCGTGGCGGTCGCATCTGGATCCGCGTGTTCCCTGACAAGCCGATTTCCACCAAGCCCGCCGAAGTGCGCATGGGCAATGGCAAGGGCAACCCCGAGTACTACGTGGCCGAGATCCAGCCCGGCAAGGTGGTGTTCGAGATCGTCGGCGTGCCCGAGGAGCTGGCCCGCGAGGCGTTCCGCCTGGCTGCCGCCAAGCTGCCGCTGCGCACCACCTTCGTCGCCCGTCACATCGGCGCGTAATTCAGGAGAATCGACATGACGAAAGCTGCTGAACTGCGCCAGAAGGACGAAGCCGCGCTCAAGGAAGAAGTGAAGAGCCTGCAGAAGGCCCACTTCGGCCTGCGCATGCAGAGGGCCACGCAACAATTGGGCAACACCGCGACGCTGAAGAGCACGCGCCGCGACATCGCCCGCGCCAAGACCATTCTTGCCGAAAAGCAAGCCGCCAAGTAACCAGGAGCGAACATGACGGAAGCCAAAACATCCCTCAAGCGCACCTTGGTAGGCAAGGTGGTGAGCGACAAGCGCGCCAAGACCGTGACGGTGCTCGTCGAGCGCCGCGTCAAGCACCCGATCTACGACAAGATCGTGATCAAGTCGAGCAAGTTCCACGCGCACGACGAAAACGGCGAATTCAAGCTGGGCGATACGGTGGAGATTGCCGAAAGCCGCCCGCTGTCCAAGACCAAGAACTGGGTCGCCGTCCGCCTGGTGCAGAAGGCGGTGCTGGTGTGACGCTGGTCGGGCCGGCGGCAAGCGCCGGCTGACGAAACGGCCCACAATGGTGGGCCGTTTTTTTTGTGCTCGTGACGAAGCGCCATGTCGGGGTTTCGCGAGCGCTGCATGGAGATGCTCATGATCAAGATTGGTGACCCGTTGCCCGCAGTGACGCTGATGGAATATGTGGAAGTCGCGGGCGAGGGCTGCAGCGTCGGGCCCAACCCGGTGGCGGTGCAGGACGCCGCGGCGGGCAAGACGATCGCGCTGTTCGCGGTGCCCGGCGCCTTCACGCCGACCTGTTCCAGCCGGCACCTCCCGGGTTTCGTCGAAAAGGCTGCGCAGTTGCGCGCTGCCGGCGTCGACGAGATCTGGTGCCTGAGCGTGAACGACGCTTTCGTGATGGGGGCGTGGGGGCGCGAGCAGAAGACCGCGGACCAGGTGCGCATGCTGGCCGATGGCGATGCGGCGTTTGCCAAGGCGACGGGCCTGACGCTGGACTTGAACGGCAAGGGGCTGGGCCTGCGTTCCAACCGCTATTCCATGCTGGTCGAGGATGGCAGGGTGGTGCAGCTCAACGTCGAGGGGCCCGGCAAGTTCGAGGTGAGCGACGCGGCGACGCTGCTCGGGCAGATCGGGCGCTGAGCATCTGCCGGCGCGGGCGCGGCGGCTTCAGCCGACGTCCACCTTGAGGTAGTGCGCCCCGGCGAACGGGTTGTGGTAGTAGGGCGGGATTTCGATGAAACCGAGGTCGGCGTACAGCGCCCGGGCGGTTTCCATCTGGTCCAGCGTGTCGAGCAGCACGGTGCTGTAGCCCAGGCGGTGGGCCGCTTCCAGGATGGCTTCGGCGAGGGTGCGCCCGAGCCCGAAGCCGCGGAACGCCTTACGCACGTAAAGGCGCTTCATTTCGGCGGCATTGGGGTAGTCGCTCGTGTCCAGCGGGCGCAGCGCGCAGCACCCGGCGACGTCGCCCTCGACCTCCGCGAGGACCAGGCAGCCGCGCGGCGGTGCGTAGTCCCCGGGCAAATCGGCCAGCTCGCGCTCGAAGCCTTGCAATGCCAGATCCACGTTCAGCGACTGCGCGTACTCGGTGAAGAGCGCACGCACCGTGTCCATTTCGTGCGGGAGCGTTGGGCTGAGCAGCGTGACGGAGGGTCGGTCCACGGCGTGAGTCGAAGGCAGATGGTCGCGGGCCAAGTGTAGCTTGGCAGGGCAGGGGCTTCGGGTGCGTGGCGGGTGCCGTGCGGCGGGGGTGCGAACACCGGTCTTGTACTATTTTCTTGATAGCGCCTGGCGCGCGGTGTGTCTGGGAGAAACCGGTTTTTTATGTCTATCGATTGCAAGAGAGCCGCGCAAAGGGTGGGCCGCAGGGTCGGGTGCGGCACGGCGCTGTGTGCCGCATTGCTCGCGGCGTGCACTCCTTCCCTGAACTGGCGTACCGTGACGCTGCCCGGGGCGATGCTGGAGGCGACGCTTCCCTGCCGGCCCGAGACGGCGGCGCGTCCGGTGCAGTGGGCCGGGCATGGGCTTTCCCTGTCGGTGACCGGCTGCCAGGTGCAGGGCGTGCTCTTTGCCGTTTCGCATCTGGAGCTGGCCGATGTATCGCAGGTCGCGCCGGTGCTCGCGCAGTGGCAGCGTGCGGTGCGCGAGAGCATGGGTGCGCGGGATGAGCCGCCCGCCACGCCGTTCGTGCCGGCGCGGGCGCTGGCCGTTCCCGCTTCGGTGCGCATGCGGCTGCATGGCGTGCGGCCCAACGGCACTTCCGTGGCGGCGCAGGCGGTGTGGTTCGTGCGGCTGGAGGAAGGACATGCGCGGCTGTACCACGCCCTGGTCTATGGCCCGTCGGTAAACCCCGCCGTGGCCGACACGGTGTTCGCCGGGCTGAAGCTGCTGCAATGATTTTTGCACCGCGGGCCGGCATGTGCGCGAGCCTGCGGCGATAATTCGACTCCTTACTGCACCACGGCCATGAAAACCTGTCTTTTGCTGATTGCGCACGCGCCTCTTGCCAGTGCCCTGCGTGCTTGCGCCCTGCACGTGTTTCCGGAGTGCGAGCCCGAGGTACTGGCGCTGGACGTGCCCGCCTACGCGCAGCCGGCCGAGATGCGCGAGGCGGCGCGCGCGCTGATGGAGCGCACGCGCGCGGCGCAGGTGCTGCTGTTGTCGGACATCGCGGGAGCGACGCCGTGCAACGTGGCGCAGGGCCTGATCGACGGCGACCGCGTGCGCCTGGTGACGGGCGTGAACGTGCCCATGCTGCTGCGCGCCGTGAACTACCGCGAGGAGCCGCTGCCCCAGCTGGTCGAGCGCGCCCTGGCCGGCGGCGTGCAGGGCATCACGCAGGGGACCGCGGCGGTGGCGGCGTGCCGCAGCGAATAGAGCCGCCCATGCTCAGGAACACCGTCACCATCACCAACCGGCTCGGCCTGCATGCGCGCGCCTCGGCCAAGCTGACCAAGCTCGCGGGCGGCTTCGACTGCGAGGTGTGGATGCGGCGCGGCGAGCGGCGCGTCAATGCCAAGAGCATCATGGGCGTGATGATGCTGGCCGCGGGCATCGGCACGCAGGTGGAACTCGAGACCGACGGGGCGCAGGAGCGCGAGGCCATGCAGGCCTTGCAGGCGCTGATCGCCGACAAGTTCGGCGAGGGGGAGTAAGCATGGCGCGGCTGCCACGTATTGCGATGCGATGGCAGCCTGATGCGGCATGGACGAGACAGCCGGAGGGCGGTTGCTCCGCAAGCCGATGATGCAGCGCATCCAGGGATTGGCGGTGGCGCACGGCGTGGCCCAGGGCCGCGCGGTGCTGATGCCGGGTGGCGGCGACGTGGCGCGCTACCACATCGAGCCGGAACAGGCGCCCCTGGAGCTTGCCCGCATGGGCAGCGCGCGCGATGCAGCGGTGCGGGAGCTGGACGGTTTGCGGGCGGCGATGCCGGCGGATGCGCCGGCCGAGCTGGCGGCGCTGATCGACGTGCACCTGCAGGTGCTGCAGGACGAGATGCTGCACGGCGCCGTCGCCCGCTGGATCACCGAGCACCACTACAACGCCGAGTGGGCGCTGACGGCGCAGATGGAGGTCTTCGGCCGCCAGTTCGACGCGATGGAAGACGCCTACCTGCGTGAACGCAAGGCCGACCTGGAGCAGGTGGTGGAGCGCGTGCTGCACCATCTGCGCGGCGCGGTGCGTCCCGAGCCGGCGTCCGAGGGGGGCGAGCCGCGCATCCTGGTGGCGCGCGATTTGTCGCCGGCCGATCTGCTGCAGTACCGGGACGGCGCGTTCGCCGGCTTCGTCACCGAGGCGGGGGCCGCGACCAGCCACACGGCGATCGTGGCGCGCAGCATGGGCATCCCGGCGGTGATGGCCGCGCGCGGCGTCCGCCAGCTCGTGCGCCCCGACGACTGGCTGATTCTCGATGGCGACGCGGGCGCGGTGATCGTCGATCCGCCGCCCGGGGTGCGCGCCGAATACCAGGCGCGCCAGCGCGAGATGGCGCGGCGCGATGCCGAGCTCGACGGCCTGCGCACGGTGCCCGCGTGCACGCGCGACGGGCATGCCGTGCAGCTGCTGGCCAACATCGAGCGGCCTGCCGACGTGGCCGCGGCCTTGCGCGCCGGCGCGGTGGGCATAGGCCTGTTCCGCAGCGAATTCCTGTTCATCGGGCGCGGGGCCGACCTGCCGGGCGAAGAGGAGCAGTACCAGGCCTACCGCGCGGTCGTCGACGGGATGCAGGGGCGGCCCGTCACCATCCGCACGATAGACATCGGCGCCGACAAGCCGCTCGATGGCACGCACGCTGGCCAGGTGGCCAATCCGGCGCTGGGCCTGCGTGCGATCCGCTGGAGCCTGGCGGACCCGCCGATGTTCCGCACCCAGCTCCGGGCGTTGCTGCGCGCCGCGGCGCACGGGCCCGTGGGCGTGATGTTCCCGATGCTGGCGCACATGAGCGAGATCCGCCAGGCGCTCGAACAGGTGGCCCTCGCGCGGGACGAACTGGCGGCCCGCGGCGCCGCCAGCGGCGCGGTCCGGCTCGGGGCCATGATCGAGGTGCCGGCGGCGGCGCTGATGGCCGAGGCCTTCCTGCGCCACTTCGACTTCCTTTCGATCGGCACCAACGACCTGGTGCAGTACACGCTCGCGATCGACCGCACCGACGAGACGGTCGCGCACCTGTACGACCCGCTGCACCCCGCCGTCCTGCGCCTGCTGGAAGACGTGATCGCCGTGGGCGAACGCTGCGGCAAGGAGGTCAGCATCTGCGGCGAGATCGCTGGCGATGCGGCGCTGACGCGTCTCCTGCTGGGGCTGGGGCTGCGCAGTTTCTCGATGCAGCCGACGCATATCCCGCGCGTCAAGCAGCAGATCCTCCAGGCCGAGGTCGGTGCCCTGCAGGCCTGGGCGCGGCAGGTGGCGCATGCGGACGAGCCGCGCGCCGTATTGGATCAGGCCACCCGGTAGACTATTGAAAAAATAGCGCCTGGCGCTTGCCGTTGCTGCGCAAACGGCATTTTTTGCTCTTAAATGAGCGCCTACTTGCCCCAGGAGTCCTTGAGCCCCGTGGTGCGGTTGAACACCAGGCGCCCGGGCGCATGGTCCACGCGGTCGGCGACGAAATAGCCCAGGCGCTCGAACTGGAACTTGTCGTCCGGCTGCGCCTGCGCCAGCGAGGGCTCGGCCCAGGCGGTGACGGTCTTCAGGCTCCCGGGGTTGAGCAGCGCCAGGTAGTCCTTGCCGCCGGCGTCGGGCTGCGGGTCGGTGAAGAGCCGGTCGTACAGGCGCACCTCGGCCCGCACGCCATCGTGCGCGCCGACCCAGGTGAGCGCGGCCCTGGCCTTGACGCTGTCGGCGCCGGGCGTGCCGCTCTTGGTATCGGGAATCACGCGGGCCAGGACCTTGGTCACCGTGCCGCCGGCGTCCTTCTCGCAGCCGGTGCACTCGATCACGTAGCCGCCCTTGAGCCGCACCGTGTTGCCTGGGTACAGCCGCTTGTAGCCCTTGGGCGGGTGTTCCTCGAAGTCTTCGCGCTCGATCCAGACCTCGCGCCCGAGCAGGAAGTGGCGCTGCGCCGCCGGCTGGCCGTCATCGCCGGCGTGCGGCAGCGCGGGCAGCTGGCAGGGTTCGAGGTGCCCGGCGCCCATCACGGCGTCCCAGTTGGCCAGTTCGAGCTTCACCGGGTCGAGCACCACCATCGCGCGGTGCGCCCGGGGCTCCAGGTCTTCGCGCAGGCTGGCCTCGAGCGTGGCGTAGTCGATCCAGGCGTAGTCCTTGGTCACGCCGATGCGCTCGCAGAACGCCCGGATCGACGCGGGCGTGTAGCCGCGGCGGCGCAGGCCGACCAGGGTGGGCATGCGCGGGTCGTCCCAGCCGCCCACGATGCCGCTGTCCACCAGGTGCTTGAGCTTGCGCTTGCTGGTGACCACGTAGGTGAGGTTCAGCCGCGCGAACTCGTACTGGCGCGGCTGGGGCCGGGCGATCAGGCCGCCGTCCGCCAGGTGGTCGAGCAGCCAGTCGTAGAACGGGCGCTGGTCTTCGAATTCCAGCGTGCAGATGCTGTGCGTGATGCACTCCAGCGCGTCCTCGATCGGGTGCGCGAAGGTGTACATCGGGTAGATGCACCAGCGGTTGCCGGTGGCGTGGTGCTCGGCGCGCTTGATGCGGTAGACCGCCGGGTCGCGCAGGTTGATGTTGGGGTGCGCCATGTCGATCCTGGCGCGCAGCACGGCGCTGCCGTCGGCCAGCGCGCCGTCGCGCATGGCGCGAAAGCGCGCCAGGTTCTCGGCCGGCGTGCGGTCGCGGTAGGGGCTGTCGACGCCGGGCTTGCCGAAGTCGCCCCGGTTCGCGCGCATCTCCTGCGCCGTCTGCTCGTCGACGTAGGCGTTGCCCGAGGCGATCAGGTACTCGGCCGCGCGGTACATGAAGTCGAAGTAGCTGCTCGCGAAATACAGGTTCTCGTGGCCGTCGGCGTCCTTCCAGTCGAAGCCCAGCCAGTGCACCGCGTCGACGATGCCGTCCACGTACTCCTGCTCTTCCTTCTCCGGGTTGGTGTCGTCGAAGCGCAGGTGGCACACGCCGCCATAGTCGCGCGCCAGGCCGAAGTTCAGGCAGATGCTCTTGGCATGGCCGATGTGCAGGTAGCCGTTGGGCTCGGGCGGGAAGCGCGTGCGGATGCGCGCCGGGTCGACCGCCGCGCCGGCCTGGTGGTCGGCGTCGCCCGGGCTGCCGGCCCAGCGCTTGTGCGCGTGCTTGCCCTGCGCGAGGTCGGCCTCGATGATCTGGCGCAGGAAATTGGTGGGTGGTGGCGGTGCGTTGGCGGGCGTACTCATGGGGCGATTCTAGGTGGCGCCGCAGGCACGGAGGTTACATCCGGACACCGGACGCACTACTTTCGGACACAACAAACACACGTCGCCGTGCCATCCTGCGGGCCATGTCGTGCGTTATGCACCATAGTGGCCCCTGGGGTCTTCATTTCAAGGAGAAAGACATGACCGAACGCCGCTCCCGGTTCGCCGCCATCGCCTCGATGGGCGTGGCACTGGTTTTGCTGGTTGGCGCGGGCAGTGCCCAGGCGCGCAGCGACGTGGCCTGGTCCATCGGCATCGGCGTGCCCGGCGTGGTGATCGGCGCGAGCAATGCCGCGCCGGTGTATTACGCACCCGCGCCGGTCTACGCGCCCGCGCCGGTGTACCGCGCCCCGGCCCCGGTTTACTACACGCCGCCGCCCGTGGTCTACGCGCCCCCCGTGTACTACGCGCCGCCCCGTGGCTACTGGGGCGGCGGGCGCGGCCATTGGAAGGAGCACCGGCGCGGGCACCGCGACTGGCGCTGAGCGGCTCCGAGGTGCGTGCGGATGGCCCCGGGACGGGGCCGTTTTCACGGGTGCCGGGCATCGCATAATCCGCGGTCACACCAAGGATTGCGCTGCCATGCCCCGACTTGTCTACGTTCTCAACGGCCCCAACCTGAACCTGCTGGGCACGCGCGAGCCGCAGGTCTACGGCGCGCAGACGCTGGCCGACGTGCAGCGGCTGTGCGAGGCGGCGTGCGCGCGCCACGGCCTTGGGCTGGTGTTCCAGCAGAGCAACCACGAGGGCGCGCTGATCGACTGGATCCACGAAGCGGGCCGCGAGCATGCCGCGGGCCGGCTCGCGGGCGTGGTGCTCAACGCCGGGGCGTACACGCACACCAGCATCGCGCTGCCCGACGCGATCAAGGGCACGGGGGTGCCGCTGCTCGAGCTGCACATCAGCAACGTCTTCGCGCGCGAGGCCTTCCGCCATCATTCCTGGATATCTCCCGCCGCGCGCGCCGTGGTCTGCGGCCTGGGCGTGGCCGGCTACGCGCTGGCGATCGACGCGCTGGCGCAGTGGTGACGCCGCCGCCGACGGTGCCCGGCCTTCAGGCGTGCGCGCGCCGGGTGCGCACGGCGTTCGGCGGCGGCGACGGCACGATGCTCTGGCACGTCTGGGGCGAGCGCCGCGCCGATGCGCCGCCGCTGGTGCTGCTGCACGGCGGCAGCGGCAGCTGGACGCACTGGCTGCGCACCGTGGGGCCGCTGGCGCAGCAGGGGCGCGAGGTGTGGGCGGCCGACCTGCCGGGCTTCGGCGACTCCAGCCTGCCGGCGGGCGCGCAGGACGCCGATGCGCTCATCGAGCCGCTGCACGCGGGGCTGCGCGATCTCGCGGGCGGCGCGCCGTGCGATCTCGTGGGTTTTTCCTTCGGCGCCATGACCGCCGGGATGCTGGAGGCGGCGCACCTGGGCAGCGCGCGGCGCCTGGTGCTGGTGGGCGCGCCGGCGATGGGCGTCGCGGCCGCGCGCCTGGACCTGCGGGGCTGGCGCCATCTGGCGAGCCCCGAGACGCGCGAGCGGGTGCACCGCCACAACCTGGCCACGCTGATGCTGGCGGACCCCGCGGCGATCGACGGGCAGACGCTGGCCCTGCACGCGCACAACGTCGCGCGCGACCGCCTGCAGCGCAGGCGCCTGTCCAATACCGACGTACTGGCGCGCGCGCTCGGCGCGGCCGCCTGCCCGGTGCACGTGATCTACGGTGCGCTCGACGCGCTCTACCGCGGCCGCATGGCCGAGCTGGAGGCGGCGTACCGCAGGGCCTGCCCCGCGCTGCGCGGCTTCGCCTGCGTGCCGCAGGCTGGGCATTGGGTGCAGCACGAACGGCCGCAGGCCTTCCTCGGCGCGCTGGGCGCGGCGCTGGCCTCAGCCGCGCCGTAGCAGCACCGCGCCGATCGCCACCACCACGCAGGCCATGGCCGCGACGTCCTGCCAGTGCGGCCGTTCGCCGATGACCAGGGGCGCGCTCAGGATGCCGACGATGGGCACGGCCATCACGCTCATCGCGCTGGTGGTGGCGTGCAGCACCCGCACCAGGGCGAACCAGATCACCTGCGCCAGGCCGTAGTTGACCAGCACGCCCCAGACCAGGCTAGCCCACACCGGGCCGCTGAAGCTCCAGCGCTGCGGCGGCTCCAGCCACAGGGCCAGCGGCACGAGCGCGGCGGCGGCCAGCACCATCATCCAGACGAGCAGGGTTTCGGCCGGCAGCGTCAGGCGCGCGCGGCGCATCCAGATCGTGCCCAGCGCCCAGCAGAAGGCCGCGCCCTGCATCCAGGCGATGCCCGCGGGGCGCCCGGCGATCTGCGCCAGCTCGTTCCAGAGCAGCAGGGTGATGCCCGCGAGCACCGCGACCACGCCCAGCAGCAGGCGCGCGGTGAGTTTCTCGCCGTAGAAAAGCACCGAGAGCAGCACGGTCCAGACCGGCATCGTGAAGCCCAGCGTGGCGGCGCGCCCGGCGGGCAGTTGCGCCACGCCGATGATCGACAGCGCATGCCAGCCGAGGATGTTGGGCAGGCCCAGCAGCACCACGGCGCGCCACTCGCCGGCGCCGCGCGGCAGCAGGCGCAGGCCGCGCGCGCCGAAGTACAGCGCCAGCGCGAGGGCGCCCAGGCCCATGGTCAGCGCGCGAAAATGCAGCGGCCCGAGCTCGCGCAGCGCCACTTTCATGATCGGCCAGTTGATGCCCCAGGCGAGCACGAGCAGCAAGAGGCCGACGGTCTGGCGGCGCGAGAGAATGGGCATGGGGTTGGGGCGATGACGGCGCGGGAGGTGCCGATGGTAACCAGTGGGAGTGCGGCGCAGCCGCTGCTGTTCGACGAGCGCGAGGTGCGGATCAGCGCCGTGCGCGCGCAGGGCGCGGGCGGGCAGAACGTGAACAAGGTGTCGAGTGCGGTGCATCTGCGCTTCGACATCCGCGCCTCGTCCCTGCCCGAGGAGCTCAGGCAGCGGCTGCTGCGGTTGGCCGACGCGCGCATCACCGCCGAGGGCGAGATCGTCATCAAGGCGCAGCGCTACCGCACGCAGCAGGCCAACCGGCTCGATGCACTGCAGCGCCTGCAGGCGCTGCTGGCGCGCGCCGCCACGCCGCCCAGGCCGCGCAAGGCCACCCGGCCGACCCGGGCGTCGCGCGAGCGGCGCCTTCAGGCCAAGCGCGAGCGCGGGCAGACCAAGGCGCTGCGGGGCCAGTCCGGAAAATTTGAATGAAAAACGCCACCAGACCTTTGCTGGCAAGCGCTACAAGCTATTTTTATGGGAGCGGCGTGGCGGTCAGCGGCCGGCGCCGGCGTTGACGATGGCGCGCAGCGCCTGGCTGTCGAGGATGCGTACCTGGCGGTGCTTGACCTCGATGATGCCGTCCTCGGCGAATTTGGAGAAGGTGCGGCTCACCGTCTCGAGCGTGAGGCCGAGGTAGCTGCCGATTTCCTCGCGCGTCATGCGCAGCACCAGCGCGGCCTCGGAGAAACCGCGCGCGTGCAGCCGCTGCAGCAGGTTGAGCAGGAAGGAGGCGACGCGCTCCTCCGCGCGCATGCTGCCGAGCAGCAGCATCACGCCGTGCTCGCGCACGATCTCGCGGCTCATGATCTTGTGCACGTGGGTCTGCAGCGCGGGGACCTCGTGCGACAGCGACTCGATGCGGTCGTAGGGCATCTCGCAGACCTCGGCGTCTTCCAGCGCCAGCGCGTCGCAGGTGTGCTGGTTGGCCACGATGCCGTCGAGCCCCATGATCTCGCCGGCCATCTGGAAGCCGGTGACCTGCTCGCGCCCGTCGGGCGTGGTCACGCGCGTCTTGAAGAATCCCGAGCGGATGGCGTAGAGCGCGTTGAACTTCTCGCCCGAGCTGTACAGCGCGGCGCCGCGGCGGATGCGCCGGCGCGTCGTCACCAGTGTGTCGAGCCGCTCCATGTCGCGCGCGGTCACGTCCACCGGCATGCACAGCTCGCGCAGGTTGCAGTGCGAGCAGGCGATCTGGAGGGTGGAGGGAGACAACATCGGTGGGTCGCTGTAGCCGGTGGCAGGGTGATTCTAGAGGGTGTGCGCCGGTTTTTTGATCCCGGTCAAGGACGCCGGGTACGCCAGGCCTCAGAGTGCGGCCGTATTTCCGGATTCGCCTGCATGCCCACCATCACCCCCGAACTGATCCGCCGTTTCGACGTCTCCGGTCCGCGCTACACCTCCTACCCCACGGCCGACCGTTTCGTCGAGGCGTTCGGCGAGGCCGACTACCGCGACGCGCTGGCGCATCGGCGCCTGGGCTCCAGCCTGGCGGCGCAGCCGCTGTCGCTCTACGTGCACCTGCCGTTCTGCGAATCGCTGTGCTACTACTGCGCCTGCAACAAGATCATCACCAAGCACCACGAGCGCGCCGCCCCCTACCTGGGCTACATCGAGCGCGAGCTCGGCCTGCACCTGCGCCACCTGGGCGAGGGCCAGCCCGTCAGCCAGCTGCACTTCGGCGGCGGCACGCCGACCTTTCTGAGCGACGCCGAACTCGAGGGCCTGATGGCCATGCTGCGCGGGCGTTTCGCCTTCGCGCCCAAGGGCGAGTACTCGATCGAGATCGACCCGCGCACCATCAGCGCCGAGCGCCTGGCCGTCATCCGCGGGCTCGGCTTCAACCGCCTGAGCTTCGGCGTGCAGGACTTCGACCCCGAGGTGCAGAAGGCGGTGCACCGCGTGCAGCCGGCCGAGCAGGTATTCGCGCTGGTCGCGGCGGCGCGGCGCATCGGCTTCGACTCGGTCAACGTCGACCTGATCTACGGCCTGCCGAAGCAGACGCCCGAATCGTTCGACCGCACGCTGGCGCAGGTGGCCGAGCTGCGCCCCGACCGCATCGCGCTCTACGGCTACGCGCACCTGCCCGAGCGCTTCAAGTCGCAGCGGCGCATCCACACGTCCGACCTGCCGCAGGCGGGCGGCAAGATCGCGATGCTGGCGCGCTCCATCGCCGCGTTCGAGCGCGCCGGCTACGTCTACATCGGCATGGACCACTTCGCGCTGCCGGGCGACTCGCTCGCCGTGGCCAAGCGCCAGGGGCGGCTGCACCGCAATTTCCAGGGCTACAGCACGCAGCCCGACTGCGACCTGATCGCGCTCGGCGTCTCGGCGATCGGCAAGGTGGGCGCCAGCTACAGCCAGAACGCCAAGGACCTGCTGCAGTACCAGGACATGCTCGACCACGGGCATCTGCCCATCGTGCGCGGCGTGGCGCTCTCGCGCGACGACGTGCTGCGCCGCGCGGTGATCAACGCGCTGATGTGCCAGGGCAGCGTGCAGTTCGAATCGGTCGAGGCGGCGCACCTGATCGACTTCCGCAGCTACTTCGCGCCCGAACTCGCCCGCCTGCGCGCGATGCACGACGATGGCCTGGTGCGCCTGTCGGCCAGCGCGATCGAGGTCACCGCCATGGGCTGGTTCTTCGTGCGCGGCGTCGCCATGGTGTTCGACAAATACCTGCAGGCGCGCGAGAGCCGCGCGCAGTTCTCCAAGATCCTCTGATTTCCCGCCGCCGGCCGGCGCGCCGGGGCGTGGCTCCATCATTTATATTGCCCCCTTGGAACCAGACTTCCATAGGGAACAACTTGCGCGCGCCCCTTGAGCCCATCAGGCGCCACCTGCACCGCGAATGGTGGTGGCTTGCCGCGGCGTGGCTATTGCTCGGCGTGCTGCTGGGGGTGGACTTCTGGCGGCAGCACCGCGACATCGAGGCGCGCGAACGCGAGCACCTGGCGCAGCAGGCGGCCATGCTGCACGACCACCTCGCGGCGCAGCTCAACGGCGTCAACCACGCCATGGACAGCCTGCTCGCGGAGCTGCCGCGCTGGAACGGGCAGCCGGGCGGGCCGGCGCGCCTTGCGCTCAGCCTGCGCTCCTACGCCGATGCCATGCCCGCGGTGGATCGCATCAGCCTGCTCGATGCGCGCGGCGTGGTCGTCGCGAGCAGCGCCAGCGAGCTGCTGGGGCGCGATTTCGGCGAGTGCGACGACTTCCTCGCCGCGCGGCGCGGCGCGCAGCCGGGAACGCTCGTGGTCTCCGCGCCGTTCAAGGGCGCCGCGGGCCACTGGGTGGTGGTGCTGGCCCGGGTGGTCGCCGGGCGGGACGGCAGTTTCCAGGGCGTGCTGGCGGCCACGCTCGACACGAACTACTTCCGCACCCTGCTGCCATCGATGCGCTATGCGCCCGACATGCTGGTCAGCCTGGCGCATGGCGACGGCCGGCGTTTCGTGGCGTCGGGGCGGGCCGACGAGGCCGAGGGCGTGGACCTGGACTACCCGGGCAGCCCGCTGATGCGCCATCTGCGCGGCGGCCAGCCCGCCAGCCTGCTGCTGGGCAGCATGCGCCCGGGCGACAGCCTGCGGCAATTGGTGGCCCTGCGCACCCTGCAGCCGGGCGCGCTGCGCATGGACAGGCCGCTGGTGGTCGCCGTCGGGCGCGACTGGGGCTCGATCTTCGCCGACTGGCGCGGTCGGCTGGCGCGCGTGGCCGCCGGCTATCTGCTGGCCGGCGTGGCGGCCGGCCTGGCGGTGGCGTGGCTGCAGCGCAGGGAGCGCCTGCTGCTGCGCCAGCAGCAGCTGCTGGCCGCGCGCGAGGCCGAAAACCAGATGCGCTGGGATGCAGTGCTCGAGGCGACCGAGCAGGGGCTGTGGGACTACGAGGTGGCGCAGGACAAGGCCTACCGCTCGCCGGTGTGGCTGTCGATGCTGGGCTACGCGCCGGGCGAGGTCGAGGAAACGCGGGCGGGCTGGGAGAGCCGCATCCACCCCGACGACCAGGCCGGCTTCCGCGCCGCGTGGCGCGCCTTCCTGGAGGGCGGCGGCGCCGAATTCGAATGCGTGCACCGCCTGCGCTGCAGGGACGGCAGCTACAAGTGGTGCATGGCGCGGGCCCGCGCCATCGCGCGCGACGCCGCCGGCCGCCCGGCGCGCGTGCTCGGCACCCTGAGCGACGTGGGCGAGCAGCGCCGGCGCGACGAAATGCTGCAGCGCCTGGCGGAGAACGTGCCGGGCGCGCTCTACCAGTACCAGCTCGAACCCGACGGGCGCAGCCACTTCCCCTACGCCAGCCCGCAGGTGCTCGACATCTACGGCTTCACGCCCGAGGAGCTGCGCCGCGATGCCACGCTGGTGTTCGGGCGGGTGCATCCCGACGACCTGGCGCCGGGCATGGAGAACCTCCGGAAGTCGGCGCGCGAGCTCTCCGAGTGGAACGCCGAGTACCGCTTCGAGCTGCCCGGGCGCGGCCAGCGCTGGCTCGCCGGCCACGCCCGGCCGCAGCGCCTGGCCAGCGGCGCGGTGCTCTGGTACGGCTACGTCAACGACGTCACCGAGGTCAAGGAGCAGGCGCTCAAGCTGCAGGCCACCGAGCGCATGCTGCAGCAGCTCATGAGCGACATGCCGGTGGCGCTGTGCATGGTCGACGAGCGGCTGCGCATCTACTTCCGCAACCAGCGCTTTCTCGACGACTTCGGCTGGACCGAGCAGGAGGTGCCGACGCTGCGCGAGTGGGCGCTCCGGGCCTATCCCGACCCGGCGTACCGCGACGAGGCGGCGCGGCGCTGGCGGCAGGCCAAGGCGCAGGCGCGCGCCGGCCATGTCGCCGCGCAGTCCTTCCGGATCGCCGCGCGCGACGGCTCCTGCCGCGTCATGGACATCGCGGGGCTGGTGTTCGGCGAGCGCCTGCTCGTCACCTTCCAGGACCGCACGGAGCAACAGGCGCAGAACGAATGGCTGCGCCGGATGGCGTACATGGACGGCCTCACCGGCATCGCCAACCGCCGCAGCTTCGACGAAGCCCTGCAGTCCGAATGGAGCCGCTGCAGCCGCAGCGGCCAGCCGCTGTCGCTGCTGATGATGGACATCGACCATTTCAAGGCCTACAACGACCGCTACGGCCACCAGAAGGGCGACGAGTGCCTGCAGGCGGTGGCCCGGGCGCTGCGCGGCGTGCTGGGACGGCCGCACGACATGGTGGCGCGCTATGGCGGCGAGGAGTTCGTCTGCCTGCTGCCGGTCTGCGACCTGGCCGGCGCGCACACCGTGGCCCAGGCGCTGCTGCGCGCGGTGCAGGACCTGGCCCTGGTGCACGAGGGCTCGAGCGTGGCGTCCGTGGTCACGGTCAGCATCGGCGTGGCCAGCGAAGTGCCGCGGGCCGACGGAGACCCCACGGCCCTGGTCAAATGCGCCGATGACCATCTCTACCGCGCCAAGACCACCGGCTGCAACAAGGCCGTCGGCGGACCCGATGTGCAATCGAAAACATAGCTGCTGGCGCTTGCCAGGAAAGCGCTGGAGGCATAAATCGTCATGAATTCCAACCCCCCCGCTCCCGACCAGCTGGATGCGGCCCTGCCCGACGGCTGGCCCGTGGCACCGGGCTGGGCGCCGCTGGTGCAGGCCTTTTTCGCCAGCGAGCGTGGCGGCGCGCTGCTGGCCTTCCTGCAGGAGCGCCTGTCGGCCGGCGCCAGCATTTTTCCGCCGCAGCCCTTGCGCGCGCTCGCGCTCACGGCGCCGGAGGCGGTGCGCGTGGTGATCCTGGGGCAGGACCCCTACCACGGCCGGGGGCAGGCCGAGGGCCTGGCGTTCTCGGTGGCGCCCGGCGTGGCCCTGCCGCCGTCGCTGCGCAACATCTTCCGGGAGCTGCAGCGCGACCTGGGCACGCCGTGGCCCGCGTTTCCCCGTCCGGGCGGCTCGCTGGTGCACTGGGCGAGCCACGGCGTGCTGCTGCTCAACACCTGCCTCACCGTCGAGGAGGGCCGGCCCGCGAGCCATGCGGGCAAGGGCTGGGAGGCGCTCACCGACGCGGTGATCCGCCACGTGGCGCAGGGCGACAGGCCGGTGGTGTTCATGCTCTGGGGCAGCCATGCGCAGGCCAAGCGGGCGCTGATTCCCGCCGGCCGGGGGCACCTGGTGCTGTGCGCCAACCACCCCTCGCCGCTGTCGGCGCAGCGCCCGCCCGTGCCCTTCATCGGCTGCGGCCATTTCGGCAAGGCGCGCGCGTTCCGGCAGGAGCACGGATACTGAAGGCAACGCTGAAGGTCTTTTCGGCGCCCAGGGGTAAGCTTCGCGCTGCGAAAGGAGTGAGCCATGCCACAGCGAGACCTCGACGAACTTCGCCCGCCCCGCGCGACCCGCCGCCGGGGCTGGAGCGTGCTCTTGCTGCTGGCCGTCGCCGCGGCCGCGTTCGCCTGGTTCTGGTGGCGCGCGCCGCAGGCGCCCGAACCCGCGGCCGCGCCTGCCGCGCAGGAGCCCGCGCCAGCGCCCGCGGCGCTGCCGGCCGAGCCCCCCGCCGCCGATGCCGGGCCGCAGAATCCGCTCGAGGTGCCGCAGGAGCCATTGCCCGCGCTTGCCGATGCCGACGCCGAGGTCGGCAAGGCCTTGAACGAACTGCTCGGGGCGCAGCGCGTGGGTGCGTTCCTGCAGACCGACGGCTTCGTGCGCCGCGTGGTGGCCACGGTGGACAACCTGGCGCGCGAGCAGGCGGCGGCGCGCCTGTGGCCGGTGCATCCGATGGCCGGGCGCTTCACGGTGCAGGAGGCGGGCGGCGCGCAGACGATCGCGCCGGCCAATGCGGCGCGCTACGCGGCCTTCGTGGCGTTCGCCGAATCGGTGCCGCTGGACGGCGCCGCGCGGCTGTACCTGCGGCTGTACCCGCTGTTCCAGGTGGCCTACGAGGAGCTGGGCTATCCGGGCAAGTACTTCAACGACCGGCTGGTGGCGGTGATCGATCACCTGCTGGCCGCGCCCGAGTCGGCCGAACCCGTGGCCGTGCGGCTGGTGCCGGTGGCGGGCGAGGTGCCGTCGCTGCGGCCCTGGGTGCGCTACGAATACGCCGACCCGCAGCTGCAGGCGCTCACGAGCGGGCAGAAAATCATGGTCCGCGTCGGTCTCGCCAACGAGCGGCGCCTGAAGGCCGTGCTCGGCCAGGTGCGCACGCGCGTGGCCCGGGCCGGGCAGGCGCAGCGGTAACTCAGGCCAGGGCCGCCGGGCGGAAGAAGGCGTCCAGCAGGGGCACGAGCGTGGGAAACGCCAGCGCGAAGCCGGCGCGGTCGATGAGGTACGCCTCGCACGCGACGGCGAAGAATTCGCCCGGCGCAGTGGCGCCGTAGGCATCGAGCCAGGGCCACTCGCCGCCGAAGCGCTCGGCCACCGCCACCTGTTCCCGGAATTGCCGGTACGCGGCGCGCCACGTGCCGCGCCACAGGCGGCGCGCCGCCTGCGCGTCGGGCGTGCCCATGAAACCGGGCGGCAGCGGCGGCGAGCCGTTGGCGGGGCCGCTGCGCATGTCGATCTTGTGCATGAATTCGTGGATCACCACGCTGCTCGCCTGCCGGCCCGCCTCTTGCACCGCGGGCCAGGCGAGCATCACCGGGCCGTGCTCCATCGCCTCGCCCAGCAGGGTCTCGTTGTAGTGGTGCACCACGCCCGCCGCGTCCATGGTCTCGCGGTGCGCCAGCGCCTCGGTCGGGTGCACCACGATGCCGACGAAGTCGCCATACCACCCGAGCGCCTGCGGTGGCGGGCCCCAGTGCAGCAGCGGCAGGCAGGCCTGCGCGGCGATCGCCACGGCCATGGCGTCGGTCACTTTCAGGCCGTGCGCGCCGGTGAACTCCTTGCGCCGCAGGAACAGCGCCGCGAGGGCGCGCAGCCTGGCCTGCTCCTCCAGCGTGAGCGCGGCGAGAAACGGGTAGTGCGCGATGGTGGGCAGCCACAGCGCGTCGCTGATCGGCGGCACCGGCGCCACCAGCGCCAGCAGGCGCCGGGCGAGTCGGCGGAAGGCGGCGGGCATCAGCACGGCAGCCGCAAGGGTTCGGGGCGCGGCATCGCGCCGTGCCTCGCGCGTGGATCGGTCGGTGCCATGGGCGCCCCCCTGCCTGCCGCGCTAGACGGCGTCGAGCGCCAGGCGTTCGGCGCCGCGCGCGCTCAGGCGCAGCACGCCGGCGCGCAGGGGCGGGGCGTCCAGGTCCCAGTCGGTGAGCACCTGGCGCGCCAGGCCGGGGGCGGGCACGTGGTCGGCCGGGCGGTGGGTGTGGCCGTGCACCAGCGCGGGCGCGCGCGCGGCGCGCAGCCAGGCGATGGCGGCGGGGGTGTCGGCGTCGGCGTACGCCGTCGTGCCGTCGTGCTTGCGCGCTTCGCTCGCGCTGCGGATGTGGCGCGCCTGCGCGCGCCGCGCCGCCAGCGGCTGCGCCAGCAGCCGCGCCTGCCAGGCCGGGTCGCGCACCAGCGCGCGAAACCGCTGGTACTCGGCATCCTCCAGGCACAGCGCGTCGCCGTGGCTGAGCAGCCAGCGCCGCCCGGCCAGCGTGAGCACCGTCGGGTCGGCCAGCAGCGCGATGCCGGTGGCCCGGGCGAAGCCCTCGCCGACCAGGAAGTCGCGGTTGCCGTGCATGAAGTGCGTCGGCCGCAGCGCGGCGGCCCGGCGCAGCAGCGCGCAGACCTGGCCTTCGAAGCTGCCCGGCTCGGCGATCGCGTCGTCGCCGACCCAGACCTCGAACAGGTCGCCGAGCACGAAGACCGCGTCGGCCCGCGTGCGCGCCAGGTAGCGCTCCAGCGCGGCGAGGGTGGCCGGGTGCGCCGCGTCCAGGTGCAGGTCGGAGAGGCAGTCGACCGCGTGCCAGCCGCCGGGCGCCACCAGCTCGGCGATCGGCGGCACGGCTGGGTCCATCGCCGTCAGAGCGCGACGGCCTTGTCGATCCGCACCACGTCGAACGGCACGTCGTCGTGGTAGCCCTTGCGCGTGGTGCGCACCTGGCGGATCGCGTCCACCACCTCCTGCCCGCGCACCACCTTGCCGAAGACGGCGTAGCCCCAGCCCTGGCCCGAGGGCGCGGTGTGGTTGAGGAAGTCGTTGTCCACCACGTTGATGAAGAACTGCGCGGTGGCGCTGTGCGGGTCGCCCGTGCGCGCCATGGCGATGGTGTAGCGCTCGTTCTTCAGGCCGTTGGCCGCTTCGTTCTCGATCGGCGCGTCGGTCGGCTTTTGCTGCATGTCGGGAGAGAAGCCCCCGCCCTGGATCATGAAGCCCTTGATCACGCGGTGGAAGATGGTGCCGTCGTAGTGGCCCTTGTTGACGTAGGCGAGAAAGTTGGCGGCAGAGAGCGGCGCCTTCTCGGCGTCGAGCTCGAGCGTGATGACGCCGGGCGTGGCGGTTTCGGCGACGTTGATCGTGACGTGCAGCTCGACTTGCGGGTGGCTCATGGTGTGTGTTCCTGCGGTTTACGGGATGAGGGTGGCGGATTCGATGACGACGGGCGTCGTGGGCACGTTCTGGAAGGGGCCGCGGTTGCCGGTGGCCACCGCCTTGATTCTGTCGACCACGTCCTGGCCCTGGATCACCTTGCCGAACACGGCGTAGCCGTGGCCGTCCGGGTTCGGCGCATCGAGGCTCGCATTGTCCTTGACATTGATGAAGAACTGCGCCGTGGCGGAATGGGGGTTGGCGGTGCGCGCCATGGCGATGGTGTAGCGCTCGTTCTTCAGGCCGTTGGCGGCTTCCAGCGGGATCGGCGGGCGGGTCGGTTTCTGCGCCATGTCGGCGGTGAACCCCCCGCCCTGGATCATGAAGCCGTTGATCACGCGGTGGAAGACCGTGCCGTCGTAGTGCCTGTCCTGCACGTACTGCACGAAGTTCTCGACCGTCTTCGGCGCCCTGGCGGCATCGAGCTGCACCACGATGTCTCCGAGGCTGGTGGCGAATTTCACCCTGGGGGCCGCCGGCGTCGCGGCCTGCACCGCGCCGGCGAGCGCCGCCAGCGCCGTGCCGGCCAGTGCGGCGGTCATGTTTCTTCTGGAAATCATCGAATCACTCCTTTGAACAGCATGCGTCACCGGCGCTCGGAGGGCGCTGGTGGGTGGTCCGCCGATTGTCCCGGCAAATGCGGCCGGCAAGGGGCCGGCACCGTCGGGCGTGCCGCGCCGTCGTTCAGGTCGCCGGCGCCGCCGCCGTGGTGCGCGGCGCGGCGGCCGGTGCTGCGGCGCCCTTGCGCGTGCCGGTGGCGAGCAGCTGGCGAATCAGCGCCAGCTTGGTTTTGCTGGCGCCGGCCTTGTCGCCCTCCAGCTGCACCGCCTTGCCGTAGGCCTGGCTGGCGAGCCGGGCGTAGACGTCGCCGAGGTTCTCGTGCGCCGTGGCATAGCCCGGGTTGTTGCGGATCGCCATCTCCAGGGCGGTGCGCGCCTTTTCGAGCTGGTCGTCCTGCGCGTAGAGCACCGCCAGGTTGTTGTAGGGCTCGGCCAGCTCGGGGTAGTCCTGGGTGAGCCGGGTGAAGGTCTGGATGGCTTCCTGCGCCTGGCCCGCGTCGGTCTGCGCCACGCCGCGCAGGAAGCGCAGCTGAGGGTCCTTGGGCGTGGCGGCCAGGCGCTGTTCCACCAGTGCCTGCGCCTGCGCCGGCTTGCCCGCCTTGAGCAGCCGGGTGATCTCGCCATAGTCGTCGGCATGCGCGCCCGAGGCCGCCAGGAGCAGCGCCGCGGCCACGAGTTGCAGGAGGCGGAGGGTGGATCGCATGGGCGGGACTGGGGTGCGCGAGGCGGTGCTCGACCCCCGATTTATACTGCGACACATTGTATCTGAGGGGGTGTTTTCCGGGCCTGCGGCGCCTGCCCCCGCGGCCGTTCCCTGATCCATGAGTCTGCGTATCCACAGCACGCTCGCGCGTGCGCTGCAACCCCTTGTCCCGCTCGAACCCGGCCATGTGCGCATGTATGTCTGCGGCATGACGGTGTACGACCTGTGCCACCTGGGCCACGCGCGCTCGATGATCGCCTTCGACGTGGTGCAGCGCTGGCTGCGCGCCAGCGGCTGGCGCGTGACCTACGTGCGCAACATCACCGACATCGACGACAAGATCATCCGCCGCGCGGTGGAAAACGGCGAGAGCATCCGCAGCCTGACCGACCGCATGATCGACGCGCTGCACCAGGACGCCGACGCCCTGGGCATCGAGCGCCCGACGCACGAGCCGCGCGCCACCGACTATGTGCCGCAGATGCTGGCGCTGATCGGCACGCTGCAGGGCAAGGGGCTGGCCTACCAGGCCGGGGGGGGCGACGTGCATTTCGCGGTGCGCAAATTCCCCGGCTACGGCAAGCTGTCGGGCAAGACACTCGACGAACTGCAGGCGGGCGAGCGCGTGGCGGTGCAGGACGGCAAGCACGACCCGCTCGACTTCGTGCTCTGGAAGAGCGCCAAGCCCGAGGAGCCCGACGAGGTCAAGTGGCAAAGCCCCTGGGGCGCGGGGCGCCCGGGCTGGCACATCGAGTGCTCGGCCATGGGCTGCGCGCTGCTCGGCGAGAGCTTCGACATCCACGGCGGCGGCGCCGATCTGGCGTTCCCGCACCACGAGAACGAGATCGCCCAGAGCGAAGGAGCCACCGGCAAACCGTTCGCGCAGGTGTGGATGCACAACGGCTTCATCAACGTGGACAACGAGAAGATGTCCAAGAGCCTGGGCAACTTCTTCACCATCCGCGACGTGCTCAAGGTGTACGAGGCGGAAACCGTGCGCTTCTTCGTCGTGCGCAGCCACTACCGCAGCCCGCTGAACTACAGCGACGTGCACCTGGACGACGCGCGGGCCGCGCTCCGGCGCCTGTACACCGCGCTCGCCAGCGTGGCGCCGGCCCCGGTGGCGATCGATTGGAGCGTGCCGCACGCCGCGCGCTTCAAGGCGGCGATGGACGAGGATTTCGGTACCCCCGAGGCGGTGGCGGTGCTGTTCGATCTGGCGGGCGAGGTCCACCGCAGCCAGTCGCGCGAGGCCGCCGGGCTGCTCAAGGCGCTGGGCGGCGTGCTCGGGCTGCTGCAGGGCGATCCGCAGGCCTTTCTCCAGTCGGGCAGCGGCATGGACGAGGGCGAGATCGCCGAGCGGATCGCCGCGCGCGCCGCGGCCAAGGCCGCGAGGGACTGGGCCGAGGCCGACCGCATCCGCGCCGACCTGCTCGCGCGGGGCGTGGCGCTCAAGGACGGGCCGGGCGGCACCACCTGGGAGGCGGTGTGATGAAAACACATGGTGAAATTCGCCTTTTGCGCAGTACAGGCAAGCGGTGAAAGCTACCAAAAAAGAAGCGATAAGCCAGCCCGCCTACTGGGCTGACGCGTGCAGGCACCTGGTCAAGAAAGACCGCGTGCTGCGCCGCCTGATCCCGCAGTGGTCGGGCGAGGCGCTGCGCCCGCGTGGCGATGCCTTCGCCACGCTGGCGCGCTCCATCGTCGGCCAGCAGGTCTCGGTCGCGGCGGCGCAGAGCATCTGGAACCGTTTCGCGCTGCTGGCGCGCGAAGTGGCGCCCGCGCGCGTGCTGCGCCTGAAAATAGACGACATGCGCGCGGCCGGCCTGTCGGCGCGCAAGGTGGACTACCTGGTCGACCTGGCGCTGCACTTCGACGCCGGCCACGTGCACGTCGGCGAGTGGGCGGGCATGGACGACGAGGCCATCGTGCAGGAGCTCATGGCGATCCGCGGCGTGGGCCGCTGGACGGCCGAGATGCTGCTGATCTTCCACCTGGCGCGCCCCAACGTGCTGCCGCTCGACGACGTGGGCCTGGCGCGCGGCATCAGCCGCCACTACTTCTCGGGCGAAGCCGTCAGCCGCAGCGAAATCCGCGAGGTGGCGCAGGCCTGGGCCCCCTGGTGCAGCGTGGCCAGTTGGTATATTTGGCGGTCTTTGGATCCGCTCCCCGTCTGAACGGCGGCGTGGCGCCCGCCGCCACCCGAGGAGAGAACGACTTGGCAAAAAAGACCTTCCTGGATTTCGAGCAGCCGATTGCCGAGCTCGAATCCAAAATCGAGGAACTGCGCTACGTGCACAACGAGAGCGCGGTCGACATTTCCGAGGAAATCGGCCAGCTCACCAAGAAGAGCCAGCAGCTCACCAAGGACATCTACAGCAGCCTGTCGCCCTGGCAGATCACCAAGATCGCGCGCCATCCCGACCGGCCCTACACGCTCGACTACGTCAACGAAATCTTCACCGACTTCACCGAGCTGCACGGCGACCGCCACTTCGCCGACGACCAGTCCATCATCGGCGGCCTGGCCCGCTTCAACGGCAACGCCTGCATGGTGATCGGCCACCAGAAGGGCCGCGGCACCAAGGAGCGCGCCGCGCGCAACTTCGGCATGACGCGCCCCGAGGGCTACCGCAAGGCGCTGCGCCTGATGAAGACGGCGGAAAAATTCAAGCTGCCGGTCTTCACCTTCGTCGATACGCCGGGGGCCTTTCCCGGCATCGACGCCGAGGAGCGCGGCCAGTCCGAGGCCATCGGCCGCAACATCTACGAGATGGCGCAGCTCGAGGTGCCCATCGTCACCACCATCATCGGCGAGGGCGGCTCCGGCGGGGCGCTGGCGATCAGCGTGGCCGACCAGCTCATCATGCTGCAGTACTCGATCTACTCGGTCATCAGCCCCGAGGGCTGCGCCTCCATCCTCTGGAAGACCAGCGAGCGCGCGCAGGACGCCGCCGAGGCCATGGGCATCACCGCGCACCGCCTGAAGGCGCTCGGCGTGGTCGACAAGATCGTCAACGAGCCCGTGGGCGGGGCGCACCGCGACCCCAAGCAGATGGCCGCGTTCCTCAAGCGCGCGCTGGTCGATGCCTCGCGCCAGCTCGCCGACCTCAAGGTCAAGGAGCTGCTCGAGCGCCGCCACGAGCGCCTGCGCAGCTACGGGCGCTTCGCCGACACCAAGGCCGAGAGCCACTGACGTCGCCCCGGCCGCGCCGGCGGCGGGCGCTGCACCCCATGACGCAGCCGTTCGACCAGGCCATCGCCACCTTCAGCCCCGGGCTGCCGCTGGCCGTGGGGCTGAGCGGCGGTGCCGATTCGACCGCGCTCCTGCTCGCCTGCGCGCGCCGCTGGCCCGGGCAGGTGCATGCGATCCACGTGCACCATGGCCTGCAGGCGGCGGCCGACGATTTCGCGCGCCACTGCGAGGCGCTGTGCGCGGCCCTGGACGTGCCGCTGGTGCTGCGCCGCGTCGACGCCCGCCCCGCGAAAGGCGAAAGCCCGGAAGATGCCGCGCGCCGTGCGCGCTACCATGCTTTTCAGGCTGCAGCGCTTGATGGACAAGCGCGAGAAGCTATCAAAAACATTGCGCTCGCGCACCATGCCGACGACCAGGTGGAGACCTTGCTGCTCGCGCTCTCGCGCGGCGCGGGCCTGCCGGGGCTGGCCGCGATGCCGGCGCGCCGGGAGCGCGGCGGCATCGTCTGGCACCGGCCCCTGCTGGGCGTGGCCGGCAGCGCGGTGCGCGACTGGCTGCGCGCCCAGGGGCAGGCGTGGGTGCAGGACCCGAGCAACCAGGACGAGCGCTACACGCGCAACCGCATCCGCCTGCGGCTGCTGCCGGCGCTGCAGGAGGTGTTCCCGCAGTTCCGCGACACCTTCGCGCGCTCCAGCGCGCACGCCGCCGAGGCCGCCGGCCTGCTGCGGGAACTGGCGGCGGCGGACCTGGACACCATCGGCCTGCCGCCGCGCATCGCCGCGCTGCAGCAGTTCAGCCCGGCGCGCCAGGCGAACGTGCTGCGGCACTGGCTGCGCGCGCACCACGGCACCACGCCGAGCAGCGCGCAACTGCAGGCGCTGCTGGCGCAGATCGCGGCCTGCACGACGCGCGGCCACCGCATCCACCTCAAGGTGGGAGAGGGCTTCGCCCGGCGCCGCGGCGCGGTGCTCGATTGGTACAATCCTGCGCTTTTCGTTTCGCCGGCGGCGCACGACGCCGAGCCCCCCGAAGATTCCTGACGCGGGCACCCGTGTCGTGCGGCGCGTTTGACCTTTCCAGCACTCCCATGGCCTTGTACGTTCACAAATACGGTGGTACCTCGATGGGCTCCACCGAGCGCATCCGCAACGTCGCCCGCCGGGTGGCCAAGTGGGCGCGCGCCGGCCACCAGATGGTGGTGGTGCCCAGCGCCATGAGCGGCGAGACCAACCGCCTGCTGGCGCTCGCCAAGGAACTCTCGCCCGGCAAGCCGAGCGACGCCTACCACCGCGAGCTCGACCAGCTGGCCGCCACGGGCGAGCAGGCCTCGTCGGCGCTGCTCGCGATCGCGCTGCAGTCCGAGGGCCTGCCGGCGGTGAGCTTCACCGGCTGGCAGGTGCCGGTGCGCACCGACAGCAGCTACACCAAGGCGCGCATCGAATCCATCGACGACCAGCACGTGCGCGCCGAGCTCGATGCCGGCAAGGTGGTCATCATCACCGGGTTCCAGGGCATCGACGCGGGCGGCAACGTCACCACGCTGGGGCGCGGCGGCTCGGACACCTCGGCCGTCGCCATCGCCGCCGCGATGAAGGCGCACGAATGCCTGATCTACACCGACGTGGATGGCGTGTACACCACCGACCCGCGCGTCGTCCCCGAAGCCCGGCGCCTGAACACGCTGAGTTTCGAAGAGATGCTGGAGATGGCGAGCCTGGGCAGCAAGGTGCTGCAGATCCGCTCGGTCGAATTCGCCGGCAAATACCAGGTGCCGCTGCGCGTGCTCTCCAGCTTCACGCCGTGGGACATCGACATCGCCGAGGAATCCCGGTCGGGCACCCTGATCACTCTTGAGGAAGATGAACAAATGGAAAAAGCCATCGTCTCAGGCATCGCGTTCTCGCGCGACGAGGCCAAGATCTCCGTGCTGAACGTGCCCGACAAGCCCGGCATCGCCTACCAGATCCTGGGTGCCGTGGCGGCGGCCAACATCGACGTGGACGTGATCATCCAGAACCTGAGCAAGGACGGCAGGACCGACTTCAGCTTCACCGTCAACCGCAACGACCTCGATCGCGCCACCACGCTGCTGCGCGAGAAGGTGCTGCCCGGGCTCGGCACCGACGAGATCGTGGCCGACGCGAAGATCGCCAAGGTGAGCATCGTCGGCATCGGCATGCGCAGCCAGGTCGGCGTCGCCAGCACCATGTTCCGCACGCTCAGCGAAGAGGGCATCAACATCAAGATGATCTCCACCAGCGAGATCAAGACCTCGGTGGTGATCGACGAGAAATACGTCGAACTCGCGGTGCGCGCGCTGCACAGGGCGTTCGGCCTCGACCAGTGATTTTTGCCCCCGGCAGCGGGCCAATGGCCGCCCCAGTTCGGGCATAATGCGCCGTTTCCGGAGACGTGACCGAGTGGCCGAAGGTGCTCCCCTGCTAAGGGAGTATGGGGTGTAGAGCCTCATCAAGGGTTCGAATCCCTTCGTCTCCGCCAGTATCAGTGCATTCCCTGCACTACCGGACAGCCCCGCAAGATTTGCCGCTTGCGGGGCTTTTTCGTGTGCCCTGCCACATGTGTGGGTCCGCTGTGGGCCTGCCTACGTGCCGTTGTCGAGCCGCGCGCGCATGTGTGCGGCGAGGCGTTGCGCCGCCTCGTGCCAGGTGGTCTTGACACCGACGGTCGCCAGATCCACGGTGGCCAGCCCCGTGTAGCCGCAGGGATGGATCCGTTGGAAGGGTTCGAGGTCCATGGCCACGTTCAGTGCCACGCCGTGGTAGGTGCAGTGGTGGCTGACCTTGATGCCGAGTGCCGCGATCTTGCCCACGTCGGTGAAGTCCGGCGTGGTGGCGGGGCTGCCCGGTGCGCGGTATCGCGGGCGCTGCGCCAGCATGGCGTGGCTCGAGGGATCGCTCAGCCGAACGTAAATGCCCGGCGCGCCGGCCACGCGGTGGCCGGTGATGCCGTAGTCCGCGAGGGTGCGGATCACGGCCTCTTCAAGCCGGAAGACGTATTCCTTGACGTAGTAGCCAGCGCGCTGCAGGTCGATCAAGGGATAGGCCACGACCTGGCCCGGCCCGTGAAAGGTCACCTGGCCGCCCCGGTTGGTCTGGATGACGGGGATGCCTCCCGGGGCCAGGATGTGCTCTTTTTTGCCCGCCAGGCCTTGTGTATAAACCGCGTCGTGCTCGCAAATCAAGAGCATGTCGGACGTGGAGGTCCCGGTGCGCGCCGCGGTGAACGCCTGCATCGCCCGCAGCGTCGCGGCGTAGTCCGCGCGGCCCAGGAGGCAGATGCGTGCGGGCACTAGAGGACGACCTTCACCATCGGGTGCGCGGTCAGCGCGCGGTAGAGGTCATCGAGCTGTTCGCGGCTCGTGGCGGTGACGGTGATCGTCACGCCCAGGTAATTGCCCGCGCGGCTCGGGCGCAGTTCCACCGTCGAAGCATCGAAATCCGGATCGAAGGTGCGCGCGATCTGCGTGATTGCGCCGACGAAGCCGTCCTGGTGTCTTCCCATGACCTTGATGGGAAAGGCGCACGGGTATTCGATCAGGGTCTCGCGGCGTGTCTGGCCGTCGCCGCCGATGATGGGAAGAATGGGCTTTGTGTCATCCATGGCGTCCCGAGGATAGCAGTGGCATGCGCTGCCCGGGCCGGCGCGCGAGCACGCGCCCCAATTTCCACGACCACCCTGGAAATCGCTGGAGACCTCGGGTTTTTACGTATAATCGCAAGATTTTGTGATTGAGGGCAGGTGCCGGGGCCGTGTCAACGGATACGAAAAAAGTGGCCTTGGCGCAGCACACAGTCACGCAGGCAGCCAAAGCCTGCCCGGAAGAGGATGGCGATGAAGTCTTCAGGCCGCTGACGGCCGAAGAGGCGCGCCAGTGGCGCGAGCGCCAGCCGCAATTGCCCGTGACGCGGGCTTTGGTCTGGGAGGGGCTCACAGGCTTGTTGGTGGCGGTGCTGGCGTGGTTGTTCACGCGCCGCGCCGACGTGGCTTGGTCTGCGGCGTACGGCTCTTTGGCCGGCGCGCTTCCGGCGGCGCTGGCCGCGCTGGGCACGGCGCGCTGGGCGCGCCCGGGCTTTCCGCCGGCTGCGGCATTGGCGGGTTTGCTGCTGTGGGAGGGGGTCAAGCTGGTCTTGACCATGGGGCTGCTGATGGCGGCCCCGAGATTTCTGGGGGTGCCAAGCTGGCCGGCGTTGCTGATCGGCTTGGCGTTGACGATCAAGATGTACTGGGTCGGCCTGTTGTGGGCGGGCCCGGTGAAATCCCGACAGGGACGGGTGCAGAAAGAACATACCGATGGCTGCTGAAAACGCTGTGGCATCTGCCGCCGAGCATGGCCCTACCGCTGGCGAGTACGTCATTCACCACCTGCATTTCTGGCAGAACAAGGCATCCAGTGCCGTGGTCGACATGTCGGTGCTGCACATCGACACCATCGTTTTCTCGGTGCTGCTGGCGGCGCTGACCTTCTGGCTGCTCTGGGCGGCGGCGCGCAAGGCCAGTTCCGGTGTGCCGGGGCGGTTTCAGGCGGCGGTCGAGATCCTGGTCGAGTTCGTGGACAACGAGGCCAAGGGCATCATCAAGAATGCCGAAAGCCGCAAGTTCGTGGCGCCGCTCGGCCTGTCCATCTTCGTCTGGGTGACCCTGATGAACACCATGGACTTGCTGCCGGTCGATCTGATCCCCACGGTCTGGGGCTGGCTGACCGGGGCCTTCGGCGGCGACCCGGCGCATGCCTACATGCGGGTGCTGCCGACCGCCGACGTCTCCGGCGCGATGGGCCTGTCGGTCGCCGTGCTGCTGATCTGCCTGTACTACAACGTCAAGATCAAGGGCCTGGGCGGATGGGCACATGAGCTGGTCACGGCGCCGTTCGGCACCAGCAAGAACCCGCTGATGGCCGTGCTGCTGGGCATCGTCAACTTCGCGATGCAGCTCATCGAGTTCGCCTCCAAGACCCTGTCGCACGGGCTGCGACTGTTCGGCAACATGTATGCCGGCGAGCTGATTTTCATGCTGATCGCCCTCATGGGCGGCGCGTTCGCGCTCACGGGCACCGGCATCGGCCTGGCCATCGGCCACGTCATCGCAGGGCTTGCCTGGGCGATCTTCCACATCCTGATCATCATCCTGCAGGCCTTCATCTTCATGATGCTGGCGCTGGTGTACATCGGCCAGGCACACGATCACCACTGAGGCACGCGCAGCCGCGGCGGCGTGCACACCGTTTTCCCCTTCGTTTCATTTCTCAACCAACCTCGTTCCTTTAGGAGTCATCATGGAAGTTATCAGCTTTGTTGCCCTGGCCGCCGGCCTGATCATTGGCCTGGGCGCCGTCGGTGCCTGTATCGGCATTGGCCTCATGGGCAGCAAATTCCTCGAGTCGGCCGCGCGCCAGCCCGAGTTGATGGGCGAACTGCAAACCAAGATGTTCCTGCTGGTCGGCCTGATCGACGCGGCCTTCATCATCGGCGTGGGTATCGCTCTGTGGTTTGCCACGGCCAACCCCTTCCTGGGCCAAATCGCGCAGATCGCCAAGTAAGTTCCGGACCGGGCGATGGGTTGCGCGCCGCGCAGGCGCGCGCCTCCCGTAACCGAGTCTGGCGGCTTTCGTGCCGCTGCAATCCAAGGAACCAACGTGAGCATCACTGCTACCCTCATCATTCAAATCATCGTGTTTCTGCTCCTGGTGGCGTTCACGATGAAATTTGTCTGGCCGCCGATCGCCAATGCGTTGGACGAACGCGCGCAAAAGGTCGCCGATGGCTTGGCCGCCGCCGATCGGGCCAAGACCGAACTGGCTTCCGCGAACCAGCGTGTCGAGCAGCAATTGGCGCAAACGCGTACCGAGAACGCGCAGCGCCTGGCCGATGCGGAGCGCCGTGCACAGGCCATCCTCGAGGAGGCCAAGGCGCGCGCCACGGAGGAGGGCAACAAGATCGTTGCCGCTGCCCGTGCCGAGGCCGAGCAACAGGTGGTGCAGGCCCGCGAGGCGCTGCGCGAGCAGGTCGCGCAACTGGCGGTCAGGGGGGCGGAGCAGATCCTGCGCAAGGAAGTCAATCCGGCCGTGCACGCCGAGTTGCTGGCGCGTCTGAAGACCGAACTGTAAGGAGGTCGCGATGGCGGAACTTGCCACTATTGCGCGCCCTTACGCCGAGGCGCTGTTCAAGGCGTGTGTCGCCGAAGGCTCCGATCTGGCTGGCGCGACGGCCTGGCTGGACGAGTTGTCGGCGATCGCGTCGCACCCGCAGCTGCGCCAGGTCGCCGATAGCCCCAAGGTGACGGCGGAGCAGGTGCTGGGCGTGATCACCGGCGTGGCCCGTACCGCGTTGCCCGGGATCGCGAAAAACTTCCTGCGCACGGTCATAGACAATGGCCGCCTGCGTGTGCTGCCCGAAATCGCGGCGCAGTTCCGTGCCCTGGTCAACCAGACCAAGGGTGCGTCGGACGCTGTCGTGGTCAGCGCTTTCGAGATCGATTCGAGCGCATTGGCGGAATTGGCCGCGACGCTGGAAAAGCGCTTTGGCCGGCGCCTGCACCTGACCGTGAAGGTGGATCCGTCGCTGATCGGCGGCGTGCGCGTGGTGGTGGGCGACGAGGTGCTCGACACTTCCGTCAAGGCACGTCTGGAACAAATGAAAGCGGTGCTCACGGCCTGAGGGCCGGGGTGCGGCAAATTAAGGAAAGAAGGAAAGAGTCATGCAACTCAATCCCGCAGAAATCTCCGAGCTCATCAAGAGCCGCATCGAAGGGCTGGAAGCCAGCGGCGATATCCGCAACCAGGGCACTGTCGTCTCGGTGACCGACGGCATCGTGCGCATCCATGGCCTGTCGGACGTGATGCAGGGCGAAATGCTGGAGTTCCCGGTCGATGAAAACGGCCAGGCCAGTTTCGGCCTGGCGCTGAACCTCGAGCGCGATTCCGTGGGCGCCGTGATTCTGGGCGGCTACGAGCACATCTCCGAGGGCGATACCGTCAAGTGCACCGGCCGGATTCTGGAAGTGCCGGTCGGCCCCGAGCTGATTGGCCGGGTGGTCAACGCGCTCGGCCAGCCGATCGACGGCAAGGGCCCGGTCAACGCCAAGATGACCGACGTGATCGAGAAGGTCGCTCCGGGCGTGATCGCGCGCCAGTCGGTGGATCAGCCGCTGCAGACGGGCCTGAAGTCGATCGACTCGATGGTGCCGATCGGCCGCGGGCAGCGCGAACTGATCATCGGCGACCGCCAGACCGGCAAGACGGCGGTGGCGATCGACACGGTCATCAACCAGAAGGGCCAGGGCGTCACCTGCATTTACGTTGCCATCGGCCAGAAGGCTTCGTCGATCAAGAACGTGGTGCGGGCGCTGGAGCAGGCCGGTGCGATGGAGTACACCATCGTGGTGGCGGCATCGGCCTCCGAATCCGCGGCGATGCAGTACGTCTCCGCCTATTCGGGCTGCACCATGGGCGAGTACTTCCGCGACCGCGGTCAGGATGCACTCATCATTTACGACGACCTGTCCAAGCAGGCCGTGGCCTACCGCCAGGTCTCGCTGCTGCTGCGCCGCCCGCCGGGCCGCGAAGCCTTCCCCGGCGACGTGTTCTATCTGCACAGCCGCTTGCTCGAGCGCGCCGCTCGCGTCAACGCCCACTACGTGGAGCAGTTCACCAAGGGCGAGGTCAAGGGCAAGACGGGGTCGCTCACCGCGCTGCCCATCATCGAGACGCAGGCGGGCGACGTCTCGGCCTTCGTGCCGACCAACGTGATCTCGATCACCGACGGCCAGATCTTCCTGGAGACCAGCCTGTTCAACGCCGGCATCCGTCCCGCCATCAACGCCGGTATCTCGGTGTCGCGCGTCGGCGGTGCTGCCCAGACCAAGCTGATCAAGGGCCTCTCGGGCGGTATCCGTACCGACCTGGCGCAGTACCGCGAGCTGGCGGCCTTCGCGCAGTTCGCCTCCGATCTGGACGAAGCCACCCGCAAGCAGCTCGACCGCGGCGCGCGCGTGACCGAATTGCTCAAGCAGGCCCAGTACCAGCCTTTGCCGATCAACCTCATGGCGGCCTCGCTGTTCGCGGTGAACAAGGGCTTCCTCGACGACGTGGACGTGAAGAAGGTGCTGTCCTTCGAATCCGGGTTGCACCAGTTCCTCAAGACCAGCCACGCGGCGTTGCTCGAGCGGCTGGAGACGAACCGCGCGTTCGACAAGGAAGGCAAGGACGAAGGCGAATTGACGCAGGCCATCACGGCGTTCAAGAAGTCCTTCGCCTGACGCGCAAGGGGAACGACTATGGCAACCGGCAAGGAAATACGCGGTCAGATCAGGAGCTTCGAGAATACGAAGAAGATCACCAAGGCCATGGAGATGGTTTCCGTGTCCAAGATGCGCAAGGCACAGGAGCGCATGCGCGCCGCACGCCCCTACGCCGACAAGGTACGCAGCATAGCGGCGCACCTGGGGGAAGCCAATCCCGAGTATGTGCATCCGTTCATGAAGATCAACGACGCCAAGGCTGCTGGTGTCATCGTCGTGACCACGGACAAGGGCTTGTGCGGCGGCCTGAACACCAATGTGCTGCGCATCGTCACCAATAAGCTGCGTGATCTGCAGGGCGCGGGCATGGAAGTGCAGGCCGTGGCGATCGGCAGCAAGGGCCTGGGGTTTCTCAACCGCGTGGGTGCCAAAGTGGTGTCTCGGGCTGTGGCCCTGGGCGATACGCCCCACCTGGACAAGCTGATTGGCCCGGTCAAGGTGTTGCTCGATGCGTATGCCGAAGGCAAGGTCAGCGCGGTGTACCTGAGCTATACCAAGTTCATCAATACGATGAAGCAGGAGCCGGTGATCGAGCAGTTGCTGCCGCTGTCGTCCGAAGAAATACGCAAGCACAAGAGCGGTCCGGGCTGGGATTATCTGTACGAGCCCGATGCGCAGAGCGTAATCGACGAGTTGCTGGTGCGCTACGTCGAATCGCTGATCTACCAGGCCGTGGCCGAGAACATGGCCAGCGAGCAGTCGGCGCGCATGGTGGCGATGAAGGCCGCCACGGACAATGCCGGCAACGTGATCGGTGAGCTCAAGCTGGTCTACAACAAGACACGTCAGGCGGCGATCACCAAGGAATTGTCCGAGATCGTGTCGGGTGCGGCCGCTATCAGCGGTTGATCACGTCACGCAGTTGCAAGAATCGAATCAATTGGAGCGAAACATGGCCCAAGCCCAAGGAAAAATTGTTCAATGTATCGGCGCCGTGGTGGACGTGGAGTTCCCGCGCGACCAGATGCCCAAGGTCTACGATGCCCTCAAGCTCGAAGGCTCGGCCCTGACGCTGGAAGTGCAGCAGCAGCTGGGCGACGGCATCGTGCGTACCATTGCCCTCGGCTCTTCCGACGGCCTCAAGCGCGGCATCATGGTGACCAACACCGGCAGCCCCATCACCGTGCCCGTGGGCAAGGCGACGCTGGGCCGCATCATGGACGTGCTGGGCAACCCCATCGACGAGCGTGGCCCCGTCAGCCACGAGCAGACGGCCGCCATCCACCGCAAGGCGCCGGCCTATGACGAACTGAGCCCGAGCCAGGAACTGCTCGAGACCGGCATCAAGGTGATCGACCTGATCTGCCCCTTCGCCAAGGGCGGCAAGGTGGGCCTGTTCGGCGGCGCCGGCGTCGGCAAGACCGTGAACATGATGGAGCTCATCAACAACATCGCCAAGGCGCACTCGGGCCTGTCGGTGTTTGCCGGTGTCGGCGAGCGCACGCGCGAGGGCAACGACTTCTATCACGAGATGAGCGACTCCAAGGTCGTCGTGCAGGAGGACCTCTCGCAGTCCAAGGTCTCGATGGTCTACGGCCAGATGAACGAGCCGCCGGGCAACCGCCTGCGCGTGGCGCTGACCGGCCTCACGATCGCCGAGTCCTTCCGCGACGAAGGGCGCGACGTGCTCTTCTTTGTCGACAACATCTACCGCTACACGCTGGC
>CAUJIM010000041.1 GCA_963205335.1 Pseudomonadota bacterium
CAGAGCTGGCGCCATCGGCGGGCGCGCTGCTCTTGGCGTCCGTGGACGCAAGGGGCGCCTTCGCCTTGTGCAGCCTTTCGGCAATCTCGCGTCCCTCGGTCGTCGCCTGCCGGAGGTGCCCGTTGGCCGACTCGTCACACCAGCCAACATTGCGCGCCATGGCAAACAGTGCCCCGGATTTTCCGGTGGACGATCGGCCCGCCAGCGATCGGATGGTGGACACTGCGTCGCTGCGCTTGAAGCCCGGCCCGCTCTCGCACCAGCGCAGAACATCGTCTTCGCTGATCCCTTCGTCCAGGGCGGATCCAATGATGGGCCACCACGAGTCACGGTCGGCCGGGCAGGGTGAACCGCCCCGGGTTTTGAGGAGGCTCCAACCTTTGAGAGGATGGAGTCATGAGCAAGCAGACAAGGTTTTCCCCGGAGGTCCAGGAGCGTGCGGTACGCATGGTCATGGAGTCGCGGGATCAGTACGAGTCACAGTGGGCGGCGATCGAGTCGATTGCGGGCAAGATCGGTTGCACGGCCGAGACGCTGCGACGCTGGGTGCGCCAGCATGAGCGCGACAGCGGTCAGCGCGAAGGGATGACGACGGCCGAAGCCAAGCGGATCAAGGATCTCGAGCGCGAGGTCAAGGAACTGCGGCGAGCCAACGAGATCCTGAAGTTGGCCAGCGCGTTTTTCGCCCAGGCGGAGCTCGACCGCCGGCTGAAATGATGATGAAGTTCGTCGACGAGCATCGCGACGTTTATGGGGTCGAGCCGATCTGCAAGGCATTGCAGATTGCCCCGTCGGGCTACTGGCGACATGCGGCCCGGCGACGCTGCCCGCAGTTGCGATGCGAGCGGGTGCGAAGCGACGAGGCCCTGATGCCACGCATCAGCGAGGTCTGGCAGTCGAACCTGCAAGTCTACGGCGCAGACAAGGTGTGGCGCCAGCTCGTCCGTGAAGGCGTGAAGGTGGCTCGCTGCACGGTCGAGCGCCTGATGCGCCGTCTGGGCCTGCAAGGGGCGCGCAGAGGCAAGGCGGTGCGCACGACGGTGAGCGACCGTGCGGCGCCGTGTCCGCTGGACCGGGTGAATCGGCAGTTCAAGGCGTCGCGCCCGAACGAACTCTGGGTGAGCGACTTCACGTACGTGTCGACCTGGCAGGGCTGGTTGTACGTGGCGTTCGTGGTGGACGTCTTTTCGCGGCGGATCGTTGGCTGGCGGGTAAGCCGTTCGATGCATACCGAGTTCGTTCTGGACGCGCTCGAACAGGCGCTGTACGACCGGCGCCCCGATGGCGACGGCAGCCTGACCCATCACAGCGACAGGGGCTCGCAGTACGTCTCGATTCTGTACACCGAGCGGTTGGCCGAAGCCGGCATCGAGCCCTCAGTGGGCAGCAAGGGCGACAGCTACGACAACGCCCTGGCCGAGACCATCAACGGGCTCTACAAGGCCGAATTGATCCATCGTCGCGGGCCCTGGAAGACCCGGGAAGCTGTCGAATTGGCAACCCTGGAATCCCCGGCGGCCACCCAAACTCCCCCACTGATGGCCACCCCAAATTCCCCCACCCCGGCGCCGTCGCGATGACGGGCTGAGGCCAGCGAACGCGGCGCCGGGTCGACCCGGCAGGACGTTACTTTCCGCTCCCTGTGAAGCCCAGGGAGCCACGAGGAGTGAACGTCTTGAAGCCGCACCTGAGAATCACCCTGCGCACGCTGCTGGAGGCCGGGGCCAGCCAGCGCGAGATCGAGCGCGTCACGGGCATCGACCGCAAGACGGTCCGTGCATACCAGCGCAAGTTCGCCGCCGAGAGCCAGGCGAATTCCCCCGGGGTGGCCACCGACTCCGCGGGGCAAACTCCCCCGCCCCGGCCACCGACTACGACGGCAGCGGCGGTGTCGAGCTGCGAGCCGCACCGCGCCTTCATCGAGGCGCAGTTGCGCCTGCGCCGCAACGCCACGGCGATCTACCAGGATCTGGTCGACGCCCACGGCTTCACCGGCGCCTACAACGCGGTCAAGCGCTTCGTGGCCAGGGTGCGCCATCGTGAGCCCGAGCAGTTCGACCGCCTGAGCTTTTCGCCCGGTGAGGAGATGCAGGTCGACTACGGCGAGGGCGCGCTCACCCGCGTGCCCGGCACCGAGCGCTATCGGCGCCCGCGCCTGTTCGTGGCCACGCTGCGCTACTCGCGCCGGTGTTTTCGCCGCGTGGTGTGGAAGTCCAGCCAGCAAACCTGGGCGCAGCTGCACGAGCAGGCCTGGCGCTACTTCGGCGGCAGCTGCCGCTACGTCGTGCTCGACAACCTGAAGGAGGGCGTGCTCGAGCCCGACCTGTACGAGCCCGAGCTCAACCCGGTGTACGCCGCCACGCTGGCGCACTACGGCGTGGCAGCCGACCCGGCGCGCGTGCGCGACCCCAACCGCAAGGGCAGCGTGGAGAGCGCCATCGGCCACACCCAGGCCACCGCGCTCAAAGGGCGGCGCTTCGAGACGTTGGACGAGCAGAACGCCTTCCTCGAGCACTGGGAGGGCAAGTGGGCCGCCTCGCGCATCCATGGCAGCGCACGCCGCCAGGTGCAGGCGATGTACGAGGAGGAGCGGCCCCACCTGCAGCCGCTGCCGGCGCTGGGCATGCAGTACTTCGTCCAGGCGCAGCGCACCGTGTGCGACGACGGCTGCGTGCGCGTGGACCACAGCAGCTACGCCGCACGCCCGGCGACCATCGGCACGAAGGTGCTGGTGCGCGTCTTCGAGCGCAGCATCGAGATCCGCGACCTGGCCACGCAGGCCTTGCTCAGAACCCATGCCCGTGCCGAGCGCCCCGGCACGGTGGTGCTGCCCGACGACGAGCGCGTCTTCAACCCCTCGCGCGAGACGCGCCGTATCCTGGGCCAGGCACGCGCCATCGGCGTGGACGCACACCGCCTGTGCGAGCTGCTCTTCGCCGTCGAGGGACGCGTCGGACAGCGCAAGCTCTGGGGCATCGTGGGCCTGGCCCAGCGCTATCCGCGCCGCCTCGTGGACGCGGCCTGCGCGCGTGCCATCGCCGACGGCGTGCACAGCTACCGCCACGTCAAGGCCCTCACCGAGAAGCTCGTGGCCGAGGCGCTTGCGGCCATCGACAACGCCCCGGCAAGCCTCGCCAACGGGCCGCACGGCACCGACGACGGCCTCACCCAGGGCCACCCCCTGATCCGGCCCGCCGACGAGTACGGCGAGCTGTTTCGGCGCTGCGCCTCGCAGCATCCCGCCATTTCCACCACCCCGGAGAATCCCCGCTCATGATGACCCTCACCGAGATCGAACGCACCCTGCGCGCGCTGCGCCTGTCGGGCATCGCCGCCACGCTGAACACGCGCGTCATGGAGGCGCAGGCCACCCAGCAGCCCTTCCTGGAGACGCTCTCGGCGATGCTGCAGGACGAGCTCGATCGGCGCCGCTCGCGCCTGACCGAGAAGCGCTTCAAGCAATCGCGCCTGGACGAGCGGCTCACGCTCGCCGACTTCGACTGGCGCTTCAACCCGAAGCTGCCTCGCCAGGCCTGCTTCGAGCTGCACACGCTGAAGTTCCTCGCCGACGGCGGCAACGCGCTCATCATCGGCAAGCCCGGCACCGGCAAGAGCCACGTCGCCAAGGCCGTGGCCTACCACGCCACGCTGCAGGGCTTCGACGTGCGCTACGTCGAGGCCGACACCGAGTTCGCCCGCTTCGCCGTCAGCTCCCCGCAAGAACAGGCCGAACTGCTGCGCACCTACACCGCGCCCGACCTGCTCGTGCTCGACGACCTGTTCCTCGCGCGGCGCATCCCCGAGGCCGCCGGCGAGTTGCTGCAGACCGTGGTTCACCAGCGCTACAAGCACCGGCGCAGCATCGTCGTCACCTCCAACCGCGTCGTCCAGGACTGGGGCCGATACCTCGGCGATCAGACCATGGCCACCACCATCCTCGACCGCCTCATGCACCGCGCGGCGATGCTGGAGTTCGACGGCAAGAGCTACCGGCTGCGCGAAGCCGCCGCACGCCTGACCACCGCGCCGTCCGCGGCATAATCGGACCTGTCCTGCCCGGGGGAACTTGGGTGGCCATAGGTGGGGGAATTTGAAGTGGCCATCGGGGCTACGACCAGACATTCAAGCTTCTCACCGCCCCGCACAGCGGTCCACGTACCCGAGTGATCGATCGACAGCGAGGAGTGTTTCTAGATGGCATCCACTACTGGAACCCTCGCCTGGCGCTGGCGAAGGACGGTGAGGAAGTCGAAGTTCGCGCGGAGCCATGGAACGCGTCGATTGTCTATGTGTGCTGGCGCGACGAATGGATCCTTGCCCAAGCCCGAGACGGTCGAGCGCTCACAGGGCGCTTTCGATACGAATGCGAACAACAGCTCCGAGAGG